>JAJSAL010000141.1 GCA_024274705.1 Spirochaetota bacterium
AACTACTATTTTGGTACAAAGGAATCGTTGCTTAAAGAGACTTCCAAGAGAATCTTGAATCATTTTTCACAAGATTTAGAAACAATAATGACATATAATGATTTAAATGTTTGTTCTTTACTCACAGTCTTTCTTATGTTTATACTGCTGGGTTCAATACAATATCCAAATATCATGAAGGTTCTACTCTTTGATAATTCATATTCAGCTCAATATAGTAAAGTATTTACTAAAAAACTCAACTTGTTTATTAAAAGAGTTATTGCTTTAATGGTATCATCATCGTCCGGGAATGATACAAGAATAGTGGAAACTTCTTTAATGCAGATGATGTCTGCCGTTCTTATGCCGGGACTGATGATTTCATTTACAAAGAGGATGTTCGGAATCGATCTGAAAAAGAGAGAAGAGCAGCTTTTGTATGTGGATTACCTGATGCAGCGTTATCTGACCTGGATGAAAGGAGAGGATATAAACAGAGAAACCGGTACCGTGAATGGCATTCTTGAAGATATCTTCGGCACGTCTGATAGGGTTCGGGATGACACGTAAACATTGACAGGGAACGAAAAAGAATTAAACGGCTTTAATGATAATCCAGTACGATTCGCTCTCCCGTTTTCGAAGATTTCTGAACCGCATCCATGATCAGTTGAACCCGGTACCCGTCTTCAAAGGTCGCACCATAAGGTTCTACTGGCTTTTCGTTGACCAAACAGTCGAGGAAGTGATGCAGGGCATGTACATGTCCATACTCCCATCCGGCATTGTGCCCAGGCGGCAGGTATGGCGTACTCAACGGGAACCCCCCTCCGGTAACGGAGATCTTTGTGAATCCTTTAAGACGCGGGTCACCTTCGGCCAGGCAGACATGGAGATGGTTCGGATCTTCCAGGTCGAAGGCAATACTCCCTTTGGACCCGTTGATTTCCCAGGTGTGCCGGTTTTTACGGCCTGTACTGACACCGGATGATTCCAGTGTGCCTGCGGCTCCACTCTCGAACTCCACTAAAGCGATATTGTCCTCATCGGCCCTGACTGTTTCTTCCCCGCCTCCGGAGAGAGCCCTCCTCGGATTGTAAGTCTTTACGATACCCGAGACAGTCGTGATCTCTCCTGCGAGAAAACGGGCCATATCGATGATGTGGCATCCAATACCTAAAAGAACACCGGATTTCGTACCTGCTGCATACCATGTCCCTTCTATGGATGTACCGGGATCGTGACCAACTTCCTGCAGGTACCGTGCGTGAAACTGGTAGATCCGCCCTATTCTTCCCTCTTCGATAAGCTGCCGGGCAAACCGGACGGCAGGGAAAAAGCGGTAGTTGTGGCACAGCATATGCTTACCCTTCGCCCCGGCCGCAGCATCCCTCATCTGTTTCGCTTCTTCCACCGTCATGGCAAGGGGTTTTTCACATATAACGTGTTTCCCCTCTCCCAGTGCAGCGATGGACGGTTCTGCATGCAGATTGTCAGGAGTGCAGTTATCAAACACATCTATATCCGGATCCTGCACCATGTCCTGCCACGTTGTGTAGTACCCTTTGAATCCGAAACGCGAGGCTGTATCCGCCGTCTTTTCTCTATTCCGACCGCACATGGCAACCAGCTTCGGCCACGCGGCAGGCCGGTCGAAGGAATAGGGAATCTTTACATACCCGTTGGCGTGCACTTTTCCCATGAAGCCATATCCCAGCACACCCACGCCGACCTGTTTCCCCTGTAACCTGCCATATTGGATCTCATGAAAGCCGCTCATAGACTCTTTCTCACACTCTTTAGGTATGCAACACTCTTCTTCACCGTCGAAAACTCATCCTTGTAATCCGGGTGGAGGTAATCCGTTTCGATGGCATAGAGCCCTTTGTACCCCATCATTCCCAGTTCTTTTACAATACCGGGGATATTGACCACACCGTCCCCGACAGGAACACAGGCAAAGTAGTACCAGTCTTTTGGGTTTCCGCCGTACAGCGGTTTAACATCTTTTGTGTGGGTGGCAAACACATACTTCCCAAGATACTTGGCGAAGGTAACCGGATCGTCGCCGATTCTCAGGGCATTCCCCGTATCAAAGGTAATGCCGAAGTAATCAGAATCGATCTTCCGGATGATCTCGCCGATCTCATCGACGGTAAAATCGAAATGATTTTCCATGGCAAGCCGTATTCCCCTGTCGCCTGCCTCTTTCGCAGGATCTGAAAACAGCTTTACCAGGGCTTTGATCTGGGGTTCGTGGGGGTCATTTCGAAAAGCAAGGGATGATCCCACTACTCTAAGTACCTTCGCTCCAAGGATCTCGCATACCCGGTAGTATTTTTTCATATCTTCCAGGGCATCGGTATTCTTCCCCCCCTCCAGGCCGTTGGGATGTCCCCAGGCGACGACAACTTCCAGATTCCCCTGATCGATTACTTCTTTCAGCTTCTTCAAGTACGATTCATCGGTACTTTCAAAAAAGCAGGTTTCCATGGAGACCCCGTCAACCTTCAGTTTTACACAGAGTGACAAAAAATCCTCGTAGGTCATGGTTTTGCCGGGTTTCTCCTGGTTGTCGTAGACTTCACCGAAGTAACGATGAAAACAATAGCTGTCGATTGCGATTTTCATAGCCGCTCCCCTGTTATATAATGATATCGTTATGAAATATTATACAATAAAATCGGTAATCCATCTATCCGGGAAGCCGGAATGATCGATCTCCTCTGCGTCGGTTCAGCAGTATTCGACATAACCATGTTCGTGGACCATCACCCTGAAAAAAACGAAAAATGTTTTGCCCGGAGGATGACCACTTGTGGAGGGGGACCTGCGGCAACCGCCGCGGTAACGGCAGTCAACTTAGGAGGTTCCAGTGCACTGGCAGCTTACCTGGGAACTGATTTCGGCGGGGAAGCTCACTTTTCCGAGTTGCTGTTCCATGGTGTAAAGACCAACTTCATCATCCGGGGCACCCGGCCCACTCCTGTCTCTACAATCATCGTCAAACCCGGTGGAGACCGTACGGTAATCAACTACAAAGAGGGCACCCCTCCCCTCTCTGCAGACTCAATCACCATCGATACGACGCATTTCGGTGTCCTTCTCTTTGACGGCCACGAACCGCATCTCTCCATGACCCTCCGGAATAATGCCGGGTCCCTGGGCATCCCCACCGTTCTGGATGCAGGCTCCCTCCACCGGGGTACGGAACTTCTGGCTTCAAAGGTTGACTACCTTGTTGCTTCTGAGAAATTCGCCCGGGAATATACCGGGTGTCCGGATCCCCGTTCCGGGTGCTCCCGTCTTGCCGAAATATCACCCTGCGCCGTTGTCACCATGGGGGATCAGGGGCTTGTGTGGCAGCAGGGCAGCCGCCAGGAATACCTGCCGGCCTTCCCTGTACAGTCCGTGGACACAACAGGAGCCGGGGATATCTTTCACGGAGCATTTGCCCTCGGTGTAGCCCAGGGGATGGACATCCGGAAAAACCTCCTTCGCGCATCTGCCACGGCCGCCTTGGGGTGTACAAAAGAAGGTGCCCGTTCCGGCATCCCTACACTATGGGAAGTGCAGGAGTTTCTATCAGATCATCCGGATTATTAAGGTTCAGAGAGTCTGGAGTTCCACCGTTACTTCACCTCGCTCCAGGGTAACCACTCCGTAACGGCCCTCCCGGAAGGGCCCCGGGTTTACCAGGGTGGCAGTCCCCAGGGTATCCACACCTGAAGATTCGTGGATGTGACCACAGAACACCAGTTTCGGTGCTGTCTTTTCGATGAACTCACGGAGTACCCTGGATCCTACATGACGGAACCCTGTAACACGGTCCAGTTTTGTACGGAAAGGAGGTTGATGGGAGATAATAATGTCCGGTCCGCTATCCCGCCGGCCCATAGCAGTTTCCAGGATCCGCGTGTATTCCTCTTCTGAAAAAGTATGGGGGGTAAAGACCGGGGCAGGAAGAGAACCGCCGACGCCGAGAACCGAAACATCCCCTAACATCGTACACCGGCTGTGTACGCCGATCCCTTCCGCCTCCAGGTAGCGTTCCATCTCCGGAGCATCGCAGTTGCCGGCCACTCCCAGGATAGCACTGTTGTACCGCCTAAGTTCCGTGAGAAAGGGCACGGCATCACCGGGCACACCGAAATGGGTGATATCCCCTCCCAGGAACACGGCATCCGAACGGCGCATCCTTTCCCTGAAAGAAGGGGGAAAGGTGTAACGCCCATGCATATCGGTCAATACAATGACAGTCATACCATGGCAAACACCGGCAGGATCAATCGTGGAGCTGTACCGCGGAAAAACCTGATCATAACGGAATATTTCCGTGCTTCTTTTTCGGCCGCTCTTCCTGTTTGCCCAGGTTCATCTCCAGGGACCGGATAAGCTCGATCCTGGAATCTTCGAAATCGATAACATCATCGACAAATCCCAGTTCCGCTGCAACAAAAGGATTCATCACCGAATCCTTGTACTCATCGATTTTCTGCTGCCGGATCTCGTCGGGATTGCCGGCACCGTCGATCTCTTTCCGGAATATGATATTTGCCGCACCTTCGGCGCCCATCACTGCGATCTGTGCAGTGGGGAGTGCAAGCGTCCTGTCGTACCCTAAGGCTTTGCTGGACATGGCAATATACGCACCGCCGTAAGCTTTTCGAATAATAAGGGATATCTTCGGCACAGTAGCTTCTGCAATGGCATACAGCACTTTTGCACCATGGCGGATGATACCGCCGTGTTCCTGATTCACCCCGGGAAGGAATCCCGGAACATCCACCAGGGTCACTATGGAAATATTAAAGCAGTCACAGAAACGGATAAACCTGGCTGCCTTGTCCGAAGAGTTGATGTCCAGGGCTGCAGCGTAAAACTTGGGCTGATTGGCAAATATTCCCACAGTGTGTCCGTTGAGCTTGGCGAACCCGACGACCACGTTGGGTGCGTAATCGGCATGGACTTCGATAAAACTTCCCTGGTCGAAGATGTGCCCGATATAATCTTTGATATCGTAGGGCTTCCTCTGGTTTTCCGGAAGGATCTCTTCCAGCTCCGGAGTTTTCCTGTCCGCCGGGTCATCAGAGACCGTCCGTGGAGGAAGTTCACCGTTGTTCGACGGAAAGTAGCTGATGAGCTTCTTCACGGTAGTCATGCAGTCCTGTTCACTGGAAAATCGAAAATGGATATTTCCGCTTTTCGCTGTATGGGCTCCTGCACCGCCTAAGTCTTCCTGGCTGATCTCTTCACCTGTTACCGCCCGGATCACCTGGGGGCCGGTAATATACATACTGCTGATGTTGTCCACCATGAATATAAAGTCCGTAATTGCAGGCGAATATGCAGCCCCTCCTGCACAGGGTCCTAGTATCAGGGAAAACTGGGGAATCACACCGGATGCGTGGGTGTTCGCCCGGAAGATCTTTGCATATCCCTGAAGGGAGAGTACGCCTTCCTGGATGCGTGCACCGCCGGAATCGTTTATCTGGATAAAAGGGGTGCGGTTCTTAAGGGCAAGACGCTGAGCTTCGACGATCCTCTCAGCATGCATTTCGCCGAGGGATCCTCCGAGGATGGTAAAATCCTGGGCAAAGAGGAACACCCGTTTACCACCCATTGTTCCGGTACCGCTGATAACTCCGTCACCGTCGAACCGTTTTGATCCGAGTCCCATTTCCGAACTCCGTCCCCTCATGTACCGCTGGTGTTCTACAAAGCTGTTTTCATCCAGGAGCAGATCGAGCCGCTCCCGGGCCAACAGTTTACCCTTCTGATGCTGGGCTTCATTTCTCGATTCACCACCGCCGAGGAGCATCTGCCCCCTTCTCTCTTTCGCTTTCTGTACAGCTTCTTTATTGGTCATAATAATCTCCGCTATTTTCTTTTGAATAGGTGTGGTTATACACAAAACCGGTGGTTGTTACAAGAGAAGCGGCAGAACCGGGGTACGATTCTGCCGCAGAAGGTCGAATTTTATTCGTTCATGATCGTACCGAAGAGTTCTTCATCGGTCGGTTCGGTTGACGTAATCGGGTAGGACACCCAGGTGACATTCAGAAGATGCTTCCAGGTAACATTCTCGGATACGCTGTTGCCTCCCCAGGAACCGCATCCCAACGTCATGGACATGGGCATACCGTTTGTCCATGCTCCACTGTTCGCCAGGCACTGGGGTTGGCGGATCATGATCCTGGATGTTTTTACTTTCAGGGCGAGTTCCTTGATCCTCTTCTCGTTGATGGTGTGGATACCGCAGGAATGCCCGGCACCTGAATAATCGGTGATCCTGTTCACCAGGTCGATGGCATCGTCAAAGGTTTTCCATCTGTACAGTGTAGTGGTAACTGAAAGTTTTTCACCTGAGAAGGGATAGTCCGGACCGACACCGGTTTCTTCCACCATGAAAAATTTCTTTCCTGCCGGCAGATCGATGCCCGCAAGCGCGGCTATCTTTTCCGGGGCCTGGGCAACGATGTCGCGGCTTAAGACATGCTTTTCCGGGTCCCACATTGCAGCCTGGAGCTTGGGCTTTTCATCGGCTTTTACCAGGTAGCCCCCTACTGCTTCCAATTCTTTTACCATGGTGTCGTACACATCTTCCTGGATGATTACAGAGTTCTCTGTGGAACAGCTTGTTGCATAGTCGAACACCTTGGAACGCATAATCTTGTCAGCCGCATCGCTAAGATCCGCCGTTTCATCTACGATACACACCGCATTTCCGGCACCAACACCCTGGCTGGGAGTTCCGCTGGAATAGGCGGCTTTTACCATGCCTGCACCACCGGTTGCAAGGATCAGATCACACCGTTTCATCAGTGCCTTGCTTGCTTCCACTGAAATAGGATCGACATTGAGGATAAGATCTTCCGGCCATCCATGTTTTTTAAGTACTGCTCTCATCTGGTCCACAGCAACCTTGTTACAGCCTGCAGCCCTGGGATGAGGCGCCATGATAACCGCGTTCCGCGTCTTGATGGCGCTGATTGCCTTAACAAAAGGGGTTGCCTCCGAATTGGTAACAGGAATGAGAGCACCGATGACGCCTACCGGCTTGGCTATCTTCATCAATCCTTTTTCCCTGTCGATTTCGATTACACCGACGGATTTCTGACCCTTCATGTCCCTTAAGGTCCCTTTTACCTTTACCTGCAGTTTCGCGTATTTGTGGTCTTCTACACCCATTCCAGTCTCTTCTACGCACATTTTGGCGAGTTTTCTCGCAAAATCAGGTTTGACCCCCGACCATGCTATTCGAGTCGCCATTACATCTACCTGTTCCTGGGTCATGAACTCTATCACGGCCTGAGCTTTTCGTGCCCGGGCAACAAGTCCTTCGATAAGTTTATCAGCTTCGTGCGGATCTGCCATATCATTCTCCTTGTACCGAACTGTATAGTGTGGTTGTCTGAATATATTACATTTGAGGTTCTAAATCAATATTGCAACCTCAGGGAGAAAGGATAACACGTCAACCATGATGCGACAACTGCCGATTATAAGAATAGAAAGGCATATGAAAAACAATGTGATCCTGAAAAAACGGAACTCAGATCATGCCCCGGATGTGTACCTGTTTGTGAGGGAGCTGCAAGGGGACGACATAATTGCAGACCTCTATATCCTGGCAGATGAAGAAAACAGGGACCGGCACATACGGCACCTTTCACTCCCCCTTGTGAGTGTAAACGGGGATTATCGCAGGATTGATGATTTGAGTCCGGAAAAGGACTTTGCCCATTCTCTTTTTCACATCCGTTCAGTACCTTGAGAATTCCGCCCACACCGGTCTATGGTCGGAGACGATCCTGCCGGCATAGTCATCGTACCCGTGGAAAAGATCCGGATATTAAAACTGGCGATGGTAACGGTTTCTTTCTCCTGTTCCTGGGAAGCCAAGAACGTCCCGGAAACGAGGAGGAAGATTACCATACAGAGGATCCTTTTTGTTATCACGCTGATCCCTCTCACAAGGAAGGTCCGCAGAACCGGATCACCACCATGAGCAGGACGAACAGGACAAAACAGGCCCACCAGATTTTATCTCCGGTTCTCATAGGACAAGAAAATCCTCGATTGAACGGTAGAATGCCAGGTACACATCGATACTCTCTCTCGACAGTCCAATTGTCCGCTGCAGTTTTCTTTTTTTCCGGATTTTCCGGTGAAGGGTAAACCGGTTATTACCACGATCCAGCGCGGCCAGGGTGCCCATGGACATGAGTTCATCCAGCATACGCATGAACGATTCCAGTTCCTTCCTGGAATACCCTTCTATCGACACGAGGGTTTCCATGTCCCCGTACTGTGCGAGCCACAGGGATTCCGCTTCTATAGGATCCACTTCCCCCTCTTCCTGCAGGCTGCCTCGACGGAGAGGATCATGCCGTGTTTGGATCGACATGAAAATCCTCGAAAGGAGGGGATCATCCTCATACTCCATGGCGCAGATATCCCGCGTTGCGATTTCCGCCCTCCTGCCGGATACTTCGTACCCTTTCCGCCGGAGATTAACACCATAGAGGGCCAACGCTGCTCCCAGCAAAGTCAACCCGAGCTCATCCACCAGGGGAACCGGATCCGGGATGAACCAGTTCAGCAGTCCGAATACGCCGATGATAACCCCGGATGTAAAGAGATTTGAGCCCCTGCTCTTTTTCCGGTTCAGAACGATGTCTGTTTTCTCTTTAAAATTGTCCCTTACCTGTTCGACTGCATCGGGATCCAGGCCGGTATACCCCTTAATCCGGGCGGGGTATTCGATGATAAGTTTTTTTATACCCCGTTCCAGTCCTTTGGGGTACACAACGATGAAATCTTCCGTTCCCGGACCCTTCGGGAGAAGATACAAGGTATATTTCCCTCCATGACGGTCACCTGGTTTTTCAAGATGCATCACTTTATATTTCATGATATACAGGTATTGTACCTGCACTGTTCTGTATTTGCAATCTTAAGTGCATAATCCGGTTAGACATTTCCCGGGAAATGGTTATAATTGCCGTTAAGAGGGAGAGATCGATGTTACGAAAATCCGTACTTTGCATCATGCTGTTCGTTATTTTCTGCGGTTTACAAGTGCAGGCAGAAGAAAAGAACAGTGATTTCTACTGGAAGCTCGCAGGAGTGCGATGGTATTTCCTCTGGGGCCTGGACCTGCTGCCCACAGGTGCGGATATTACTCTGGGGTACAAAGGGTTCCGGTTCCTTCCCGAGAGAGATACGCTGCTGCAGGTAACTGCAGGGGGCGGTTATGAGAGCTTTAATCTGTATAGATACGCCGACGGGAGTCCGGCGCTGCCGAACTCCCAATTCGATAAGATGGAATTCAATGCCTGGATTTTCAAATGGGAACCCGGAATCCGTCAGGGATTTCTCTGGAACCGGAAACAGGGCAGAAACCTCCTGGAAGGGTTCCTCTTCTACCGGGGAAGATACGATATGTACCGGGACGGCCGGGTGATATGGGGTACACCGGTTGCAGAGGCACAGCAGATAGTTCAGGAACACACAGACTACCAGGCTGCCCTTGTATTCGTCGACAGTGAAGGGGTGTGGAGTAATTCCCTGTTTACCGGGATCTCCCTTAACTTGATGGATGAAAACAAGAATCACCAGACAAAACAAGGATTTTACGGTGAGCTATCCCTGGAGTGGGATCCCTACCTCCCTGATACGGCATGGAAAACCGATGTGGACTTTCTTCGGTTTAGCGGCACCCTGAAAGGGTTCTATACACTCTTCGACGCAGCTCCTGACCGGGAGAAAAACCTCTTCAGCGTATATGCAGGCGATCAGTTTATAGTAGATTACGCAGTGGGACATAACATTCCCATGTTCGTTATGCAGTCCTTCGGGGGAACCAGGCCGCGAAACGGGTTAGGCAGAACCTTACGGGGATTCGAAGAATATACCTATGATACCCGGTTCAAACTGGTCAATAATATGGAAATCAGGGTGAATCTCCCTGCCCTTCGCCTCAAAAGCGCTGTTCCGGGAGTGGTTTCTTATTTCGATTCAGGATACTACAGTAATTATTTCGGAGATCCGGGAGTGCTGAAATCCGGTTTCCTCTGTTCCACCGGATTCGGGGTTTACCTCAATTTGTTAGGTGTCGATTACCTGAGAATTTACCTCCACTTTCCTCTGGTGGGGGAACGGGTGGACGGCAAGAAGATGACGGTAGACGTCAATCTGGGTCTTCATTTTTAACTTCCCATCCTTCCAAAGGAAGGTATTCCGCCGCCTGGATGGAATAGCGGTTTAATAGAGCTTCGTTCACCTCGTTTACTCTCTGCCTGCGTAACACCGCGCTAGTGTGTCCGGCAAATTTAAATACCGTGTACGGTTCCCCGGAAGAATCGATAAGATACTTCGCGTGACGCAAATCTTTTACCGGAATACCATCGACAGTAAGGAGGACCAGGTTCCTTAAGGTGTGATATCCCACATTCACAGGATCGGGAAACACTTTGCAGAGAATGACTATACTCCTCCGCTCATCATCGGGATATGCTTCCATGGTGTCATACAAGTGAAGAAACCTGATATCCACATCCTGTCTCCAGGAACGGCCGTAGGATGTCAGATAATCTCTCGTCAATTCCTGGAACAGCAGTCCTCCCCACACAAAATAGCCCGGCTGAACATCACTGCTGTTCGGAGGGATAAGGAACATCTCCCGCTGTATTGCCTTGAGAGAAAAACGTATCTCCTGTTTCACTCCGTTTCTCGCTACGAGACATTTGACCGTGTCCCCTTCCTGATGGCGGAGAAACACGGCAGCCGAATAGTGCAGTTTGCCATACTCCGGAAAGGTGATAGTCCCCAGATCATCGATATCGTATCCATCGATTTTCAGGAGAACATCCCCCTGCCGCAGCACATCACTGCCGCTGGAATACGGAGGAATTCTGGAGATATAGATCCCTTCGTCCGATTCCTTAAGACCGAGGAACCGCTTCAAGTGAACATCTCCCTTCAGAGGAGCATATTCCAGCCAGAAAAAAGGTATGCCTTGATAAAGACCATCCTCGAGATCCCTTAAAAGGCGAATGATACTGTCCGCTGCAATAATCTCAACCGAGCCGTCGGACTGGACCGGGTTTGAGATAATGCCCGCCAGGTTCCCTTCACCGTCGAACACTGGCTCGCTCCTGCCGCTCCCGGAGTGATCCGTGGTCATCCGGTGACACAGGGTAAGACCGTTGTTCCTGTAGGATTTTACGTAGGTCCGCAGATATTCCGCGTTATACGTTCTCAGTTCGCCCCCGTTCTCCCAGACAGCGGAGGTAAGAGGTTTCTGTGGAATTCCGGACAGTGAAAATGCCACCGGATCAAGATCCTGAAAAAACCCCGGATCTTCCACTTCCAGGAGAGCCAGATTGGTATTGTAATCTTTCAGAAAAACCCGGGCCATGGTTTTCTGTATCTCTCCCCCTTTCGACACCTGGATGAGCAGATGGTCCGCCAGGGGGTATGCTTCCGTAAGAATGCGGTTTCCCGGTACAACCGTACCGGAAATAACATCCGTCTTGGGAGAGAACTTCTGCCAGGGCGCACGCTGGTCCCAGGACTGCCTGGTCACATGGACCTGTACGACATGATCCGCATACCCTGTTTCCCCCCAGACCGGACCAATGACAGTACAAAACATGATGAGCATAACAAAGAAGGTTTCTCTCACTTTTTCCGGGATCATCAGTTAAGCTCCCGGTCGGAAGCAATCCCGTACTGTTTCAGAATATCTGCATGGGTCCTCTCCGCCTCTTCCGCATCCAGTACGATCGGCCTGGGGGAGTTATCCAGGGTGATCACCGTGTAGCCCTCTACCGGGTGTTCCACAGCCTTAAGAACATCCTCCAGGCGGTGGATAGGAATCCCGTTTACCGTATCCACCACTCCATCCACTTCATTTGCCATGTACAGGTTGACACTGCCCGGGAGGATCTTGTTTATGACAACGAACTCTTCACGTTCCGGAAAGATATTGTCGCTCACGTTGTCATTGAAGTAATAGAGGAGAAGGGGATCTGCTTTGTCCCACCACTCATCCCACATGTTGAGATACTCCAGGCTGAGACGCTGAAATACAATGCCCCCATAAATCAGGTATCGCGGTTTTTTTTCGAATTCATAGTAGTTCGGTATACGCAGGGAAAACGTGAAAAGGGGAACCTGAACACTCTTCTTCCCGCCTTTTCTCAAAAGGGTGATAACAACGGAGTCGCCTACCTGTTTGTCATCGATGAGGTAGGTGAACATGATCCTGCCGTTTTCAAACATGATGCTGCCGTCATTGCCGATGGGTGTCCCCTCCACCTCGAGTATGGCATCCCCGGGACGAATATAGCCGTCTGCACTTGACCCGGGAAGGATATTCTTTACCAGCACACCTGTCTGTCCCCGGGTCATCCCCAGGTACCCACGATAATCCGGGTTTTCCAAATTGGCCCAGGCCACCCCCAGGTCCGGAAAACCGTCAAAGGTTCCGTCAGAAACATCATCGAGAAAGTGATTCACAATTTGAGAAGGAATCATATACCCGATATTCTCCGCCCCGCTCAACCCCTGGACAGCGATACCTACAATCCTTCCGTTCTGTACTACCGGACCTCCGCTGTTTCCCGGGTTTATAGCTGCATCGGTCTGGACCTGGATAAAAGCCGATTTCCACTGATGAATGTACGTTTCAATTTCGATCCTGGAAACGACACCCTTGGTAATGGATATCCGTTCTCCTCCTAACGGGTACCCAAAGGTTGTCACGACACTGTTCAGGTCCGGTACCTTTTCTTCAAATTCGAGCCAGGTGGTGCCGATATAAAAAGCCGGATCTTTCACCATGAGGAGTGCAAGATCACACTCATGACCGACGTAAAGTATCTCCGCTTCATAGGGTTTCGGATCGTTCTCCTTAAGAACGGTGAGGTACCTGCTGTTGGAAACAACATGGGCATTGGTGATAATAGTACCGTCTTTCAGAACGGCCCCGGAACCGGAAAAGGTCTCAAAATCCTCCATCTCCCAGGGGCGATAGAGATTAGGCGACTGGGATACATTGACGATCTTCACAGTCGCAGTTCGGGAAGCTATGGTCCTGCGGTTAAGCTGCCTGGAAGCATCGGTGGACACACAGGCAACAGCAAAAATAATAATCACCGGGAGAAGAAGGACAATGCGTCCAGCTGCTTTCATCGTAAAGTCAATCTACCAGAGTTTACCCGTTAGCAAAACCCCATGGCCGGGCAGGGAGAAGTTCAGAAAAGGGTGAATGTCGAATTGAACCGGACTTCGAAAAACGGATAGTCATTACCGGGAATGTGCGATGCATTCCTGCGACTTCCAGTGGACAGATCGAGAGAACACTTAAGCCAGGAGCGTACGTTTATATCCCCCCCCAAACCCACAATATGGGAAATAACAGGAGTACCTGTCGGAGTTTCCAGGTCCTCGTTGAGCCGTTCCACAAAATCACTTTCAGGATCCAGGGGGTCCAGGTAAATTCTCCCTTTCCGGCGATATTCATAATTGAGTCTGACATCGATGGAAGAGTACCTGCTCCAAGAAAGCTGAAGGAATAATGACTCAACATCAGGCCCAAGAAAATACCCGGTAGGAAAATCGAGAATCTGATTGTGCCCTGAAGCGGGGGAGAGGAATTTTTTCCTGGAAGTGAATATCGAATAAGGCTGCCATCGGTTGTATACCCAGGGATCAATATGGACCCATTCAAGCCTGGCATCCAGGGCCCCACCGCCCAGTGCATGGACGAACTGGATGCCCGCCATAGAGCCAAATGAATCGGGAGGGGAAATTTCACTCTCATAAGCGTGTCTGATATCCTCTATCATGAACTCGCCGTACAGCATCACCTTGCGAAGAGGAACAACGGCTATATCTAAGCCGATATTCACATTCGAATAATTTTCCCCGTACACGTTGTGGAAGAACATCATCGGTGTCAGTTCGGCTAACTCCGGTACCCGGCCTCCGACGACGATGGTTTCCGTAAGACCGATATTAACACGGTTGAAAAGCCGGAACTCTATACGGTGTCCTGCCAGTGTCTTATATTGGTCTGTATTCTGTTTCCGGAAACTGATGGCTCCGGTATTACTCCGTTCCGACTGTAGAATGTATTCATCGGCTGTCAGATAGCTTTCCAGGGAGGCATAAACGAGGGAATACTTGAAATTCGGAAGATGGAGTGAGGAGCTTATCATATCGTAGTACGGCGGGCTGTCTGACAGAACGAGGGACCCCCGGTATCCCGGTCCCCACCGGATTCTGTCCCGGCCTATGAGGATGTCAGCATATTCATTTCCGATAATGACATACCCTCTTGTGGGAAAATTGAAATCGAATTCCTGTAAGACTACTTCTCCCAGCGGCAGGTTAGTGAATTCAGAAGGTGTATGGCTGGAAAAGAAATCCCTCCTCAAATCAAAATACATCTTTCCCATAACGTGGGAGGTTCCGCCGGAAAAGCCCAGGCCTAGAAGAGGCGCTTCCTCTATTGATTTGCGGTAATACAAGTATTTATCGAATTCGGACATTTCATGGCTTAGGTATTGAAGCATTACATTGCTGTCCAGAAGCGGTTTGATAAAAACTTTTTTAGATTCCTGGTTTTTCAGTAATCCCCGGATGTCATGAAAAACCTGGTTGTAATATCCGGGCAGTTTTTTCGAATTCCGATCCAGCCTTTGTAATTCCTTTAAATAGTGATAATTTGAAAAAGGACGGGAAAAAAAAGACGGCACCTTCCCGGTTTCGATAAGCGCGGAATCGAGGACCTGCATTTCGGGACTCCCGATGCCGAAATGATCAAGGGTCTGGGCACCGGTATTTGAAGCAAATAGAAGGAACAGAAAATTCAAAAAGAGAAACCTTGAGGACCTTTTCGAAACGAACGGTCTCATAGGAATAGTATAATCGATACAGAAGATTACTGTCGATACTTGCAGAGCCGACGCAGTTCGACACCCATAGACAATAAAACCCCAAAGCCTGTGGCACCAGTGTTTTTATAGCGAGCGAGGGGAGTCGAACCCCCGTCTCAAGCTTGGGAAGCTTGGGTAATACCGTTATACGACGCTCGCAGCTGAAAGAACTATATCAAAGGGAAATACTGTTGTCAATTAACCCGGTTATTCCGTTACTCCTCGATATCCACCGGCCGGACGGTGTAACGGATAATCTCTTCATCGAACACGGAAAGGATGAGGAGGGTATTCTCTTCTTCCAGGTAGGGTATGGCGATAACACCGCCGGGATGGTTCATGGTAAAGATTTCCCGTTTTTCTCCCTGCAGACTTACCGCCTCCAGCCGCATTTCCACAGGCAGCGGATAGTCCGGCAATGTCCTTCTCAGGATTCCAAAGGCGTATCCATCAGGAATGTCCTCAGGGTCGGTCATGGTAAGCTGGATAAGGGTCCCTTTCGGAACAGAACTTCCTTCTGCCGGTGACTGGGCGACGATTGTTCCGGGCTCTTCATGCCCAACCGCTTTCCTGCTCAGGAACACAAAGGGAAGATCAAATGCTGTCAAGTGGTTCAGAGTGGTGAGGAAGTTCAGACCAACATATTTTTCTACGGTAATGAATTCCTCTTCCGAACCCCTGCTGACCACGAGTTCCAGGTCCACCGTTCCCGAAAGCGGGGTATCCGGCAGAGGTTTCTGCTCCAGGATTGTACCTGCCGGAGCCTCATCAAATATCCGGATAATCGGCCGTTTTATCCTGATGAGGGGTCCGTAGGTGGTAAAGAGTGTCTGCAGATGGAGTTCCAGGTCCGGGAGCTTCCATCCTATGTAATTCTCCACACGGTCGAGAATCGCGCCCCGTGATACCTTAAGAGTGATTTTTCTGCCGGCTTTTACCAGGGTGCCTGCTTCCGGTTCCTGTCCTAAGACCGTTCCCTTATCTTCCGGGTTGGATGAATAATGAAGCTGTACACGTACGTTCAGCTCCTTCTCCTGCATTTCGATGATCGCGTTTTCCAGTTCCATCCCCCGTACTTCCGGGACCATGGTCTGTTCGGCTCCCCGGATAAGAATAAAAAAGGATACCACTCCGGCAAGCACCATGAGAGCAATAATGCCAAAGGTGATAAAAACCACTGTACGAAGGTAGGTAGAATCCGATTCATGGTTCCGCACGTTCTTAAGAGGACCTAACGTCTGCTTTCTTTTACCAATCATTCTGTTTCCCCGAGCACGGAACCGATAATGTCTGCATTGCCGTTTATAAAATCCTTCCAGAAAAGCGGTTTCTTCGCCTGCAGCTGAAGTTTTGAAACAGCAAGACAGCCTTTTTGTGTTTGTATCAGAATTCCCTCTGATTTGTCTACACCCAGTACTAATCCGGGTCTGCTTTCGTGGCCGTGACCGGTGCTCCTGGAAACCCGGCCTTCCAGTATTTTCAGCATGATGCCTTTATGATAGGTGTAGGTACCGGGCCATGGATCATAGGCCCTTATCATTCTGCTGATGTATTCCGCATCACTCTCCCAGGATATGAGACCGTCTTCTTTTGTTACCATGGAGCAGTAAGAAACCCCTGTTTCATCCTGGGGGCAGGATTCTTGTGTCCCTTGTTCCATGGCATCGATGGTCTGGACAAGCATTTCCGCTCCCAGGTGTGCTACCTTTTCCATGAGGGAACCGGTTGTTTCGTCGCCTGAGAGTTCCAGCCTTTTCTGTAAAAGGATGTCCCCGGCATCCATCTTAAGGGCAAGCTCCTGGACCGTGATACCGGTAAACGGGTCACCTGCCAGAATAGCGGCAGTAAGGGGCGCAGGTCCACGGTAACGCGGCAGGAGAGAAGGATGGAGATTGATCCCACCTCTGGGAAACAGGTCGAGGAACTGCTTTCTGAAAATCGTACCGTAGGCAACGGTTACCAGGAGGTGGGCCCCTAAGTTTTTCACCTCAGATACCGCTTCCTCATCCAGCTCCGGAGGCTGAAGGAGATACAGACCCAGATCCTCTGCCTTTTTTTTTACCGGTGTTTCGCGTATGTTCCGTCCCCGGCCTGCCGGGGTATCCGGATTCGTGAGTACTCCTCGTATGTCATGAGAACGGGATACAGCCTCGAGAGAGGGTACTGCAATATCCGAAGAGCCTGCAAAGAGTATCCGCATCAAGCACTTACTTTCTTAGTATATGTTTTCAGGATCCGTTGCCGTTTTTTTTCATTCAGCCTGTCCACAAAGAGAACACCGTTTAAATGATCCAGTTCGTGCTGAATCACCCTGGACAGGAGCCCGTCGGCATTAATGGTAAAGGGTTTTCCATGTTCATTCCAGGCCTGGACCGTTACCTGCCTGGGCCGCAGGACTTCCGCATATACTCCGGGGATACTGAGACACCCTTCCTCCAACAGTACCTGGTCTTCGGATGTCTGAACAATCTCCGGATTTACGAATATCCGGGGTTGATCATCAGGGATCTGGCAGATAAAAAGGCGCCTCAGCTCCCCGATCTGGGGCGCCGCAAGTCCCAATCCTTTCCCCTCATACATCGTCTCGAACATCGCTTCTATAAGATCCCGAACTTTCTTATCAACTTTCGGTACGAGAGACGACTGTCTTTTCAATACGTCATCCCCCATTATTTTCAATTCAATCATAATATGTTACCTGTAAAGAAAGTAGTAAAAAATCAATATAGAGTCAACGTTGATTAAAAGGTAGACTGTGACAATGATGAACCGGATACAGGTGGTGCTCGTCCGTCCCGGTGACGGGGCAAACGTCGGTGCCGTATGCAGAGCTATGAAGACAATGGGTGTGACACAACTGGCAATAGCCGGACCCTGCAGCCTGGATATCGGGAGGGTCCGTACCCTGGCTGTCCATGCTTTTGATATTTTTGAATCATCCAGATCCTTTAAAACCCTGGAAGACGCCGTAGAGGGGTCTGTTCTCTCTGCGGGTATTACCCGGAGAAGAGGAAGGTTTCGGAAATACACATCCTTTACTCCGGAACAGTTTATACGCCAGGTCGGCCCGGTCCGAAAAGGAACAATATCCCTGGTATTCGGTAACGAAGAGCACGGACTTACCTACAAAGAGCTCAAATCCTGCGATACCGCCGTCCACATCCCCTCATCAGATCTCTTTCCCTCCCTGAATCTCTCCCACGCCGTTCAGGTCATCCTCTATATTCTCCGTACATCCCGTACAGACGGTTCTCTTTTTACCCCTGTTTCGAGGATGGAACTGGAAGATCTGAGCAATCACGTCGCAGGACGCCTCGAGGATATCGGGTTTTTCACCCTTACAGGAAAACAGGATATGAAGCAGTTTTTCCGTGAAATCTTTGCCCGGTCTCACCTAAGCAGTACCGAAGTAGAACGGCTGCACAAGGTGTTTACCAAGATAGAACGGCTGAAAGTACATAGAACGGGATTAGACAAACCCGGGAATGACCCGTATAGTGAAAAAAAGTGAGGTAAAGACCATGAAAACTTTTTTAAACGGGCGTCTCACTGTTCAAACAGGAGACATAACGGAGATGGCCTTCGACGGAATCGTCAACGCTGCCAACACCTCCCTCATGGGGGGGGGCGGGGTGGACGGGGCAATCCACAGGAAGGGAGGACCTAACATCCTCGAGGAATGCCGGAGGATCCGCCAGGAACGGTACCCCCACGGCCTGCCTCCCGGAAGGGCCGTTATCACTACAGGGGGAAACCTTCCTTCCCGTTTCGTCATTCATACAGTTGGCCCAATATGGAAAGATGGGAAAAGCGGTGAGCAGGCCATCCTGGCAGAAGCGTACAAAAACAGTTTATCCCTGGCTTCGGAAAACGGCCTCCGTTCCCTGGCGTTCCCGGCCATATCCACGGGAGTGTACGGTTTCCCCAAGGAAACAGCTGCACCCATCGTGTACGAAACGATACAAGCTTTCGTTTCACAGAACAGCCTGCCCGAGGAAATCCATCTTGTATTCTTTTCTTCCCGGGATATGGACACGTTTATCAACGCCTTGTAAGCCGTATGTCACTTAACTGGAAAGAAATAAACCTCGTATTAGAGGAACTTGCATTAGAAAACAGCCATATCCAGAAAATACGCCAGCCCGATTACCACAGCCTTATTTTCGAACAGTATAAGCCTGGGGGGAGGTTTACCCTCTATATCGGACTCAAACAGGGCAATACCCGTATCCATTCACTTTCACGGAAAATCCAGGGTGAAAAGAAGCTCCAGAGGTTCGCCCAGTTTCTCCGTTCCCGAATTCTGGGAGGCAGAATTATCGGGGCCTGTCAGCTGGGAGGGCAGAGGATCGTGAAACTGACAGTACTCCGGGGGGGGGAAACAACGCTGTTATGGGTCCGGCTCTGGGGAGGAGCAGGGAACGTTATTGTAACTGACGATTCCGGAACGATCCTGGACGCATTTTACCGGAGACCAAAGCGGGAAGAGATCAGCGGGAAGAAATATAACCCCGAAGCGATCCTGGATATAACAATTTCTCAGAAAGACGAGGGTTATGAAGTTCGTGATCTGCCGGGGACCGGATCTTTCAATGAACGTGTCGAACGCTATTATTTTCAGAACGAAACTGCCGACATCCTTTCTTCTCTCCGCCGCCAGGCTGAGGTTGCCCTTGAAAAACGGAAAACTGCATTCTCCATTACCCTGGAACGTATCAGGGATAAAAACGAAACGTATCAGAAAATTGAACGGTATAAGCACTTCGGCGACCTTATCACATCCAATATACATACTATAAAAAAAGGCGATACAGTACTTCTCACCGAGGATTTTCTCGATCCCGGGACTACCCTTGAAATCGAACTCTCTCCTACCCGTTCTCCGTCGGAAAATGCTGAACACTACTACCGGAAATACAGGAAAGCACGGAAAGGGTTGGGCCGGCTTGAAAAACAGAAGCATGAAATAGAGACGGAAATGACGGAACTGGAGAACACCCTAAGCAGGGTGTGTGAAAGTACCGATGAGTTATTTCTAAGAAGTGTTGCAGGTTCCGGCAGGAAGACAAAGACAAAACGGGAAAAACATTCCCCTCCGGGTCTTGCTTTCACTTCAGGTCTCTTCACGATCCTCGTTGGAAGAACAGCAAAGGAAAACGATGAACTCCTTCGTAACCATGTACGGGGAAACGATTTCTGGCTCCATGCACGGGATTTTCCCGGAGCTTATGTCTTCATCAAATATATTCCCGGCAAATCAGTACCCCTGGATACCCTGCTGGACGCGGGAAACCTCGCCCTTCATTACAGCAAGGGAAAGGCGTCCGGAAAAGGGGACCTGTACTATACCCAGGTAAAATACTTAAGAAGGGCAAAACAAGGAAAAACCGGTACGGTTCTTCCCACCCATGAGAAAAACCTGGCCGTCCGCCTCGACCCTTCGAGAATAGAGAAATTACAGAAGGCTAAGCAGGACTTAAGTTCCCCGGTTTGAAATTAACAGAAAAGTAACCCATAATATGAGTCATGGAAAAGGTACGTGATTCGATCGTTGACGGGCTCTTCTACCCCGGGGAACGGGAAACACTAAAAAAAACCGTTGCCCGGCTGCTGGGTAAAGCCGTTGTTCCCTTCACAGATGCACAGGCAATCATAACACCCCACGCAGGGTATGATTATGCCGGCATGCATATCGCTCATGCATTCAAGGCGGCTTCGGACCGGTTCATCAGGACAATCGTTCTCCTCGGACCGGTCCATCGGGACCCGGAAAAGGCTATCTCCTTAAGCGAGTCCGCTTTTTTTTCTACCCCCCTGGGCAGCACGGCGGTAGACAGTTCCCTGGTGGAGGCGTTAACAGAGTGCAGCACTACAATGATACAGAACGATATTCCTCACCTGGAGGAACACTGCCTGGAGATCCAGCTTCCCTTTATTCAGTACCTTTTTCCTGAAGCATCTATCGTCCCCATCCTCATGGGGCTTCCCTCACAGGGGAACATCCGGGCACTTTCACAGGCACTGGATGTGGTGTTCGGCGAAACTATCGATACCACCCTCTTTGTCATTTCCTCCAATGCGAGCCCCCATACGAAACCAGGGGCAGTGGAACATTATGCCGACTCATTCATAGCATCTATTGTGAGCGGTGCCGACAACCGGAGTGTAAAAGCCTGCGGGTTCGGCTGTGCCGTTGCAGTACTATCCATGAAAAGTGTCTGCATGAAACCGTTCTTATTATCCCGGGGCGTTTCAGAGGTTGACAAAGGTGCTCTAAAACGTACAGTAGCTTATGTATCAATCGGTATGAAAAAGGAAACCGGTGATGAGTGAATTTACTCTGGACGCACACGATAGAGAGCTACTCCTTAAAACCGCCCGTGAGTCGATAACCGCGAAACTGGAGGGAAGAGCCCCTTCCTACAATGACCCCACTGCGGCCCTTCTCGAAGAGTGTGGGGCCTTCGTTACCCTCCACGTGAAAGGAAGACTTCGAGGGTGTATAGGCCGTATAACCGGGGTTGAACCACTCTTCGAAACTATCAAGGATATGGCGGCAGCCAGCGCGTTTCAGGATCCCCGCTTCCCCCCACTCTCTCCGGATGAGCTTTCGGATATCGATATTGAGATATCCGTGTTAACTCCCCTTAAGAAGATCGATACTATCGATTCCATCGAAGTGGGGAAGCATGGAATCTATATAAGCAACGGCACCTATTCCGGTGTCCTCCTGCCCCAGGTAGCAACAGAACAGGGGTGGGATAGAGACACCTTTCTTACCCACACCTGTTATAAAGCAGGCCTGAAAGGTACCTGCTGGAAAGACCCAAAAACAGAAATCTCTTCTTTTTCTGCTATCGTGTTCGGAGAAAAGTGACTCTTATGGAAATCAGCATTATTTCGGAACAGTACGGTATAGCTGAGATCGAGAAAGAGGGCCGGCGGTATACAGGAATTTTCATTTCCCGGGCAAAACATACCAGGGAACTCAGTTCCCTGGTGGACCTGAAAAAAGAACACGGATGGATTCTCCATCATGACCGTTTTGAACCATGGACGATATCCGGAACCGCGGAAATCGAAGAAAAAGTCTATTTTTACGGCCCCTATGTGGAAGGAAAGCTGCTCGCCCATCTTCTTAAAGACCAGTCGGAAAACCGTATACGGTACATCAGCAGGCTCGCCATGGTTCTGGAACGGATGAGAAGTGCCTCACTGCCGGTTGACCGGCTGCACACCAACGGGATCATATTTTCAGAACAGGGAAAGGTATTTGTATTTCCTCCGAAGATCATGGAGTCTGTTAAAAGGCTCCAGGATGAAACCACGAATCTTCAAGTCTACGGGTATTACAATCACCCGCTCCTTGAGGGTGAGAGGAACAATTCCTTTTCCTTAGGGGTCCTCTCCTATCTGGCCACCACCGAAGATTACCCGTATTCCGGAGAAACAGAAATCGAGGTTCACGAAAAAATGCGGGAATTTAACGTAGTTCCCCCCCATCTTAAAAAGATCGGGATAAAGGAACAGGTCTCCCTGTTTATCATGCGTTCCCTCCGGGATTCCTCTGGGACCCCACCGGATTTATGCGAGTGGGTTGAAGCTTCGGCTGAATGGGCGGATCAGGGGATACATGAAGAAATTTCTGAAAGCCTTAAAGCAACGCGGAAAGAGGAAGGTGCAAAGATAGGAACGTCCAGTACCCGTTCTTTTAACCGGAAGGTGTTCCTGCACCGCAACCGGGGCAAAATAATGATCTCTGCTATTGCCCTTGCTGCAGCCGTATGGATTATCTCCAGTATCGTAAGCTCTGCTCTGGAACCTCCGGTAACCCTTGGGATGAGTCCCCGGGAGGTGGTGGAACTTTTTTACACCAGTGTGAACAGATTTGACAATGAAACCCTGGAACAGTGTCTGGGCAGAGGGGTGAAAGTGCCTGAGCTCCGGGAAGTACTCAACTTATACGTTCTTTCCCGGGTACGGATGGCCTATGAAGGCACCAGCGGTATTATACCGGCCCAGGAATGGCTGGATCAGGGCCGACCGGAACTTCCGGAAGGCACTTCAGTGTACGGCATTGCCAACCTTACTATCAAGAAAATAAATGAAACCACCTTTACGGCCAGTTATGAAAAATGGGTGCCCCAAAGCTCAGAACAGGACCTCAACACCGAAACGGCCCCGATAATTTCAGGTACACAAAACGTCGACAGGCTTATTCTGGAGAATAAGGGCACCCACTGGGTGATATCTGCCATCGAGAGGGTGAAAGAACAGCCTATCATATGATATAGTTTGTGCATTGAAACATGAACGACATAATCAATGTAAAAAAAGAACAACTTGCCGGGTTCATCGATTCCTTCGAGTACACTGCATGACCATTACCTTTGGGGTGTTCTTCGCCGAACTGGTGCTTATGATCTATGCTGTGAATGCATGGTGGAAAAGCATCAATTTCTGGCTTTGCGTCGTAGCTACAGTGGCAATGGTTCTTGGAATTCCCCGGAATCGTGAATATCCTTATCTTCCCACGAACAATCCGATGATCATGGTGATAAGTCCCGCCCCGAGTACTCCACTCCCGGTTATAAGGAGGGTTTTACCGGTAACTATATCGTCACCGAAGTACATGATAGCCCCGCCTACTCCGCCTATCACGGTTCCCACCACAGAAAAGCCGGCACCACTGGCGATGATACTCTTTCTTACCTGCCTGCGTTTATCCGGAACAGGTTCTTCCGGAATTATTTCCGGGACTTCTACCGGTTCCGGTGCTTCCACGACCTTGACCTCCGGTTCCGGCTCATACGAAATAATCTCACCCCGGAACTCGTTGGTATCCCAGAACGTTTTCACTTCCTCGGTCAACGCCTTGGGAGAGAGGGGTACAGCAGACTCCTCGGGAAGAATGGTAACCATCTGATTCGCTTCGATGACTACTGTCTCAACAACTACGCTTTTTACGATTACCTCTTCGTCAACCACTTCTTCTTTCTGCTCCAACCTGGAAACTTCAACCTTTCCTTCGAAACAGTAAACTCTTGCGAGGGCGGTCCCCTGAGATTCCCCGGTTCCGGCTATAAAATCGTAACCGAAATCCGTTCCCCGGACCCCTGCTACGACTGATGGACCCCTGATGGAGAACGTGTCGTTTCCCGTCAGTTTTTGCACTTTAGCCCGGACCCGGCCGTAGGTTATAGCGAATTCACCACCGCCCCCGCCGCTTCCGCTGCCGGCAATGGTGAAACTGGTGTTTTCAGAAATCTTCAGAACATTTTCCGTTGGATAGAGCTGGATTTCCAGAAACGTGCCGTTACCGGTATTGATAAAATCACCTTTGTAGAACTCGAACCCTTCCACGTCATCCAGGTAGAGGTCATATTCAATTACTTCATCCCCACGGGAGATGAGAAAACTTTCACCTTCGGAATAGATAAGTACTGCAGCCGGTTCCCCAGTCTGGGCCCAGGCAAACACGACCGATACAAGGTAAAAACCAATACACAAGAGTGTCTTTTTCATAACTTTGAATTCTACACCAATTAAAGTCTTATTTCAAACACTTTCCAGGGAAGAATCAGGATTCCCCGGATGTGAAACTATGTATACAAGCCCCTATCTTCTCTTCGTCATCAGGATGAAACCATCTTACCCCCGGAAGTCTGCTGAAGAACGTGATTTGTCTCTTTGCGTATTGTTTCGAGTGTTTTTTAATGAGTTCCTTTACCTCTTTTACCGGGACACAGCCGCCGTGCATCATCTCCATGAACTCTTTATACCCGATTCCCTGCATTCCAGGATCATTCCGGGTACAGCCCATTGAAATGAGGGTTTTAATTTCGTTTACCAGGCCCAGTTCGAACATGGCGTCTACCCGTGCCTCTATCCGTCGATACAGTTCTTCTCTCTCCCGCTGTAATCCCAGGAGGAGCAGCGACACCTCTTTTCTCGGTACTTCCGGCAGTTTAAAACTGGAAAAGGGCTTCCCCGTCTGCCGGATCACTTCCAGGGCCCGGGTAATCCGGTAAGTGTCCCGTTTTTCGATGTTTTCCGCAGCAGCAGGATCGAGTGCCTCCAGATTCCGATACAGCGATTCTGCCCCATGAAGAGAGAGCTCCTCCTGGATCTCCCGGCGTACCCGGTGGTCCGCTTTCGGCGTGCCCGGCAGACCGAACAGAAAGTGCTTGAAATAATAGGCGGTACCCCCGGAAATAACAGGTATCAGACCCCGCCGGGAGATCTCCCGTACAAGGGCATCCGCATTTTCCAGGAACATACCCACGCTGTACTGGTCACCGGGGTCGAGAACATCGATAAGGTGATGGGGTAATATCTTTCGGGTGGACATATCCGGCTTTGCAGTACCGACATCCATGTGACGGTACACCTGCATGCAATCTGCACTGATGATCTCACCCTCCCCGGGGAAGAGGGACACCAGAAGATCAGTTTTTCCTACTGCAGTGGGTCCAAAAAGTGCTATAACCGGAACAGGTTCGGCCAAGCTGCTATTCTTCCAGCCTGTACTCCACTTTTTTAGTGAGAACCTGCTTGATAGCCGTAGAGACGACTTTCCCGCCGTTCTCTTCGGCTTCTTCATCGCCGGCAACGGTAATCTGAAGTGCCCGGCGGAGGATGGCACAGGTCAATTCATATATATTACCCTTATTGCTCATAAGCAGGTTTAGAGGGATGATCATTCACGAAACTCCTTCGCTGGTTATGACGTGCACTATAGCAAATTCAACGCTTTATGTAAACTCGTATCAATGGTTCCGTTTTAAAAGGGCCCGTACCTCGTTCGCGATGATCTCAGCGACCTCTTCCTGGTCCTTGTCGTCGGAGTCTATGATAAGGTCTGCAAAACCATGATCATCATTATCGATCCCGTAGATAGCCATGTACCGCTTCGAGTCCCGGGCGTCCCTTTCCACGGTTTTCGCTAACACCTCTTCGAAAGTGCCGCCTTCACGCTTCTGTATCCGCCGGGCACGCACTTCCGGTGAAGCTTTAATATACACTTTCAGGTCCGCATCTTTCAGCATCCATATTGCCAGTCTCGAACCGAGAACACAGTTACCGTCTTCTGCCAGCTCCACCTGCTTTTTATCGAGATAGAGATCGTAAGAGGGATCTCCCTGGGCAAGGCTCCATAGCTCATCAAAGGAAATTCCTTTCTCCTCTGCGATATTGCGGAAGGTGTAATTGATGAGCTTAAAACCGAGATATTCTGCCACCAGGCGGCTTACAGTGGAGTTGCCGCAGCCGCTTTTCCCGGAGACAGCGACTTTAATCTTCCTGTCATTCCACATTGCGCAGCTGTTCCCGAATTTTTTCTACACTGTTCTTCATTTCCACTACTGCATGGTTTACATCGATAATCACACTTTTTGAACCCACGGTGTTGATCTCCCTGCCGAGTTCCTGGCACACAAAATCGAGTTTCTTACCTGCCGGACCCTTTGCCTCGAGAATAGCATGAAAATTCTGAAGATGACTCTTTATCCGCATGATCTCTTCGTTGATATCGTGCTTTACCAGCATAACAGCCGTTTCTGCGAGAATGCGGGACTCATCATACCCGTCCCCGAGAAGCTGATCAAACCGTGTCTTCAGCGATTCAATGATCTTTTTTTCCATTTCAGCGGCATGCAGCTCCAGTATTTCTACCTGGGTGACAACTCCGCCCAGGATAGAGCGTATATCCCCGGATGTCCGGTTTCCCTCGCTTGCCCGGGACTGTTCGAAACCGGTATACGCCTCTTTCAGTGAATTCTGCAGCAGGTTCCAGTAGTACCCGGTATCTCTCCGTTTATCCGTGCGGAGGATTCCTTCCATTTTCAGGAGGTGGGACAGATTGATCTTGGGATCGATACCTGCCGTTTTTGCAAGGTCCGTAAGGACCTCGACATAACTCCGGACCACCGGTTTATCCAGAAAGATGGTCAGTTCTTCCTGAAACTCCCGGATTTTCACAAACACCTCCACCCTCCCCCGGCCCACCCGGGAGGTGATGAATTCCCTTATCTCCGGTTCCAGGGGGTTGAGAAAGGGCGGTATATTGCAGATGACATCGAGATACCGGTTATTGTACGATTTCAGGTCCAGGCTAAGATGAATTTTCTCATCCTGGTATTCACTAAAGCCGAAGCCTGTCATACTCTTCATGAATTCAACTCCTCTTGCTATTGTTCAGCAAATCGAAAGTACAGTTCTTTTCCCAGTCTCCAGTTATCCCCGGCTCCCAGAGTAAGAAAAATATCACCCGGCCTGAGCATATCCCGAAGACAGGCAGCAGCATCCATCACCTCATGGAAGTACTCCACCCTGTTATGGTGGTGTTTCATCTTTTTGCACAGGTCCTTACCGCTGACACCGGACCCGGCCTGTTCCCTGGCAGATGCGTAAATCTTGTGAAGAATGACCGCATCGGCATCACCAAAGGATGCTGCGAATTCTTCCAGGAGAGCCCCGGTCCTGGAATAAGTGTGAGACATGAAATCCACAATAAGCCGCCTCCCGGGATAGAAAGAGCGCAGCCCGGCGAGGGTGGTTTTGATGGCTGTCGGATGATGCCCGTAATCGTCCATAAACAGCACCCCCCGGGCTTCTCCGATTATTTCACTCCGGCGTTTGCTGCCGGTATACCCGGCGAGGGTCTCCTTCATGTTCATCCAGTCTTCCCGGGTACAGACCCCTCTGATCTTTTGCAGGATGAGGGCGACAAGGCATAATGCAGCTGTCCCGTTGAGAACATTATGCACTCCCGGGTACCGTAGGTGGAAGGGAAAGGACACACCCTGAAGAGAGAATTCCAGGAGACCCGGTGCCGAAACGATCCGGGTAATCCTGAAATCACCCTCAGCCTCTTCGCCGTAGGGAAAAGAAACGAGGTCTTCCCGCCGGGCCAGAACATCCCGGGCAACCGCAGCTGCTCCGGCATCATCTGCGCACCAAATGAGTTCCCCATTTTCAGGCAGTTTCATTGCATAATCCGTAAAAGCCGCGGTGATATCAGCCATACCGCTATAGTAGTCGAGATGATCCGGCTCTACACTGGTTATAACCAGCGTAGAAGGGGTAAATGAAAGAAAATGCCGCTTGTATTCACAGGTTTCGGCAATAAAGTAATCCGATCCACCGGCATACACGGAGCCGCCGCCCAGACTTGACACTGCGGAGCCGACCAACACCGAAATGGGAAGATCCAGCCCCCGGGCAAGGGTACCAGCCATAGCCGTGGTAGTGGTTTTTCCGTGAACTCCGGCTATACCGCAGCTCTTCATCCATCCCGAGAGGAGGCCTAAGGCCTGGTGGTACGGAAGGGTTTCGATAGTTCTCTTGTGTGCTTCCACCAGCTCAGGATGGGTATCCGGATCGTATGCAGCGGAATAGATAACCAGGCCGGTATCATTTCCAATGTTTTCTTTCGAAAATCCGTTCTGAAATGGTATATGCAGGGATGCCAGCACCTGGTCCGTATAAAAGGGCTCCGGAACATCCGATCCTTTTACGTCGATACCGTTTTTGAACAGGAGCTCTGCCAGGGCGGACATACCTGTCCCCTTGATCCCAACGAGATGGATGGTCTTTTCCCGGGACGATCCGAAGGGAAAGGGAACTTTCATGGCGCCATCATAGTCCGTGAGTACCCTTTTGACAAGGCACCTGAAATATCCTAGGTTTCAGACGAGCCGGTGAGATCCCGCTCCATTCTCTCCATTGCGGTAATCCGTTCACCCAGGGACGGATGGGAATAGTGATAAAAACTGTACAGCCGGTGGGGTGTAAGATTAGTGAGATTTTCCTTTCCCAGCCCTAATAGGGCCTGTTTCAGGTGTTCCGAACCGTTCATAGCACTGACTGCAAACCTGTCCGCCTGGTACTCGTGCCTCCTGGACCACGCCGTCAACAATGGACTCAGTATAAAGGTAAACGGCGAAGCGCATATACTCAGGATGATGATAATGCCATGAACACTGGTTCCATCGAAACCGAAGGCCTGGAAAAGCGGTTCGTACTGCATGAGGAGATGTACGATGAAAAGGGTAAGCAGGGTAAGGGGCAGGGAGATGAGAAGCCTTTTCACGATGTGCCGTTTTTTCGCATGCCCTATTTCATGGGCAAGTACTGCTGCAATCTGGTCTTCCGAAAGACTCGTCAGCAGTGTATCAAAAAGGACGATACGCTTAGCCTTGCCGAACCCGGTAAAATACGCGTTGGAATGTCTGGACCGACGGCTCCCGTCCATGATAAAGATACCGCTTGTCTTAAACTGAAGCTTACCTGCCAGGTCCAGCAATTTCTCCTTTAAAGATCCTTCTTCCAAAGGGGTGAACTTGTTGAACAGGGGAGCAATGATAAGGGGATAGAGCACCGAAATAATGAGTTGAAAAGCGGTAAAAAAAATAAAACCGTAAAGCCACCAGAGTTCCCCGGTTTTGTCGATAAACCAGAACAAGGCACATAACAGGATAAACCCCAGGACTGCCGAGAGTGCCAGTCCTTTAAGAACATCCAGGAAGAACAGTTTCGGCGTCATAGTATTGAATCCGAACCGTTCCTCTATACTGAACTGCCGGTAGATACTGAAGGGAAGCGCAGCCGCCCGGAATATGAGAGAGATGAAAAAGATGTACAGGATACCCTGGATGTACGGAGGGAATCCGTACCCACCAAGCCACCGGTCCGTGTATCCTAAAAACCCGGAGAGCAGGACCACGAGGAGGACACAGGCACCTGCCAGGGAGGTTACAATCGAGAACCTGCTGTTTACCAGGGTGTACGATACATGGCTTTTGTATGATTCCGGTGTGACGATTCCTGCGAACTGTTCAGGTATTGCATCACTGTGCTTCCGTACATGAGCGCTGTTGAGAACAGTAAGGAACTGTTGAAAACCGAGTTCGAGAAAAAAGAAAATCAGGTACAGGGTGAGAATGGAAGAGGCATCCACCCGTTATGAGATGGAAGCAAGGGCGTCCTGCATCTTACCGTGGGCCAGGGCCGCTCTGCACTGCTTGCAAATGTGGATCTTTTTACCGTTTACATCGTGTTCATAAGGAATCTTGATCTGGGTACGTTTGCATACAGGACAAGTTCCCCTTCCATGGTTGAGCTGTTCCCGAATTCCGCTACCCCTATGTGCTTTGGACATGATATCTCCTTCGTTCGACAATCGAAATCAAAATATAGACAGAGCCTCGTAAAAAGTCAACCGATACGGATTGGGAGGGGGGATTTCAACATGCCTGCCGCCTTTCGATCTTGAATCTGCGGGAAAAAACCGGAATTCCGCCGCTCTCCATAGGCGCTGAAGGGCTTTCATATTCCGGCAAGAATATGGGAAACCAGCTGAAAGGAAGTCCTGGATGCGTTTTTAAGAATTTTCCGGAACTTAAGGGGGTGTATCCCGTCGGCAGCGTCGGAGATGATCCTGGTGATAAGACAGGGAATGCCGTTGATATGCGCCGTGAGTGCAACGCTGGCTCCTTCCATTTCCACCGCTGTCCCGGCGAGTTCTTTTGAGAGAAAGGCGTATTCCGGACGTGCCGCGTCGCTGATAAACCGGTCACCGGTAACGACCCGTCCGGTGTGAATCCTGCCTGCATCCGGTTTGAAGGAAGCTGCCCTTTCCAGAAGGAGTGGATCTCCCGGTATGAACCGGTAAGAGGTAAAAGGGATTTTACCCCGTTTGAAACCGAAATAGGTTACGTCCATGTCCCACTGTACACAGTCCCGTGCAAGAACGATGTCTCCCACCTGAAGGTCCGGCTTTAGCGCTCCGGCAATACCGGTAAATACGACATGGGATGGGGAAAAAAGATCGATGATTCTCTGAGCAGTTACTGCTGCCATCACCTTTCCAACCCCTGTTCCGGCAAGAACCACGGCCCGGCCTGCCAGATTCCCGGTGACAAAGGTACGTTCCCGCCATTCATGCGTCTCAGGTGTCTCAATGTGGGACAACATCTCCTTGATTTCACTTTTCATCGCACCTAACACTGCAACCATACATTCCTCCTATAGATATTTACACGGAAAATTCAGTATAATCCAGAGATCATTTCATATATCAGGAGTTATCCAGGTGATTCGGATCAACAGCAATTACGACAAACTCCAGGCATCTTACCTTTTTTCAACTATTGCAAAAAAAGTGGCGGAGTTCCAGAAGGCCAATCCCGGCAGGGAGATCATCAAACTTGGCATCGGCGATGTTACCGAACCTCTCCCGGAAGCTTGTATCCAGGCTTTTCACTCCGGGGTGGACGAAATGACAGATGCCGGGACCTTCCGGGGTTACGGCCCGGAACAGGGGTATGCGTTCCTCCGGGAAGCCATCGCGGAAAACGATTATGCCTTACGGGACGCGGAGATACAGCCGGATGAAATTTTTATCAGCGATGGGGCCAAATGTGACTCCGGAAACCTCCAGGAGATCTTTTCCACGGATATCACCGTTGCCATTCCCGATCCGGTGTATCCGGTCTACGTGGACAGCAATGTCATGGCCGGAAGGGCCGGAAGGTGGGAGAACGGCAGATACCAGAGATTTGTGTACCTGGAATCCCATGAAGAAAACGGTTTTGTACCTGATCTTCCGAAGGAAAAAGCGGACCTCATCTATCTGTGCTTCCCCAACAATCCCACAGGATCCACTGCGACAAAAGAGCAGCTGAAGAGCTGGGTCGATTATGCCCTGGAAAACAAAGCACTGATCCTCTTTGATGGGGCGTACGAAGCGTTTATCCGGGACGATACGATCCCACATTCCATCTATGAAATAGAAGGAGCCCGGGAAGTTTCCATAGAGATGAAAAGTTTTTCCAAAACTGCCGGGTTTACCGGCACCAGGTGTGCTTTCACGGTAGTACCGGAAACATGCAGGGCCTTTGACGCCGCAGGCGGTTCCCGGCGGGTACGTCCCCTCTGGAACAGGCGGCACACCACAAAATTCAACGGTGTTTCCTACCCGGTGCAGAAAGCGGCTGCCGCTGTATACTCCCCGGCAGGGAAGCAGCAGGTAAAACGCCTCATCGATTTCTATCTCTCCAATGCTGCAATCATAGTAAAAAAAATGGAAGCCTTAGGGTATGCGTGCTCCGGAGGGAAAAACTCTCCTTATATCTGGATCATAACAGAAACTGATTCCTGGGAGTTTTTTGATACTCTCCTGAACAAGGCCGGTGTAGTATGTACACCGGGGAGCGGATTCGGGAAATGCGGAGAAGGGTTCATCCGGATAAGTGCCTTTAACAGCAGGGTAAATGTTGAAAAAGCGATGGAGCGTATTACCAAGGCTATGGGATGAAACGGTTCGTACCGGTCACTCATGGAAATGCAAATAACGGTTTTCGTGTTTTCCCCTATCAGGGTTAAAGCGTATCGTCCCGTGCCACCATCTTGTTCAGCGAATATTCGATAATTCCATCGGCCCCTGCTTTTGCCAGCCTGGGGATGATTTCCCGTACTACCGGCTCTTCAACGACGGATTCTACTGAAAGCCAATCGGAATTATGAAGATGAGAGATTGTCGGCGATGCCAGAGATGGGAGAATTTCCACTACCTGATCGAGTTTGTCTTTTGGTACATTCATCTTGAGGCCCACCATGTTGTCCGCATTGAGGGCGCCTTTCAGGAGAAGGGCTATCTGCCGTATCTTGTTCCGCTTCCAGGGGTCTTTCATGCTCCCGGGGTTGGCCGCCAGTTTAGTGTTGCTCTCCAGCAGCGTGTGGATGATCTTGAGGCCGTGAGCTTTGATTGTGGAGCCGGTTTCAGTGACCTCGACTATCGCGTCTACCAGCCCTTCCACGACCTTGGCTTCCGTTGCTCCCCAGGAAAATTCAACTTCTACCGGGATGTTGCGTTCTTTAAAGTAATTACGGGTGAACCCTACCAGTTCCGTAGAAATCCGTTTCCCCTTACAGTCTTCGATGGAAGCAATATCCGAATCTGAAGGAACGGCAAGGACCCACCTGGCTTTGCGTGTACTCACCTTGGAGTACACAAGATCAGAAACGATATCCAGGTCGGCACCGTTCTCCAGAATCCAGTCGAGTCCTGTAAGCCCCACATCCAGGACCCCGGTTTCCAGGTACCGTGCCATCTCCTGGGCCCGTATGAGGGCGCAGGAGATTTCAGGATCATCGATAGAGGGAAAGTAGTTCCTGGAAGAGATACTGATCCTCCACCCTGCCCGGTTAAACAGATCGATCGTTGCACTTTCCAGGCTTCCTTTAGGTATACCCAGTTTCAACACCTTCTTCTCCATATCATGATGCTCCGTATTTTTCTTTCGGATCGAATATTCTCTCCCCGTCTATGATGACGCGGCCGTCTTCGATCTTACGATAAAAACAGCTCCGGTACCCGGTGTGGCATGCCGCATCCCCTACCTGTTCGATTTTCAGTACAACGCAGTCCAGGTCACAGTCCACTCGAATTTCTTTGACATGCTGGATATTGCCTGAAGATTCGCCTTTTTTCCATAGGCTGCTCCTGGACCGGGACCAGTAGTGCACGATTCCCGTTTTCAGAGTTACATCCCAGGACTCCTTGTTCATATATGCCATCATAAGGATTTCACCGTTCTTCCAGTCCTGGGCTATTGCAGGAACGAGTCCATCCCCCTTTTCAAAATCCAATGCCGCCATGTTCTAACCTCGATTGTCTGTTTGTTGAAAATAATCGGGTTTCACTATAACTAATGATATGGAAAGGGGCAAGGTTACACATACAGGTAATGCACCAGCCCCTTGGCATTTCGAGAGTAAACATAGTATACGTTTATCAGAGGCTTCTCACATGATGATGTATGACAGTGCAGCAAACCTTCCTCTGGGGGATCCCGAGGAAAAGCCCTTTATCCCCGGAGAATGGGCCGGTCGTGAAGAGATTGAACGACACATGGACACCCTGATTCTTTCATCATCCGGGTGGAGAAAGGTGTTTGCACCGGATGGTGACGGGGAAAGCCGGAGAACCGATCTCTTAGCCCTGGACCGGGAGATAGCTGCAACCGCAGCTGAAGCTTTCTGTACCCTCCTGAGAGAAGAGTCTCCGTCTTCAGCGCCATGCATAGCCATAGGGATCGATACCAGGCCAACCGGTCCGGTGATTGCGGATATCCTGCTCAGGGTATGTACTGCTGAGGGTATAGATGTTCACTACTGCTTTATCTCTGCCGCGCCGGAACTCATGGCCTACGTGAGGCAGACTTCTGAACTGTCCGGATTCATCTATGTATCGGCGAGCCATAACCCTATCGGACACAACGGGTTTAAGTTCGGCCTTTCCGATGGAGGAGTACTCGGTGAAAAGGCCGCGGGGGAACTGATAAACCTTTTTACGGTCCTCTTGCTTAAGCAGGGCCACTCGGCCCGGGTCCGGGAGAAGGCAAACAGCGTTCCGCCCCGGATGGTTTCCGAACTGTACAGATCTGTTTCCAATACCAAGCGGAACGCCCTTAACGCTTACTTAGGATTCACATCCCGGGTGGTAACCGGCAGCGAAGACCCGGCAGTGCAGAATTCCTTTTTCCACATGCTTACAGGGAAAAACAGGAAAAGCACCCTGGGCGTCCTGGCAGAGTTGAACGGAAGTGCACGGACCCTGTCCATAGACAGAACGGTCTTTGAACAGGCCGGGCTGAAAGTGAAGATCATCAATGGTCTCCCCGGGCAGATTGTTCACCGCATCGTACCGGAAGGGGAATCCTTACATGTGTGCAGAACAGAACTGGAAGCCCTTTACAGAAATGATCCTTCGTATATCCTGGGATATGTCCCGGATAACGACGGCGACCGGGGCAATATTGTCTATATAGACGATACTACCGGTAAAGGGCAGATCCTGTCTGCCCAGGAGGTATTTGCCCTGGCTGTGCTTTCAGAGCTGCTTTTCCTGCTCTGCTCCGGAAGGGCCCCGGTACAAAAGATAGCCATAGCGGTAAACGGGCCGACTTCCATGCGAATCGACAGGATAGCTGAAAAGCTGGGGGTGCAGGTAGTCCGGGCGGAAGTCGGTGAGGCGAACGTGGTAGAATGTGCCCGGGACTTAAGAGAACAGGGATATATCGTGCGTATCTTAGGTGAAGGATCGAACGGCGGCAACATCACCCATCCTGCCGCTGTCCGGGATCCCATCAACACCGTATTCGCCATTGTAAAACTGCTTACCCTGAGGAGTGAGCCTGATCGTCCGGGACTATTCCATACCTGGTGCAGGGAAAGCGGCCAGATGTCCCTGTACCGGGACGATTTCTCTCTCAAAGACGTGCTTAACACCCTTCCTAAGTTTGTCACTACCAGCGCCTACGAAGACAGGGCCATCCTCCGGATCAGGACTAAAGACCAGGGCCTTCTGAAAGCCCGGTACGAGCAGGTCTTTCTCCGGGAGTGGGGTAAACATAAAGGGTATCTTAAGGAGACTTTCGGTATTACCGGTTGGGAGGAGGTTAACTACGAGGGTATACGTGCAAAGAGGGGAATGGGCGGGGAGTTCCGGAGCGGAACCCAGAATGGGGGCCTCAAAATACTCTTTAAAGATGCTGAGGGTAAAGACAAGGCCTACATCTGGATGAGAGGTTCGAAAACAGAACCGGTGTTCCGCATCCTGGCCGATGCGGAAGGTGAAGATCCGGAAAAAGAAGCCTGGATGCTGGAGTGGCAGACACGGATGATCAAGGAAGCGGACAAAAGTTGAAGGCAAAGCACCTTACACCGGGAGAGCTGGAGAAGGGAAGAAAGTATTTCCTTATTTTTCTCATCTTTAATTTTATCGCATTCCCTTTTCTTTCCGGCAACATTATAACCCTCATCGGACTCAAACTCTCCGTGGGAAACACTCTCATCGGTATTCTCTCGTCTGCAGCGTACATTTCGTTTCTCTTCCTCCTTATTGGGAAAATCCTGATCAGAAAGCGCGGGGCCGTACACCTCCTGTCAACCTACTACACCGCCAGGAACCTCCTTATGGTGCCGGTCCTTTTTCTTCCATTCCTGGAACAGTCGGGCTATCATATCCTCTCGATTATCGTCCTTTCCGTTTCGGTATTTGCGTTCAACGTATGCCGGGGAATCCAGCTTACCAGTGACAACCCGATCGTAACCGAACTGGGGGGTAACAAGGAACAGGGAGGCTTTTTCAGCCGCCTTTTACTCGTTTCTTATGCAATCGCCGGCATTACCGGCATATTCATGGCTTACATTCTGAAAGGTGATCCCGGGCTCACCCGGTACATCGTTATCATTGCAGTAGGGTTAGGCAGCGGACTCATCGGGTCACGGTTTATCAGGGGCATTCCGGAACCCAAAGAAAGCGCAACAGGCATCCGGGAAAAACTGCTGAACAGCTTCACGGCGAGCATAAAAGAAAAGAACTTTCGTCTCTACTACACTATTCTATTGCTGGGCTTTTTTACCACTTCAATGATAACGCCGTTCCTCATTGTGTATTTTAAAGAGCTCTATGCTGTTTCGGACAGCCGGATCCTGGTGTTCAACATCTTCGGCAACGCCGGTGCCCTCATCATGGCACTTATCAGCAGTTATTCCGTAGACAAACTGGGAGCGAAACCCCTTATGTTTACCTTTACCACGATCACCATGACAATCCTGGTACCGGTTATTATCGCTCCTTCACTTTCGGGCAGCGCCTGGATGTTCATCTTTCCCGCAGCAGTGTTCTTCTTTCATATTATGGGGACAACCGGCATGTACAGTGCCGGGAGAATCTACTTTTTTTCCATCATACATCCGAAACAGCGGCTCAACCTGGGAATCCTCTACTTTATGCTTATCGGTACCGGCGGAGCCCTGGGCTCCCTCCTGGGTGGTACACTTCTGGATATCCTTCTTCAATCCTCCAGGTTGTCCCGGACAGGTGCTTTCAGAACCTATTTCATCCTCCTGTTCGGTCTCCTCCTGGTTGTCATCATCCTGATCCGAAAACTTAAGGATACGGCCCCCTATTCTATCCCGGATGCGATTACTTTTATCCTGTCTCCAAAAGATTTCCGGGCCCTTACCCTTCTCAGGAAACTTGAACGGTCTAAAACCATAGGCGAAGAAAAAAACACTATCAAAGCCCTGAAAAACACTCCCTCGGTTCTATCTGTGGATCAGCTCCTGGAAAAACTCAACTCACCGTCGTTGAGTATACGCGGGAATGCCCTCCTTGCACTGAAGAACATCCCCTTAACAGACCAGGTGGAAAAGGTACTTATTTCGGAACTCCGGAACCATCCCTTTACCACTGCATACCTGGCGGCGGAACTGCTGGGAGAAAAAAAGGCTGTAAAGAGCAGTGCGGCTCTGACGGAAACCCTTACATCGGAAGATTATTTCCTTGCTGCGAAGAGCATGGTTGCCCTTGCACAGATCGGGGACATTCAGGGTATGAACAATATATCCGGCATTCTCAAAACGACCAGGAATCCGAGACTGATCATTCATGCCGCAAAAGCCTTCGACATATTCGGAGAGCCGCAGTACCTGCCGGTGCTCTTGAGAAAATTGAAACAGAAAATCTTTCCCTTTATCAGGGATGAAATCATCCTGGCTATTGCGGGTATTCTGGGGTTCTATGACCGGTTCTATACCCTCTACCTGGCGTTTCTGGAAAAAGGGTATAACGGGGTATCCCTCCTAACAGATTACCTGGATAACCATGGTGCTGCGCTTTCCCCCGCAGTTCGGAGAGAATTCAGGGAGATGTGTGAAGGAGTGATGAGCAATGCGGATGTGTTCAGAAACCAGGTAACGAATCTCCTGGCTGAATATCCGGTGGTGATAAAAGGGGAAGATATATCATCGGCTTTTCGCGAAGCAGTATCCGACCCTGACGTCTGTAAACTGGAACGGTTTCGGTTCCTTACTGCGTCAATCCTGGTGTACGGAATCTGCCGGAAGTAATTAATCTCAGGGCGGGTTATTCCTCCCTTTTTTTCCTGGATTTTTCCGCTTTCCGGGAAATCCGGTTCCAGATCCCGGTAAGACCCATCGCCTTTTTCATCGCTAAAAGGGTCTGTCCTGCTTCCTGCCTCATACGCATGGTGCCGTCGAAAATCACTTCGTCTACATATCCCGGGCGGCTGCCAAAGATCTCCCTCTGTTCCCGTATGGGATCGAGGAACCGGTTGAGAGCACGGCTAAGTTTCTCTTTCACTTCCACGTCTCCAACGTTGCCGGACCGGTACCGGGACTTGAGATCTTCCACCTCTTCCCTGTTGGTATTGAAGATATCGTGATAGATGAATACCGGGTTTCCCTCAACTGTTCCCGGGATATCCGCCCTGATCCGTTTCGGATCTGTATACATGCTGAACACTTTCTTGTGTACAGCCTTTTCATCATCCGAAAGGAGGATGGCATTACCTAAGGATTTCGACATTTTCGTGTTTCCATCGGTGCCTACAAGGCTCGGCACATCACCGATCATCACATCAGGAATAGGGAACACTTCTCCGTAAAGGTTATTGAACCGCCTGCCTATCTCCCGGGTCATCTCTACATGGGCTTCGTTATCTTTACCTACCGGTACCAGGTGAGCCCTGGGCATGAGGATATCCGCAGACTGGAGTACAGGGTATCCCAGTAGACCAAAGGGCATTTCTGCAAGATTCGCAGACTGGACCATATCTTTCAGGCTGGGCAGCCTCTGCAGACGGGGTACGGTAACCAGCATCTCAAAAATCAAGTTCATTTCGTACACTTCGTGTACTGCAGACTGAAGATAGATAACCGCCTTGGCCGGATCGATACCGCAGGCCAGGTAGTCCAGCACCATATCCCGTGCATTCTCGGCAATTTCCTCTATTGCGGACTTTTCCGGCCGGGTGGTCAGGGTATGAAGATCAGCAATGATGAAAAAGCATTCATACTCATCCTGAAGACGCACCCTGTTTTTAAGTGAACCCACGTAATGACCGAGATGAAGTTTTCCCGTAGGGCGGTCCCCGGTGAGTATCCGTTTCTTATCCATGAAAAGAAAATATCACACCAACCATCTTCCAGCAAGAGTACAGGCAGTTTCCGTCTGCAATTCAAAACATACTTTTGCGCCGTTTCTTCTTCCTGCCGGTTCCCATCATCACTGCCACGGGATGCAGAGGAGGTACATTCTCACAGATAATCTTTACTATTGCCGCTATGGGAACAGATATGAGGGCTCCTACTACCCCCCAGAGCCAGCCCCAGAACACCAGGGAGGCCAGGATGATCACAGGGCTCAAATTGAGGCGCTGTCCCTGCAGTTTGGGATCGAGGATGTTTCCCCATATCAGTTGTATCCCCATCATGGTGGCGCCTACTGCAACAATGCTGCCTACCGAAGGGTAAAACTGTACGACTCCCATGAGAAATGTTATAGCAACAACAATGGTAGACCCGATATTGGGGATGAAGTTGAGAAAAAACGCGATAGCTCCCCATATAAGGGGGAAGTTCATACCGACGATGGTAAGGCTGAGCCACACGGAAATACCGGTCATGAAACTGATAAAGGTTTTCACTCCCAGGTACCGGGCCACCTGGCGGGTAATGTGTTCCAATATAATGCCGATCTTCCGGCTGGTGTGGATGGGAAATGCGTTCTTCAGTTTGCCCTTGAAGTGAGGAGTTTCCAGGAAGAGAAAAATCAGAACGATAAGGATAATAAAGACAACACCCATGAACCGCATGAAATCACCGGTAAAGGAGACCAGGTAATTCCGGATCGATCCTGTCCACTCGATCCTGGACAACGGGCTTTCCGGTATATTGAGCCTGTTTAAATATCGCTTGGAAAAATCATTATAGATGTTGTCCATCCTTTCGACGTATTTCGGGTATTCTTTGACAAAGGACTGTATGCTGGTAAAAAAGAAAAACCCGATGAGGAAACAGATACCCAGGATGATCAGGATAACGATAACAATGGAAAGAATTCTGGGAACTCCCCATTTACTCAACTTTTTGACAACTGGTTCGAATACAACGGATAATAGAAGGGCGATGGTAAGAGGCAGGGCGACAGGCTGGGTAAACTCCAGCACCAGTCCCAGGCCGATAACAACGATGATTCCAAGAAGTATAACAATAACTTTCTGAAGATTCACAATCAAGATTATATCATAGAAACGGTTTTTACTTAAGGGAATACAAAATTTTAAGACCCATGGAGACATCCAATGACGGAGGACCCCATGAGTCAGTATAAAAATAAGTCTACTATTTCAACAAGAGATCGTTAAAACTCCTCAAACTTTTCATCCATCTGCATTTTTTCAACACCAGCTTGCCGGATATGCAGGGTGTGTGCCGTTGTTATATCTCTACCATTTTCTACGGCAGGTTCGGAAGGATCCGCTATGCCGGTTTCATGTTCTGTTTTCCTGTTTTCTACAGGAGTACTGATTTCCCGTTGCAGGGTTATCTTTGTAGTTAATTCCGGCTTTGGTTTTTTCTCTTCTGAAGTACTTTGATACGGAGATTCCAATAATTGGCTTTTACCCATTTCAGAATCACCGGTTTTAAAAAAGGAAATAACATCCTGTAATTTTTGCGACTGTCCCGACAATTCATTGGAAGTAGCCGCCATTTCTTCTGCCTGGCTGGCCAGCTCCTAAGTTGTAGATGCCATTTCTTCCGCTTGACTGGATTGTTCTTCCGCCGTTGACGACATTTCTTCTGCGAAAGAGGCGTTTTGCTGGATAACCGCATCCAGTTGCACAAGAGCCTGGTTTATTTGTTCTACCCCCGAATTTTGTTCAGCAGAAGCCGCACTTATTTCCTGGATTAATTCAGCGGTTTTTTTAATATCCGGAACAATTTTTTCCAGCATTTCCCCGGCTGTTTCAGCAATTTCGACACTGGAAAGGGACAGCTCACTTATTTCTGCAGCAGCTTTTTGACTTCTTTCGGCTAATTTCCGCACCTCGGAAGCTACTACTGCAAATCCTTTTCCATGTTCACCAGCCCGGGCTGCTTCGATAGCCGCGTTCAAAGCAAGCAGATTCGTTTGCCTGGCAATTTCCTCGATAATTGATATTTTACTGGCTATTTCTTTCATTGCCGTCACAGTTTCGGCAACGGCCCGGCCGCCCTGTTCTCCATCATCAGCAACTTTCAGGGCAATTTTTTCAGTCTGCATTGCATTGTCAGAGTTCTGTCGAATATTAGCAGCCATTTCTTCCATGGAAGATGAGACTTCCTCTGCAGAGGCAGCTTGTTCGGCAGCGCCCTGTGATAACTGCTGTGAAGAAGAACTTATTGCGCTTGCTCCTGAAGAAACCTGCTGTGTTGCCTCACTTATCTGGTTAGAACCATTTGCAAGCTGCTCCGCGGCAGCGCTTATTCCTCCACTCCCTAAGGCCACATTTACTGCCGCTGCTTTAACATTATAAACTATCTGTTTCAGATTCAATACCATATCCTGCAATGCCGAGCAGAGGATGCCTACTTCGTCTTTTTGATCTATCTCTACTTTTACAGTCAAATCTCCACCGGCGATTTTTTTAAACACCGTTACCAATGAAGCCATGGGCCTGGTAATGCCCCTGCTCAGAATAACACCCAAAATGATGCCAATCAACAAAGCAGCCAGCGATACAGATATCGATATTATTACAGAACTTTGTCTTATCCGGTTTCCTGATACTTTGGCAGCAACCATTTCTCCACTGGCTGCTTCTTCTACTTTGGTCAGCAAGGCTGCAGCTTCATCACTATACGCTCCTACTTCCGCTATTGATTTTTCAACTAGTTTTGATTCCCCGATTAATTTTCGCTGCATCTCCATCAAACGCAATGCAGCGGTCTGAAAGCCTGTGTGATTGCCATCCAGTTCCTGCACCGCATTCTGTATTTCAGCATTACCGGTAGCAATAACCCTTGTGCCGTCAACTAATCCACCTTTAAGAATGGCATTTATTTTTCCCTCAAAATCTTCAATAAAAAAATCATACTCGGATTGAATTGCATCAAGCTTTAACAGATCATTGGTTTGTTTAATCTCCTCTAATTTTATTCTTGTTTGGGCCAGTGAAGTTTTCAATTCATTTGCCATGTCTGCCAGGGGCACTTGTTCCCGGATAACCCGGTCAAGTGCCGCAACGGAGGTTGCCGCCTGGGATTTACTGTCAAGTTCAAACGATATTAACTCTTCCACCTTGCTTAGATCCAGCAGCACTTCATCATAGATTTTTTCCATATCAGCCATCGCCACCCAGGCATCGGCATCAGCCGCCATTGCAACTGCTATTTCATCCATCATGCCCTGCGCGGCTTTCTGGAATTTCATCTTATGAATCTCATCAGCTTTTTCGACTAAATTTGCAAGGTCCTGGTTATCAGTTTTAATAATTACGACATCGCCTACTTCTCCGCCATTGAGGATGGCATTCGCATACCGGTCAAAATCCTCCAACGTGGAAAGGTACGTCCCCGCCAGTTCTGTAAGCCTGTCTTCCTGACCGGAGCTCTTAAGTCCTGATGCGCGGGTATATTCCTGCAGGGTGGCTCGTGCCTTCATAAGCGATATTTTCATTTCATTTGCCATGTCTACTAATGGAGCTTCTTCTTCTCCTACAATTTTAAGTGATCTTCCCACGTTTTGCAGACCTATATAACTGATCACAGCAGTTATAACCATCAGTAGTAACAGCAGCCCGAATCCTACTGCCAGTTTCGTTCCAATTTTGTTGTCTTTCCATGCCATTCCATCTTCCTCCTTGGATAAATAAAAACAGCACATTAAGCCGCATTTATTTATAAAAATTAATGATAGTAAAACGCACTATGAAATGCAAACAATCGTATTAATTCATTTATTATTTTTCCGGGGCCAATATCCGGCCTCCCGGAAAAACTGACAGGTTCATCCCGGACATCCTGAAAGACTGAAAGTGCCGGACCACAGGGCTGTTCGAAGAGGTGAGAAACCAGACATTTGAACTTGATGAGCTTCTACCCATGTACCGCCTAATCCCGGCACATATCAACTTAATTGAAGGAGGTTGGCATTTCCGGCGCCGTCTGTTTATTGTAAAAAAACATTGCTTTTCAGCAGGATCCATGGTTTAATGGGAGGAACGAAAGGACGGCATGGGAAGGGCCGTTTTCTTTTTCGTTTCGCACGCAATCGATTGCGTGCAAAACAGGATATGTTCGGCGAATGAGACTGAAAGACATTGCCAAAACCTTTGGTGTCGCAACTTCTACTATTTCCCGTGCGCTGAATGACGATACGCAAATTTCACGTTCTCTGCGGAAGCGTATCAAAGAATATGCTCAGAGAACTGGTTACCGGAAAAATGTATTGGCCAGAAGTCTGAAAACGAACCGGTCCAACATCATCGGTTTTATCGCTCCTGAACTCTCAAATGACTTTTTCATGAATGTAGCCCAGGGCGTGGAGGACAAGCTTAAGAAAAAAGGGTTCAGTCTTATTGTGTGCAATTCAAACGAAAAACTCGATGAGGAAAAACGGAGGCTTGAACTTCTTCTTGAACACCAGGTTGACGGAGTTATTATCATACCTTGTTCTTCCCTTGGTTCCCACCTGGATGCACTTTCGGAAAGAGGAATTCCTTTTGTACTGGTGGACCGGCTGTCAGAAGATATCGACTCTGACGCTGTCCTGGTCGACAATACCGGGGGTTCATATAAAGCGGTGGAGTACCTGATCACCCACGGTATTCATCAAATCGGTTTTATCGGCGGAGATATGAACCTTACATCGGCAAAAGAACGTTTTACCGGGTATACCCGGGCACTGGAAGATTATCATATCCGTCTGGACGACTCCATCATCCGTTTCGGTGATTTTCATGTGCACAGCGGGTATGTTTGCATGGAAAGCCTTCTTAATACTCCGGAACCTCCGAAGAACGTGTTTATCGCAAACTTTTTTATGCATTTAGGAGCAACTAAATTTCTGTTTGAACAGCCGTTGAATAACCGGGACATGGTGAAGATCGCCGGTTTTGATGAAATGTACCTTTCTCCTGTACTGGGCTTTGCCAGTCTTACCGTGGCTCAGCCTGTACCTGATATCGGCAGGGAGGCCGCATCGATCCTGATAGACCGTATACAGGGGGTTGATTTTACGTTTCCGAAAATTTCCCGTCTCGATACGAAACTTGTCATTCATGATGAGTCATTGAAAAGGAACATGATATAGAAACTAATGTTTATATATGCAATCGTTTGCGTATACATGGAGGAAGACATGGCACAAGTACAAGGTATGAAGCACATTCCACCGGTGAACAGGCTCCGGAACGGACTTCCAAAGGTAGGTATCCGCCCGACAATCGACGGCAGGCGGGAAGGAATCAGGGAATCCCTGGAACAGCAGACCATGGAAATGGCACAGGGCGCCGCCAGACTTATTACCGAAAACCTTACACACCCCTGCGGGCTCCCCGTAGAATGCGTTATAGCGGAATCTACTATCGGAGGTGTTGCTGAAGCCACACGGTGTGAGGAACAATTCCAACGGGAGGGGGTCGGACTTTCTCTTACCGTAACTCCCTGCTGGTGTTACGGATCGGAAACCATGGATATGGATCCCTTACGGCCGAAAGCAGTGTGGGGGTTCAACGGTACCGAACGGCCGGGAGCAGTGTACCTCGCTGCAGTACTCGCCGCACATACCCAGAAAGGTCTTCCCGCATTTGGGATCTACGGAAGAGATGTACAGGATCCAGGTGACACCACGGTTCCGCCTGATGTAAAAGAGAAAATCCTGCGATTCGTCACGGCAGGTCTGGCTGTAGCCCGGATGAAAGGGACCTCCTACCTTTCTTTCGGTTCTGTTTCCATGGGCATTGCAGGATCGATTGTAGATGAAACTTTTTTCCAGGATTTCCTCGGCATGCGGAATGAATATGTAGACATGTCGGAATTTATACGAAGGCTGGACCAGAACATATTCGACCCTGAAGAATTTGAACTTGCCGCAGCATGGGTAAAGGATAACTGTCAGGAAGGGCCGGACAACAACCGGCAGGACCTGAAAAAAACAGCTGGGGAAAAAGAACAGGACTGGGCTGTTTCCATCAAGATGACCATGATCGCCCGTGACCTGATGGTAGGCAATCCACGCCTCGCTGAACTTGGATTTCCCGAGGAAGCCCTGGGGCACAACGCCTTGGCTTCCGGTTTCCAGGGACAGAGGCAATGGACCGACTTCATGCCTAGCGCGGATTTCATGGAAACCATGCTTAACACATCCTTTGACTGGAACGGTATCCGCCAACCTTTTATCATGGCCACGGAAAACGACTGTATGAACGGTGTGGCCATGCTTTTCGGCCACCTTCTTACCGGTACATCACAAATCTTTTCCGATGTCCGGACCTACTGGAGTAACGATGCCATCAAACGGGTTACCGGGAAATCCTTAAGCGGTATAGGTAAAAACGGCATCATCCATCTTATCAATTCCGGTTCTACGACGATGGACGGAACAGGACAGCAGTCCCGGGATGGAAAACCGGTGATGAAACAATATTGGGATATCACCAGGGAGGAAGCGGCAGCATGCCTGGATGCAACCCGTTTCTGTGCTGCAAACAGGGAATACTTCCGGGGAGGCGGATTTTCCACTACGTTCCTTACCCTGGGGAACATGCCGGTAACCATGTCCAGGGTCAACCTGGTGAAAGGACTGGGACCGGTCCTGCAGATCGCAGAAGGGCATACCGTGGACCTGGACAAGGACATCCACACCACCCTGGACAAACGGACCGACCCCACCTGGCCGACTACCTGGTTCGCACCCCGCCTTACCGGTACCGGCGCTTTCAGCGATGTGTATTCCGTCATGGCTAACTGGGGAGCGAACCACGGCGCAATCACCTACGGCCACATCGGCGCGGACCTTATCACCCTGGCGTCCATGCTCCGGATTCCCGTGAGTATGCACAATGTTCCGGCAAAATCGATATTCCGGCCAAGCGCATGGGCTTCCTTCGGTATGGAACCGGAAGGTTCGGATTACCGGGCCTGTGCCCTTTTCGGTCCCCGTTACTCATAGGAGAATACAACGCTAACGATCTGGTCTTCACAGACGGCAATGTCTCCATGACAGACCGGTTTGCCTTTTACGAACAGGCAAAAAAGGCGTATGCCGCTGTTGCAGCCGGAGAAATCTCGTTGTATGCTGATACGATCCTAATTAAAGGGGTGATAAACGGATAATGGGAAGGACCATCGATCTTGCAGGCAGAACTGCAGTCATAACAGGAGCAACCAGGGGCATCGGTAAAGCCATATCCCTTTCCCTGGCTGGGCACAGGATGAACCTGGCTCTTACCGGCAGGTCGAAAGGAAACCTTGATAAAACGGCAGCTGAATCGGAACAACTCGGCAGCACGGCCCTGGCTGTGTCTGCCGATTTTTCCCTGGACAGGGCACCCTATGAAGTGATTAAGCGGACAGTCGACCGTTTCGGCGGCATCGACATCCTTATCAATAACGCAGGTACAGCTCTCAATCTTCCCTTTGAGCAAACCGGCGATGACGACTGGGATGCCATCATGAAGGTCAATGCCCGGGCACCGTTCATACTGTGCAGGGAGGCCATTCCCTGGCTTGAGCAATCGGATATTCCGACGATCATCAACATCTCTTCTGTTGTGGGCCACAAAGGGTATATCCGGCAGGCTGCCTACTCGGCTTCTAAACATGCACTCATGGGTTTTACCAAGGCCCTTGCCAGGGAGGTACAGAACCGGGATATTCGCGTTCATGCCCTTGCCCCGGGAGGGGTGGCAACAGACCTTGTCGCTTCCATGAGGCCGGATCTTGACACCAGAGAACTTATCCAGCCTGAAGAACTGGCGGATATCGTACTGTTTCTCCTTCTTCACAGGGGAAACGCCGTAATCGATGAAATCAATATTCGAAGGATTTCAAACACTCCATGGCAATAGGATACAACACATGATTCACCCATACGAAGGCAAAGAACCGGATGTCGTAAAAGCATCATTCATCGCATGGAACGCCGAAGTCAGCGGCGACGTTACCCTGGGGGAAGCATCCTCCATATGGTACAGCGCCACACTCCGCGGAGATATCGAACCTCTTATCATCGGCGGGAGAACCAATATCCAGGACAATGCGGTTCTCCACACCCAGAAGGACTGCCCGACGATTGTGGGTGATTATGTTGTTGTGGGACACGGCGCGCTCCTGCACGGCTGTTCTATCGGAAACGGTACCCTGGTCGGTATGGGAGCCATTGTTTTGAATAATGTGACTATCGGGGAACACTGCATTATCGGTGCCGGATCACTGGTAACCGAGGGAAAATCGTTTCCTCCCCGCTCATTGATCATAGGTAGTCCCGCAAGGGTCATACGGAAGGTTACGGACAAAGAGATAGAGAGTATTCGTGCTGCGGCGGAACGGTATTTAGAAAAAGCGCGTAAAACAGATGAAATCCAGAAGAAAAACGGACCTCATCTGTAGGTCAACCTGCCACATCAGGCGGGCACCACCGAATCCGGCGTCCCTTCTATCTCCCCGGATAGGGTGCATTCCAGGAACACCTCCGTCCCGTTAGCGGCTTTTGCAATCCTGTCTTCGATGCGGATCCTTACCCTTCGTTCCGATGTTCCTGAAGACTCGGCGAGCTGAAGGAGCTGCTTGTTAAGCTCTTCCGATGCATATTCCTGGGCATCGTCGAAGGACTCTGCCGTGAAATGCCCGGGGAGACCGATCACCGTATACTTTCCGTCGGATGTGGGCACGATGGATAACTGCTTCTTAACCAATACGGAACTGGTGATGGCTCCCACGGCGTTTGCCACTTCCGCGTACTCGGGAATAAGAATTTCCGCTTTTATCAGTCGTGATACGGGCATCAGGAAAAACTTGGCCGGTGCACCCAGGCCGATCACAGGATGCCGAAGGTTGATCTTGACTTCGAAGTTATCATTTTCTCCGTACACGGCATTCAGCATAGCCTGACAGGTGTCGCAGGTATCGAAGGACTCGGTTTCACCAGGCATCTGTTTTTTAATCAATTCACCGATAAGCTTCCGGGTGTTGAGCCTGTTTACCCTGGTTATCAAATCTTCAATGGAGATCCCGGCACGGGTACTCATGACAGCGGCCATACTCATTGCCGCATCCCTGTTCCACATGGATAGCTTTTTCTGGATATGAAATATGTCCGTGGGGGTCATTCCGCACCGCTGGATGATGTAGTGCTCTTCCAACCGCTTGGTCCGGAGCATCAGCCAGTACCCGGCACCGGTCCTGTCCGCCAGTTCCAGGAGAGAGCAGGGACCGTCGGACAAGGCTTTCAGAATCTTCTCCTCGTCCCGGGTAAGGTCCAGATGCTCCCCGGACCCGGTATTCAGAAGAAACTGAATCGGCTCTGCATTGGTGATAAAACTGTCCAGGTTCCGCTCCACGAAATCGAGGGCTTCCTGGATCGAATATTCCGAGCCGAGCCATGATATCGGCGCGATCCTCCTGGGGCCTATGATAAGTTCCTGTTTCTCGATCACAATCTCACTGTCACCACCGAGCCCGACGGTACTCATGTCCAGGGCGCGCACGTGTGTGCGCCAGCCGCCCACCTTTGCCCCGCTGCCCTTTACTTCCACTCCCCCCTCCTTGATGGACCCGATGTCCGATGTAGTGCCGCCGATGTCGATAACTATGGAATCGGTAAGGTCCGTAAGGTATTTTGCCCCGGCAATACTCGCCGCTGGCCCGGAGAGAATCGTCTCAATGGGCCGTTCCCTGGCGATCTGAGAACTCATAAGGGTACCATCACCCTTCACCACCATCACCGGTGCCTGGATCCCCCGGTGGCTTAAGCTCTTTTCCACATCTTCCAGAAACTTTTCTAACAGGGGGATGATCTTGGCATTCAGCACAGCGGTGTTCGCCCGCACCTGGAAATTGTACAGTTCCGACAGTTCATGACCGCAGCACACATGGAGACCTGTCTCCTTCATGATGATCTCTTTGACCCGAATCTCGTGGGCGGGATTCACGGATCCGGCATACCCGGAAACAGCGAACACATTGACTCCCTCTTTTTTCACCAGGTCTGAAGCCGCCTTTCGTATCTCCTGCTCATCAAGGGATTCCAGTTCCTTACCACTGATGTCAAGGGAGCCCCTGATGACCTTGATCGGCCGGTATGCAATATCAGCAGGATCGCAGGAACTCCCGGGCATGACTATGAGCCCCACTTTCTGACCGTGATTTTCCACGATCGCGTTGGTTGCCAGGGTCGTTGAAACGGACACAATGTCCACACGGGACACATGCTCTCCTTTAAACCGGTCAATAGCATTCCCGATACCGATGGTGAAATCCCATTTCGTGGTAAGAGCCTTTCCACTACACACCACTTCTTTGGTGTGAAAATCATAGATTACCGCATCAGTATAGGTCCCTCCTGCATCGATGCCCAGACCGTACCTTCTCTGCCGGGGGGCCGGGGAAGAGGATTCCCGGGGGATATCAGACACGATATCTTCCCTGGCGTCACTGTGAGATTTGTCCTGTTTCCACCTTGGGGCGGAGCTGATCTTCCCCTCTTTCGGATCGAACCGGGTTACCGATCCCGGGGGGACAAACAGGATTCGCCGGTTTGTTTCAACTACCGTAAGAAGGTCCCTCAGCAGGGTACGGTCCCCTTGGAGGGAGGTGTATTCCCAACCGAACTCTTCAGAAAGGGCTTTCGCGTAGGATTCGTATGTTTCAGGAGTACCTGCTCCCGTATCGATAAAGGCAGCCCTGTTATAGTTCTTCTTCCAGGTGCTCAGGAATTCGATGATATTATCAGCACTCTCTTTTCCATATTTCCCTTCCAGCTCTTCACGTTTCATGCCGGTTATGCTTTCGTCGGAGCGTATGAATTCAGAATTACCTGTTCCCTTCGGCTGGACCTGCTCCTCAAACCACCCTGCAGAGATGTAATAGGTGCCTGGTTTACCGGAGAACTCGTTTTTATACGCTGCATCCGATCCGAGAAAAAGTGATATACAATCATGCACCCTGGGAATAACCAGGGGGGTGTGTTCTGCGGTCAGCCCGATGGTACCCCTTCCGCAGATTCCGTACCCAATGGCGATACGGTCGTATACCTTTAGGGAATCCGCTTTTCCAATAGCTTCCTGCACCCTCTTAAGCAGCTCTTTCGGAACATTGTGAAGTCCCCCTTCCAGGTACTCTGTTTCTAAATCGATGCATAGATCTTCAGCCGTCCGTTCTACATCCGGCCTTAATACACCGCAGGCTATAAGATAAACCCTGTCTCTTTTATCATTGGTCTCACTATCCACACTGACTCTCCCCACATAAAATGCCTTGGTAAATGTATAGTGATTTCCGGGAAAAGGCAATTGAGATGAGAAGCCGGCATGCTCCCACGGCTGTACCGGTTGGGCATTGCCGGCCGTTCAAGAAATCCCCTTCTATTCTATACTGCCCTGGAAATCGAAGGCGTGCCTCCAGGATTCAATGCGATACATATATAATCTCATATCTATGGAATTCTCACATCTATTACCGCGTAAAGTCGATGGTCAGTCAGTTCACCTGACTTGAACAGTAATACATAACATACTATTATTCTCACTGATAAAAGGAAGAGATATGTTCCCTGAGAAAACAAAACAGCCGTTTATACTCCGTCCACTCTGCGATGACGATATATGGGATTATGCAGATCTGCTTTTCAGTTCGTTTAATGCGTGGTGGTGGAAGCATGGTCTGGGACGGGATTTTTATGAGTGCAGTCCCCAGGATACCGCGATATTCTATCAGGTTTACAATGATCTCACACCCGGCTGCAGTGTGGCGGCAATTCAGCGGGATACAGGCCGAATGATGGGCGCCTGTTATTACCATCCCAGGGAATTCCACGTGTCCTTGGGGATAATGGCGATGCACCCCAACTACGTTGGGTATGGAATAGCCCGTGCATTTGTACGGTACATCCTGGATTACACACGGGAGCAAAGTTTCAAAGCATGCCGGCTTGTCTGCAGTGCCATGAACCTTGATTCCTTTTCCTTGTATAACAGGTCCGGATTCATACCCCGGGCCATGTATCAGGATATGTTGATCGATGTTCCCCCAAACGGTATCAGGGCGCATGTTTCAGGTGAGGATAATATCCGGGATGCTGCTGCAGATGATGTAGAAGGGATGGGAGAACTGGAGCTGTATGTCAGCGGTGTGAAGCGGGAAATCGATTACCGGTATGCTATTGAAAACCCGAGGGGGGTCATGCATGCCAGTGTATACGAAAACGAAGCCGGTGCAATTGATGGTTTTATGATCTCTCTGAAACACCCGGCCCTCAATATTCTCGGCCCCTGTGTCGGCCGGTCGGAAGAAGTGGTAATTGCCCTTATCCGGAGAGAACTGGACCGGTTCAAAGGCCTGGCCGCCCTGTTCGTTGTTCCCATGCAGAAGCGAACCATTGTGGAACAGTTGTACGACTGGAAGGCCGTTAATGTGGAAACCCATGTTAAACAGGTATGGGGAGAATTTCAGGAGTTCAGGGGGGTTTCTTTACCCAGCTATCTTCCGGAAACAGGATAGATCCGGTTTCGATATTCGCATATTTCCGAATACTCAGACAAAACAGGAGAAACTAATGAATGCAAAGGGCAGAAATATTATTATTACCCGAATATTAACACTTATTTCGGTCATGGTTACCATTATTGTTTTCCTTCTGGTTATTATTTTCGCCTTGTTTTCATCGATGGACGGTCTCGCAAATGCTATCGATAAATCAGGAAGTGAAAGGATGAGAACAATCTTATTAGGGTATTATGCATCTTCCTTTATCGATGCCGCGGGAAAAAATGAAAAAGAAAGACAAGGCGTACTAAAAGAGAATATCGAAAGGGAAATGGAAACCTATGAGAAATTCCTCATGGGTCTTAAGAATGGGAATGATGAGCTGGGGCTGATGCCGACGAAAGACGACGGTATTCTTGCTCTGATAAACGAGTGGGAAAAAGAATGGGAAACATACAGGACGTCGATCGAGACGATCATACAACCCGGCGCTTCCCTGAGCCGGATGGAATCTCAACGACCGCTCATCGAAGTAACAAAGGCGGTGGAATTAAAAAACACTGCCCACGAAGTTGTCATCGCGTATACTACGCAATCAAATGCCATGCTTAACAGGATTAAACTGGTATTGTTCATACTTATCGGTGTCGTAATCGTCGTAGCACTGGTTATCAGCTTTTTCATCAGTAAAACCTTGAAACCGATCAAAGAATTACTTGCAGTGTTACACAGGCTTGCAAAGAAGGATCTTACCGTACGGTCACATCTAAAAACGAAAGATGAAATCGGACAGATAGGAAAAGCGGTTGATGAAATGTCTCTCTCCTTTGACACATTCATCGGGGAGATCAGGAATACTTCCGACGCTGTTGACAGGTCCAACGAGGATTTATCCGCTTCGGTGGAAGAATCCGGAGCTGCCGTTCGTGAAATGGTCGCTTCCATTGAAAGTGTAAACACAAGCCTGGAGCAGCAGAAGAAGGCAGTGGATGTAAGTGCCGAATCCGTAGATACCATGATACATTTGACCGGAGAAATCACATAGAATATAGCAATTCAGGCGGATACTATCCGCGAGAGTTCGGCGAACATCGAGGAAATGGTGAGTTCCATAAAATCGGTGGGGAACAGCGTTGAATCGGCAAAAAAGCTGACTGAAGAATTGTCGTAAGCGGCACATTCCGGCGGGAAAAAAATAAAAGCTACTATTGAAGCCATCGGGACAATAAACAGCGCTTCCATGAGAATACAGGAGGCGGTTACCGGAATTGCAGGAATAGCCGCAACAACAAACCTCCTCTCAATGAATGCTTCAATCGAAGCGGCACACGCGGGAGATGCCGGCCGGGGTTTCGCTGTTGTAGCGAAGGAAATCGGAAAACTGGCTACAGACTCAGCGGGAGAGGCCAAAAAAATCAAGAACATCGTCGATGAAGCTGTGAGTATGATTAAACATGGGATGAATTTATCTTCCGAAGCAGGAGATGCTTTTGATACAATCCTTGAAGATATCAACAGGAATGTAACCTTCGTGGCTATGATAGCCCAGGCGATGCACGAACAAAACTCCGGGGCCCAGGATATACTTGTCTCGATCGAACGCATGGTACAATTATCAGAAAGGATACTCGAGATCAGCAAGGAAGAAGATGAAAAAAGCAGGTTGACCCTGGAATCAATCAGGCAAATGGAAATGTTATCCCTGGAAATACTGAATGCGTCAAATGAACAAAAAGTGGGGGGAACCGAACTACTGTATGCGCTCAAACTGCTTCAGGATGTAACGGAAAGAAACCAGAACACTGTCCGGGACCTGAATACAAAAATAGAGCAATTCAAGGTTTCTGATGAGGGCGGTTCTTAACCAGCAGGTTCCGTAAAAACTCAATATCAGCATAATCCGATGGCGACTTCTCAGAACGACGCTCTTTCAGATAGAGTAGATCCTCTGCCGATGCTACGGAAATGGTGACCGCGTCCAGCTCAATTGCCTGGGCACTCTTGTAGAGTCTGGAAAATGGAATGCTGATATCATAGAGAAAATCAACCTCAGAATTGATGTCGACAGAAGAAACAGGCATTTCCTGCGAAGAAACCGGGTCCGGGAAAGAAAAGAAACTCATTGATCCGGGACGTTCGGAAGTAACCCATTCGGAGGCTTCCCCTCCGGTTTGGCACAGGCGAACTGTTTCATCGCCGGCAGACATGACCAGATAAAACCCGTGTTTATACATGAAGATAATTACTTTATCCACGTCAATAGTTTTTATTGCAAGATCCATATCATGGGTAACACGGGGACTGTTGTAGATACGCATTGCCAGACCACCGATCAGAACGGCGGGGATAGATTCCTTCTTAAGTAATTTCAGTATTGCTTTTTTCGTTACCATCTGTATTTCGGGAAAATTTTTTCTTTAGATAAGCTATAGCATACCCGGGTACCATTTCCAGGAGTTCTTTCGATTCCTTTTCACACGAATCAATTTTATTGCCGGCAGACATCGTTTTGAGAACAGCACTTTGAAGCTTCTGCGTGTTATGTGGCTTCATGATGATAATAATAAAACAGGAAACGGGGATCGTCTACCTTTAAATTACAGGGTTTATTCTTTTAACACCCCGATGGTAAGGAGGATATTCGCTCAGGTGCGCTTTTCACCGGTGACGATTGTAAGGGCATTGGTATGCTTCATAGCCTCCTCATAGAAAGAGAACCGTTCTATTTTCCTGAGTTTCCCGGGAAACTGCTTCTCTTTAAGGATACCCATGAACTCGTCCCAGATCGACGGATATCCCCTTTCATACCCTCCCCCCTGTTCTCCGGGATCCATCACCCCGGCGGCCTCTATCGCCAGAACCGAGGCAACTGCCTTAAGCACGTCCGTACAGGTAACGGTTCCCGGGCACAGGTTCAGGTACACGATCTTACCGGAGGGATTATGCGCAGTAGAAGCGGGGTAATTGCCGTCTGCAATGAGCACTGTTGATCCATGTCCTGCCCCGGCAAAGTTGCTTCCGGACATCATAATCCAGAGGAAAACCCTGGGTCGGCCAGTAGAGTCCGCCGGCCATGACTGCTATCCCTTTCGGCAGTTTCCCGGTCTCAATTGTTTTCCATGCAGGAAGGAACATGCTACTGGTCGGTGTTGTTATTTCTTCATCGAGCCGTGGATAGTGGTTTACTCTCAGACCTTGTTGGTACCAATTCAGGCTGTCCGGCAACCACTTTTAAGAAAACCAGTATCCCAGAACAATCCAAAATGATAAAGTTATTTGAATGAAGCTCGGTCGATTGTCACTAACCATCCAGTTCTTTTCAAGACCGCTTTGTAAGCTTTTAAATAAAGCCCTATAGAATCCCGTTTATTACTTTTTCTCATACCCCGGCCCATGCAAGAATCTCTTTTTCTCTATGCTTAATCATCAACGCCAGATTTGTCGCAATCCTCATAAGCACAAATTCAGCCGAAGCTTTTTTGAATCCCCGCAGATGGTGTTGTATCCATCCTTTGTTTTTCTGATCGTCACCATGAACAGGTTCGATGATGCCCTGCCTTTTCATATAGATTTCCCGTCCTTCTTCAGTTCTCAATTTATCTCGCATAATGTCACGATAGGGCGTTCTACTATCGATACTAATATTCCGTTTTTTTCCAGTGGTACACCGGTCTTTTACAGCGCAGCCGGCATCTTTTACATCCGGAAAACTACCAAGTTGCCGCATACGGGCTTTTTCCATAGCTTCCTTCATTTCATCAGTTATCGTGAATAGTTCATGATCGATAGCACTTCTACGTTCCGCTTGTGTTACTGACATATTCCCCTCCCAAGAAAAAAGTCAATTGAATTCTATCCCATCATGAAGAGGTTAGTCAATTAATCTCTTTTAAGAGGTTGCCGGACAGCCTCAATTTCTTACACCAGCGGATTTCTCACAGGGAGAGCCGGGAACCGGGAAAAGTCCCTGTCTGCAGACCAGAGTTCGTCGATGCCGTGGGAAAGACAGATAGCGGCTACCCTTGCGTAATGAACCTGGGGACCCGCGATATTCCCCACCCGGAGTAATTCCTCAAACCGCTTCCAGTATAACGTATCGAATTCACCGATTAAATGCAGATCAGGACATTCCAGCCAGGTGTGGACCTGGAGAATTACGTGTTCCAGTGGCGTTGGCGGTTTATAAATCCGGGGATGAGTCACGATAGCTACGAATTCATGGATACATGGCCAGGGAATGGCCCACGCTTTCCCGGATTCGGCAAGTGCTGCAACCGATTCAGCTGCAGCCCTATAGAAAGATGAATCCTCCCGGTGGGAGTACACCAGGATATTCGTATCAACCGCGATCATCCACCTCTGCCTTCATACACAAGGGAACGGATTGTTTCCCATTTTCCTTCCTGGATCCCTTCACACACCCCGTTCCCTTTAAAAGGATGGTTCTCGTATCGATAACCGGAAACTTTCTGTTCCTGGTCACGAATGTACAACCTCAGTGCGGATTCTACAACCTGGCGCATGGTTGTTCCGTTACGCCGCGCCAGATCTTTCGTCTTCTTAACAACAGCATCGCTTAATTCAATAGTTGTTTTCACCTTTTCAGGATAAAATATATATGGCAATATGTCAAGATAAATATGGGTGTACAGTTTTTATTGCTTGATAATTATTTACTCAACAGGAAAGCGCGATTCTTCGCGCAGGGGAGATCCCGGCAGGAGGAAGCCGGCATTACCATTCTTCTCCCGGTCCGCCGCGGCGGATACTCTTCTCTTTATTCAGATGAACAGTTATAGTATGGATATCTGTATGTCCCATGTTTTATCCCGGGTCTCCGGAAAAGAGTAATTCGTGGCGGTTTCGACTCTCTATCATCCCGATCTCCCGGTGCTTTCAAAGAAGGCTACAGAACACTTTTTCAGTGTGCTTCGATCTTTTAACCCTTCATCCGGTGCTATTATAGTTGCCCTGTCCGGGGGCAGTTCTCTTCTCGGATTTTATCAATGTATTGTCGAAGATGCGGATAATCTTCCTGATCATCTATGGAAAAAACTCACCTTCTGCCTTGCCGATGAGCGGATGGTACCGAAAGACCACCGGGATTCCAATTTCCGCCTTCTGGACGAAGTGTTCTTCTCGCACCTGGCAAGGAAAGGGTGTATTACAGGAGAACAGATTCTTCCGGTTGATACGGCATCTTCTTCCCCGGCCGTAGAATATTCCCGGCTGGTTCCCGGGGTGGACATAGCGCTCCTGGGTGCGGGTCCCGATGGACACATTGCTTCCCTGTTCCCCCACCACCCCTCCATCGACAGCGAAGATCCGGGCTTTATCCTGGTGGAAGACGCACCCAAGCCTACTCCGCAACGTATCTCCATGTCCCCGACCATGGTGCGGAGGTGTTCCCGGGTATTCCTGTTCTTTATTTCTGAGAAAAAAAGAGAGGCCTATCGGAAATTTCTTGATCCCGCCCTTTCTTACAAAGATGTGCCGTGCAAACTAACAACCCGGGCAGCGGATACCGTGATCTGTTCCACCCTTATGTAGACAGAATAAACTGATCCTTTTTATCCTTCGATTTTCGTGAATCTGTTGATCAGCGGGTCGGTGAACAGATCCTGATCATCCGTACTGGTGGTTGAGAATTCCGATACTACCGCGCCTTTATCCCCGGAACGGAACCAGTGAAGCGTATCCGGATGCAAGGTGTACTGGTCTCCCGGGTGAAGCACGATCTCGTGAAATACTGTCAGGTAATCGGAATACCCTTCCAGCCCCTGCACCTGAGGATTCGGAACCGGTTCTCCCGGAACGTAGAGATACACCGTGCCATACCTGCACCTGAAGGTTTCTTCCTTTCCCGGGACTCCGTCTTTCGTCGGGTGCCGGTGCTCCGGGCAGGTCTGATACGGGAAGAGGACCAGCTCTTTCGCACACACCCTTTCGGTATTCACATACACCAGTACCTGCAGACCCATTTTGTACAGATCACCGAAACCGAAATCCGCAACTTCGAGGTTTTCTTTTTCTTGTTTGGTAAGTGCTATGCCCGCTTTTTCGAAATAACCGATCGCCCGGAGCTGTGCTTTTTCAAACTCTTTTCCTGAAATCACTGCAATACCTCCATACCGGCGGTGATCAAGTAAAAAGGGACGCTTTTTTTATACTTCCGAAGAGGTTCATCATCCGGATAACTTCTCCTGTAATGGCTCTCCGGGCAAATACCAGCATATCCATCTCTCCGCCTTTACTGGTTACATCATTCGGATCAAGAGTATCAACTTCCCGGGACAAATAGTAACCTTTGAGTGCATCGATAAACGTACGCCGTAATATGGTGCCTACATTCACTTTTGCGATTCCCAGCTTGATTGCTTCCTTAAGGTCATGTTCATCCACGCCGGTACCGCCGTGAAGAACCAGCGGTACCGAAACTTTTTTAGAAAGGGTTTCCACAAGATCCATATACAGACTGGATTTTTTCTGTCCTTCCAACATGTGTACATTTCCCACAGCAATAGCCAGTGCATCAACATCGGTCTGACGGACAAAATCCTCAGCCTCATCGGGATCGGTATTCTCACCGGCGGTCATCGTATTTGTGGCCATATCCACGGCAGGAAGGAGACCGATTTCCGCTTCCACCTCAGCATCCTGGGCATGGGCAATCCCCACAAGGTATTTGTTTACTTCGATGGATTCTTCGAAAGTACAGCTTTCGTGATCATGCATGATCACATTGAATCCTGCTTTAAGGGCTTTTACCAGGAGAGGTACATTGTCGGCTTCGTTGAAGATGAATGCAACCGGAACATTTGCGTGGGAAGCTACCGCTCTGCCGAGGCCTGCATAATAATAGATATTTTCCGTGACGATCCTGTCTTCATGGCCGATAAATCCCCCGTTGAATCCTATAATAACCGGAGATTCCATCTGTTCCGCAGCATCAATCACTCCCAGCATGGACTCCATATTCCAGGACTCAAAATACCCGACTGCGTATGCGTGCTGACGTGCGTGTGTCAGAAGTCTGCTCATTGGTACCAGTGCCATTTATTCTCCTCCTCGCTATCAACATGAATCAATAAGATCATTCAGGCCGGACCGGTAATAACGGAAATTGTCCCAGCACGAATCGTCAGGAACATGGTGGTCAGCGTGGGGTATGTACCCCCGGGACTGCAGTAATATCCCAATCAGTTCGAGCTCCTCGTCTATGTCTCCTTTGCTTCGGTTCGTCATAAATACCCGTTTATCTACAGCACCGAGCATTTGAAGATCAGGATAACCCTCCCTGATGGCAAGGACATCATTTCCGGCCTGACGTTCAAAAGGGAATAACCCTGTCACCCCCAGTTCAACCCACAACGGGAGAAGGTCTTCGATATATCCGTCACTGTCTACATGGATATTCCCAATGCCGAACTGCCGGAAATAATCAATGATCCTGAGATAATACTGGCTCATAAACTCCCTGAACATCTCTTTCGATATGAGTGACCCGGTTTTGCCTGCCATGTCTTCCCAGATGAGTACACAGTCGGGCCGGACCTCCTGCAGAATCTCCGCCCAGTACTCCATCACGTAAGACAGGAAAAAATCATTTAGATCCTTAATCAGCCGGGGATCATCATACATCATCAGGTACAATTCCGAAGTCCCGATGAGGTGCCTGGGAAAACCGAAAAATCCGAAGGGGAACCCCCCGAGACGGACCGGGAAATCCCTGTTTTTCAATGTTTCTTTCAGCGTATTCCAGCCAGAAGGGAGTCGCCTGGAAAAATCATTATCATAATGCTCTTTATATGCTTCGAAATCCTTTCTGTTTTTTATGGGAAATTCGATATCAAACGGCGGAGATGTACCTGTCTTTCTCTCTTTCCTGGTTATCCCGTAGGAATCTTTTATAATCCGGTACTCTTCACGGTCTTCAAGTATTTCCACATCCCATAAAGGGCTGAGATCGAAGGGAAATTTCGAAGGGTACGGATCGAGATGAAGGTGTTCCCGTACATTTCTATCGATGACGGTACTTCCCGAAGGGTCGATCTCCGCTCCACCTGAAATGGTTCCGTTGTCCATGAGACCTTCAGGTAATGCCTCGGTTACGGGCAATCCTTCAGCGATAAACCGTTTCACCGTTGTAGTCCAGTATCCGAATTCCGCTTTTAATGCAGAAACGCCGGGGTCAAAACGCATATTTGCCAGGAAACGTTCCCTTGGTGTCATTGCCCCTCCTGGTGTGCAAGCGCTTTGTAGATTTCTTTCAGTGACGGAAAGAGATTCTCATATATCCGGATATATTTTTCATACACTTTGCCTCCACCTTTCTCCGGCTGCACCACTGCCTTAGGAGAGGAAAAACGGCAGGTTACCGATTCTATGTCCTTGAATATTCCGGCACTATAACCGCCTACCAGGGCGGCACCCAGGGTCGCCAGATCGCTCCTTACAAGGTTCACGTACCGTGACTGAAGCACATCTGCTTTAATCTGCATCCAGAACAAACTCTCGGCCCCGCTTCCGATGGCAGTCACGATTGGGAAGTCGATGCCGGGAACCAGGGACTGGATAATCTGTTTGGTAAGATAATGGTCGTATGCAATGGACTCCAGGAGAGCCCTGTAGAAATGATAGGGCGTGTGGGCCCAGGTGTGGCCGATAAAAAGCCCCCGTACATTGGGATCCGGCGGGAAAAACCGCCCCTGCAGATAATTGATGGAAACAAGCCCATCCGATCCCGGGGGGATAGCCGCCGCCTTTTCATCGAGATAGGCATAGATACTCTCCCCTCTCTGCCTGCACCGCTTAAGTTCATCCCTGAAAAACTGTTCTATAAACCAGTTGTGGGTCCTGCCCCCAAGCACTACGGAAATAAGATAATACGTGTTTCCCATGGCGGATTTCATGGTGGCCAGAGTCTTATACTCTTTGTCCACGGTATATGAATCCACACTGGCTCCAAGAATACAAGCAGTACCGGCGACATCCACCATATGTCCCGCCTTGCATATTCCTGCCCCGGTGAAACCGGCTATCTGGTCCCCGCATCCGGCGGCGATGGGAATGCCTTCAGGCAGACCGGTGTCCTCTCTTCCCCTTTTGCAGATAGTTCCGATAACATCCGTGGATGCTGCAATTCGCGGGAGTTTCCGGACATCCACCTCCATCAGGCTGCAGAGTTCTTCAGACCACCTGCTCTCCTGCAGATCCGCCAACCCGGAAAAACAGATGAATGTTTCATCCATGTACGCCTGATCACCTGAAAGTCCGGCGAGCTTTCCCGCAACGAATCCGGAAGGCTGAATAAACTTATGAATTTCCTTCCACTCATCCTTCTTTTTCCAGTAGAGAATTTTATTGCCGAACGTGGAAATCGAACCGTTTTTCTCGAGAATCAAGTCACCGAAGTTCTCATGCATCCAAATGTTTTCCGAGGCACTCCGGTTGTCCAGGGGGGTATCGTAATAGATTACCGGATCGAAGTGTTTATCCACGGCCATGATGCCCCCCATCTGGCTGTCTATTCCGATGGAAACGATGTTCTGCCTGTCGATGGCAGATTCGGCAAGGCACTTCCTTATCAGTTCGCAGGAGAAGGTGTAAAAATCCCGGGCATCCTGTTCAGCTTCTCCGGACCGGGGGTAGGATATGATCATCTCTTTTTGCCCTTCAGCTATCACATTCCCTTCCCCGCCATAGATCACACATTTTGCCATGGTCGTCCCTAAGTCAATGCCGATGAAGTACTGATCAGACATCCATCAACCTCCCCGCTTCCGTATTTCCCGGTAAAACGTTTCCATGGAATCATCCGAATCGAGCCGGATTACCGGTATGTTCCACTCTCCGCATGCCGTTTCTATTTCTTCCGTCACATCACCTAGGGTGGCATGAAGATGATTCGCCCCGTATATCCTGACGAAGTTTTCCCCCTTGACACCCAGGTCGACGACTACCTTACCCCAGGTGCCCCCGAGATGGGTCCTTACCGTCTTACCCAGCCGTTGGGTAAGAAACTCTTCGGAATCCAGTTCTCTCCCCTTCCCGGCCTGCATGTAATAGCGGCCGTTTATCCGGGTAAGACGGGCAACGGTAACTACCGGAGCAGGGACACCGAAATAATGAAAAGCCGCCCCGGATTTACCGTGAATATTCGCTGCAGCCTCTACCCTTGTTAATGCTTCTGCTGCTTTTCCGCTGTTTGCCGCCCAGAACACGGAACCGGCACCGCAGTTGGCAAATTCGATGTGATCATCCCCGACGGAGACCAGGTCTCCGAATGCCGGAGGTACATCCGGATTAAGAACATGCAGCATCATGCCGGTCAGCAGCCCCTTTATATCGCCTTCGCACACCGTGGGATAGATTCGCTGCGGCCCCTCTTCGTTTTCCGGAAACGGGAGGAACGCCGGCAGCATGCATGGGTTAACTCCGTATTCCCCATAGATTTCCGGCTGACACTTGATAGACACACCCCGGATGTTTTCATCGGCCAATTCATCCAGCCTGTCCCTGGCAGCCAGCAGGAGGGCAGCCTGTTGCAACAGCGCTTCGGAGGTAACCATGATATCGTCATAGACAATAGTCAGTCCCATGCGTTTAAGCCAGGAAAAATACGTATCCAGTCTTTCTGACTGCTCCAGCCGGATCCGTTCCGCCCGGCTCACAAGGATATACTGGTCCTCCTGCAGCACATCCCTCACCATAAAGCTCTTCAGTTTATTCACATCATCCTGGAGATGATCCATGTGTACGGCGTAGGTACCGCCCCAGAGCATGAGAGCGCTCTCCCTCATCCTTGCCGCAGCAGCAATGCCCCGGGCCCACCGGATCAGGCTCATCTTGTTGCCGAAGCTCCGCTGGTGCCTGAGGGCATATCTGTTCACGCTCCATTCCATCAAGCTTGCACAGGTGGCCGTAAACTGGGACAGAGAACCTGCCATCGGATCATTTTCGGTGTAATACATCAAAGGGCGTGGAAATTTCCGGATGAATTCCTTGATGAGCATCGGCGGGGACCAGGTCCATGCTCCGATGATCACCGCATCCACTTCTTCCTGTTTCAGCATCTGTACGACATCGCCTACTTCACAGAGGTTTCGGATACCGTACCAGGAACGTTTTTCACTCTTCAGGGCGGATAAAGGATTTACCACGTGAACCCCCTGCCCCTGAAGAAATAAGGACAGCTCTTCCTGCTTCGCTTCCAGGTGACGCTCCACGGTATCCGAAGAAATACCTTCATCCCGTGCATCGGTAAAGGTGAGAACCGCCACCCTGGGCCTGAAAAAATCAATCATCATTATACCTTATATATTATAATATTATAAAATTTAACATTCTGTTCATACGACTCCCCATCGCCGCTTCTCATTATCACGTTCCCGATAGCTCGATGGTAAATTTAACCCGGTCCCCCCGGTAAAAAGAAGTTACAAAATAAACTGTCCTGCCGCTTGTGGTAAATGCGGTGTGCTCCACATAGAGAAGGAGGGCCTCCTTGTGAATGCCCAGAAGGTGCGAGACATATTCATCGGACATCTTTGGTTCGATGGATTCCACGGCTTTCGTAAGGAGAACATGGTAATCATTCGCAAGAATATCATTTAAAGGAATATTGGAAAGATCCTTTAAATGAAGATCAGTATACGAATCGGCACAGATCCAGATCACTTCCAGCATGAGGGGTTCTGAATCCCCCAGCCGGAGACGCTCGATCCTGGTTACCTGGTCTCCCTCTTTAAGATCAAGATGTCCTGCTATATGACTGTCGCAATTCATCGTTTCCACCCGCAGGATACGGGATGCAGGCTTCAAACCATTCTGCACAGCCCAGCGGGTAAAACTGAAAAACCGGTTGAGCTTCTGTTCCAGCTTCTGCCTTGTTACGAATGTACCTTTTCCAGGCGTCCTGGATAGTTTTCCGTCCTGCACCAGGATCCGGATCGCTTCCCTGACAGTTATATTGCTGACGTCGTATTCCTTACACAATTCCACTTCGGTTGGAATCATGGTATCTTCCGGCCAGACACCGTCTTCGATTTTCTGCAGAAGCTGTTCATGTATTTGCAGGTAAAGAGGAACACCAGATTTCTTTTTTACATTAGATCCTTTCACATGCATCCCCGGGTTTTGTGAAGAGTATAAAACCTGTTCCAAAGAATCAATACCATAAGGTTACCCTTTTACCGCTCCGGCAGTGAGCCCTTTCACAAAAAGATCCTGTATCATCAGATAGATGACGAATATCGGGATCGAAGAAATCACCACACCCGCGGCTACCAGCTGCCATGGTGAGTCCCACTGCCCCACAATATTTGCCATCCCGACGGGGATCGTGTAGAGGACTTTATCTTTTAAAAGGACAAGGGCCATGAGAAATTCATTCCAGTTCTGCATAAACGAAAATATGGTTACCGTGGCAATCGCAGGGGTGGAAAGGGGCAGGATTATCCTAAGAAACGTATTGATTTCTTCACTGCCGTCTATACGGGCCGCTTCGATGAGCTCCTTTGGCACGGATAAGAAAAAACCGCGGAAAATAAGGACAGCAATGGGAAGGCCGAAGGCTATGTAGGCGAAAATGAGTGCGCTGTGAGTATTATACAATCCGAGGTTTTTCATTATCAGAAACAGAGGAATAATCACCGCGGCAGGCGGTACCATCATGCCCAGGAGGATGGCATAAAAAAAGAACTCCGATCCCCGGTACTTGAGCCTGGTAAACGCATAGGCAGCCAGAGAAGCAATACATAAGATAACCAAAACGGAAACCACCGTAATAATGACTGAATTTAAAAACAATCCGCCGAAATTAAAGGTCTTCCAGGCAGTGATATAGTTCTCGAAATGGATTTCCCGGGTAAAAAACATCGTAGCAAATACGTCTTTTTTACTTCGGAGTGACAGGTAAATAACCCATACAATGGGGATAAGGAACCCTATTCCTACGACATAACCGAGAACTGTACGTATTATCCTTTTGCCCATATCATCCTACCTGTCATGAGGTACCAACCGCAGCCTTAAGATTGCGGCGAGAAACGAAAAAAGGATAATCACGATCGCGATGACCGAGGCATATCCCATGTTGTTAAATCGAAATGCCTGCTGAAATAAGTACGTTGCAAACACATGAGAACTGTTGTTCGGGCCGCCGGCGGTCATAACATACACGATATCGAAGACCTTAAACCCTCCTACCATGTTCAAAAGCATGGTAACAGCGATGACAGGACTCAAATAGGGGATGATTATTCGGAACTGAATCGTCAGTTTCCCGGCTCCGTCAATAGTTGCCGCTTCTATCAGGTCTTCAGGTATCCCCTGCAGCCCGGCATAATAGAGAAGCATGTCATACCCGGTATACTGCCAAAGCGTAGCGCCTATTACCGTGTACAGTGCGACTCGCTGATCGCCTAGAAACAGAACCGGCATATTGATTACATGGATGGCCTTGAGAAACTGATTAACGATACCGAAGGCATCCAGCATGCGGGACCACATGATACCGATAATGATGGGAGACAGAAGCACAGGCAGAAAGATGGCATTCTTGAAAAACCCGGTCCCCTTGATCCCTTTATTGATTGCGTTGGCCCCGATATAACCAAATACATTCAGTAACGCAGTGGTAAGCACAACAAAAATCAGTGTGTTCTTAAGAGAGATAAAGAACACTTTATCACTGATGAGTTCGGAGAAGTTGGAAATCCCGGCAAAGGACATATTTGCGATATCGAATCCTTTCCATTCGACAAATGATAAAAAGAATGTTGATAAAACAGGAATGAGCATAAACATGAAGAAAAAAATAATTGCCGGAAGAGAGAAGAAGAATCCTATCCGCGCCGTTCGCCGTAAAACCATAGAAACCGTTACCACCTTGCATAAAAAGGAGCCTCCATTGCCGGAGGCTCCCGCAGTTTATTTACTTCGCTGCCGCTTCAACTAAAGAATCGATAAATTCCTGAGGAGAAAGGGTCTGACCGTATATCCCCTGCATGCCGTTCATAACGGCGGTATACACCAGGGTATTATACACCACCCTGCTTTGCGACTTGGACTGAGCATCAAGCATATTCTTGTAGAGGTCCGACATGACGACCTCGCCGGAATAGTTACTAGATGGAATAAAATCATTTTTTACCAGGATTTCTTTACCATCATCGTTAGTCATATACCGGAGAAAATCAAGAGCTAATTCTTGATTATCCCCATCCTTGGCAACAACGAACATTTCCGCAACACCGCCGGTGGGCAGCATTTCATCTCCCCCTTTCAGCGGGGGCCACGGAAACAGGCTCCATTCAAAGGAATCCCCGATATCGGCTGTCAAACCTCCGGTTACAAAGTTTCCCACAGGATAGAACATGGCTGCCTGTTCCTGGACAAAGAGGTTTTTTGCCCCGACAAAAGCATCCATCGAGTTTGCACCAGGGGCAATCACCCCTTTTTTCGCGTATTCATCGACGATTTGAACAGCTTGTATAAATTCCGGGGAATTCCAGGATATCTTACCCGCATCCGCCTGGGCCATTTTTGTATGGGTCGGATCCGTATATGCTACCTGTGCAAAAAAGACATCCGCCCCTGCCCACAAATCTTTCGTCCCCAGGGCAACTGCAAATTTACCCTGCTCCTCCAGTTTCCGGGCAGTTGCAATAAGTTCATCTTTAGATTTCGGTACAGAAATGCCCATTTCCTGAAAAAGGGTTTTATTGTAGGCGATCTGCAGCGTATTGAGGTCCAGCGGCACCGCCCATGCGTCCCCGTCGACAGAAATCGCATTCATGATGTTAGGGAAAAACTCGGGGAACCCCTGTTTAAGATGGTCCGTCAAAGGAAGCAGTTTCCCCGATCGTGCTAATTCCGTGTACTCCCCTGCCCAGGGAATCTGGAAAACATCAGGCGCCTCTTCTCCGGATAATACCGCTTTAAGCTTCACCAGATATTCAGTGTAACTGATATACTCCCTTTTTATATCCACATTCGGATAATCTCTTTCGAACCTCTTTTCCGCGTCTTCGTGAACAACGGGATACGACCCCTCGTTGTTCCACGACCAGAATTCCAGCACAATCTTTTCCTGCTCTTTAGTACTCTCTTGTGTACCGGATTGTGCCGGTTCTTCCTTGGTACCGCCTGCAAAAACCATAAAGGCCCCTAACAGGAAACAGGTGAAAAGCAGCAGTGTTTTACCTACATTACCTCGATTCATATTCTTCTCTCCTTTGACTTGATATATTGACATTTAAACCCCATCCATTCTGTTTGTCAAGTTATTCTATATGATTCTTATATTATGATTATAATATTATAATGATTATATTGACAAAAGTGTAAGATCTGGTATGCTTAGCTATACCTTTTATGACTCGAAGGGGGCATCTGATGACAAGTAAAGAACGCGTTCTTACCGCAATCAACCACGAGGAGCCGGATAAAGTCCCCATTGACAGCTGGATTGCTCCTGAGGTTGCTGAAAAACTGATACAGCTCCTTGATGTGGACACATCCGGGGACTCTTTCGCACTGGCAAAACGGTTGGGAAATGATCTCCTCTACCGTGCCGTTGGGTTCTGCGAAGGCTTCGGCACCGTGTACGACGATTCGAAGAAGATCGATGATAATCTATGGGAAGATGCTCTCGGCATCAAATGGCGGAAACAGGACCAGGAATACGGAAGTTATTGCGAAATGGTGGAACATCCCCTTGAGGATATCAGAAAGTGGGATTCTTATACCTGGCCGGACCCCCTTACCATATCCGGAGACGGTCTCGAAGAGAACAGGAGGCTTATTGAAAGGGATGGAAAAGAGTACGGTATCATCGGAGCTGTTGCGTGTACCATGCTGGAAGGAGCCTGGTATCTCCGTGGACTGGAAAACTTCCTCATGGATCTGGCGGACAATCTGGATTTTGTTGAGGAACTACTGGACAATACCATGGAACACTCCCTTATCCTGTCCAGGGAACTCCTGCACATGGGAGTGGACATCATCTGGTGGGGTGACGACTTCAGTATGGATGCGGGACCTTTGCTGAACCCGGAATTGTTTCACCGGCTGCTTGTCCCCCGCTACGCTTACATGGTACAGGAAGCAAAAAAAGTAGATAAAAACGTAAAAATCGCCTTTCACTCCGATGGGAACATCGAATGGGCCCTGGACGGCCTGATCGAAGCTGGAGTCGACATCATCAATCCTCTCCAGCCGGATGTAAACGATTCCCAGGCAGTGAAAAAGCGGTACGGAGACAAACTGACTATCTGGGGTAATGTGGATACCAGGCGGATCATGTCCCACGGCTCTGTTACGGATGTCATAGAGGAAGTCAAAAAGGTTATTCGTATACTGTCACCCGGTGGGGGGCACCTGTTCTGCTCCAACCACACCATTCAGTCCACTCCACGGGCTTTGGAAAACACAATTGCATTCTACTGGGCCGCCCACAATTTCAGAGATTACCCCATCAATATCGGAAAAGGATCAAAACCTGCAAAGGTTACCAGGGTCGTATAAAACACCTGCCATCAGAATACAATCGTATACCCGGTGCCGTTGTTCCGGTCCAGGGTTATACTGCCCCGAAGCTGCCCGGTAAGGGCATAGATCAGGTTCAGACCCAGAGAAGTGCTTTGTCTGGGATTGCATTCAGCAGGGATCCCGATCCCGTTATCCCGAAATACGAGAACCCTTGATTCTCCATTGTCCAGGGATGTAAGGCTGACACTGATACGGCTGTTCCTGCCTTCGGGAAACGCATATTTTACCGCATTGGTGGTCATTTCCGTAACGATGAGCCCCAGGGGAATCGAGGCATCCACCGGCAGCTGTAGTTTTTCTATATTCAGCTCCAGGATGATACCGGAAGCGGCATTCACGCTGTCGATAAGATTCTCGATAATTTCTGTGAGATATTCCTGAATATCAGGGTAGTGTTTTTCTGGAGGTTTATAAAACTATTTACCATCGAAAGATTGTTTTTAACACGGTGGTGGATCTCTTTCATCAGATACTCTTTCTCTTGTAACGATTTTTTCAGTTCTTCATTTTTTAGAAATAAGTCGCCAAACACTTTTACCTTGCTTATGAGTACAACTGGATTGACAGGTTTAAATAAAAATCAATAGCTCCGGACTCATACCCTTTGAAGACGAAATCCTCGTCCCTGTTGAGTGCAGTGATAAAGATTATCGGAATATACCTGGTGCGCTCATTGCACCTCATCAGTTCAGCCACTTCAAACCCGCTCATACCGGGCATCTGGACATCCAGCAGTACCAGTGCAAAATTATTCTCCAGCATCATGGAGAGTGCATCATTTCCGCATTATGATAAATTGCTTTCAGGAGCATGTCAATCTCGCTATTTTCTATTTCCCCGGCATCAGGTTCAGCCATGCAGCCACACACGGAGCAGACTGATGAGTTTATCTGTGTCCACAGGCTTTGCAAGATAATCGCTGGCTCCTGCTTCGATACATTTATTCCGGTCCCCTTTCATCGCCTTCGCTGTAAGGGCAATGATGGGCAGGTCTTTATACTTCCTGGTTTTCCTTATTTCTCCCATGGCCATATATCGGTCCATTTCCGGCATCATGATATCCATAAGTACAAGATCGATGCTCCTTGCCGACTTGAGTTTCTCAAGGCCATCCCTGCCGTTTTTACCCGCCACGATATTCATACCCTTCTGCTCAAGAACGCTCGAAATTGCGAACACGTTCCGCATATCGTCATCTACAAGGAGAATTGTTTTTCCATTGAGGGTTGAATCCTGATCACGAAACATTTGAATGTCCTTCTGTTTCCCTTTCGATAGTTCCGATTCGACCCTATGAAGGAACAATGCGGTTTCTTCCAGGAGCCGATCCGGCGAACGCACACCCTTAATGATACCGGATTCCGCGTATTTCTGAAGTTCCGCTTCTTCTTCCATTGTCAGGTCCTTTGCCGAATACACGATAACAGGGGGCATATCACCCATCCTCTGCCGCAGCCCGGACAGAAACTCGAAACCGGGCATATCATTTATGCCAAGATCCAGCACCACACAATCAAATTGCTTATTTCTCACCATTTCAAGGGCCTGCTCTCCTGTCTCCGCTTCAGAAATCTCCAGGTCTTTTCCGCTTAAGAGTTCAAGTATGCTCTTACGTTGATCATCATAGTCCCCGACCAGCAGGAGTTTTTTCAGTTTGCCCTCAAGAATTTTTTCGATATTACTGAAAGATTTATCAAGCGCATCCGGATCGACAGGCTTTTCTATTAATCCAACGGCTCCCAGTCGATAAGCTTCCGATGAATTATTCGACGCAGCTGCGATATGGACGGGAATATACCGTGTTGTATCATGCTTCTTCGATCTTTTCATCACTTCCCATCCGTTAATTCCCGGGAGTCCGATATCAAGGATGATAGCACTCGGGGAATAATAATCCGCAAAGTGGAGGCCTGTTCGTCGTTCCGTCTGCCTGGCCGAAAAAAGAAATCGCCTTGTTTTCTGCAAAGCTGATCAGCCCACGTATCCTTTGGTCCATAAGGCGTACATAACGGGCCCCCTTCCCCCTCATAATTGCCGATGCTTCAGCCCTGTTTCCGGCATGAGCCAGCTCTATCACCTCATCCCGGATCACACGCCACCCGATGAATACGTTATAAGCGTCATCCACATCGGTCATATCCCCTAAATACCGGCCGTATACTATCGTAAAATCATCGAGAACCGCCTTCTCAAGTGTATCCACCTGTGCAGCGAACGCCCTTATCTCCGATTCGGTCCTGGACAGGACAATGTCCTTCATCGCCCCATGTATTTCGAGAATTGCACTATTGATTCCCCGTATGGTGTTACTGATGGTAAAGGGATGAATATAAATATCTTCTATCGAACGGGTCAGGCGGGTCAGCTGCATAAGGAAGACAGCGCATATAATGCAGATGATAACGAGTATCATGCCAAAACTCAGGGCCATCCTGGCGGAAATGGGAAAGCGACGTTTTTTCATGCGGTCTCCTGATACGCCCTATCTATTAATTATGGACATATCCGGGGGTACCGCCACCGCTTTTAATAAAAATAAGAAGCAATCGAACCCATGCAGTTTTCTTTTTGTAATAGGTGCCGGCGGCTCAGAAGCAGAAAGCTGCCCTATTACTCAGGGCTGTCCGTAAACGGCGCAAAGTAGCGTTCTATACCCAGGAGAAGACGGCGCGCCCGCCACTCGGGGATGGTAAAACGGTACGGGTTGCCGGACACTTCAACAGGATACTGCCGGTCTTCCCGTGGAGGCCCGATGGCGATTTCCGTTCTATCTCCATTATTCTCCTCGATGAGAAGCCGTGCAAAGGGCTCACCCATGCTTTCCGACTCATCGAGAAAACCCTTCGCCCGGAGTCCCGAGAGTTCCCGGAAGAGGTTCTGATACGCACCGTCACTGAGTTCTTCTTCTGTGTCGGCTTCCCACTCCCGGACGTTCTGTTCTCCTTCTTCTCCGGTTGTAATGCTTCGCTGTATCGTGACCGTATTAAAATCCCCGGCAGAAAGCCGGACCCGGATGATGCGATCTTCCGGAATTGCCGCCATCAGGGTGTTCCTGAAATCTACGGGATTGGTGGAAACCTTATCCCTTAAGCTGCGGGGAAGAAGTACCACTTCACGGCTTTCGTTTATCCTCCCGTACAAGGCGTTTCCTGAAACTGCGGGATTCCCGACCTGCAGAGAGAGCACCTCGGTATCCCCATTGAAAAAACGCACTTCCCGGACAGTGCCCTCATCCAGGCCGTAATCCCCGTAATTTCCCCGTGTACCGATAATGTCAGCTTCGGACAGGGCCGCTACACTTTCGAGAAAGGATTTCACTGCATCCCCGTCGCCGGGATACTCCTCATCCCCGACCGTCCAGTTCTCACCATCTCTCTGCAGAAAAAGATTCCCTTCAGGAGTTTCAATGGTGACCCGGTCTATAACAGACCCGATGTCCGGTACTGCAATAGTATGCCCGGAAGGGCGTAGTGTCTCCTGCAGCACAAATATCAAAAGCAGCGAGACAGTAATGATCAGATAGAGGAACGTCTTTTTCATTGCCGTATCATCGTTCATCATCAGGGTTCTCTCCTGTTTTCAAACATCATACGAACACGGCGGCTCCGGGCCCGCCGTCGGCTCCAGACAACCAGGCCCATGATGACTACGATCAAAGGCACCATAATCGTATTTCCCCATCGGGCGGCAATGCGCGATGCCGGTGAAGTCATTCCAATACGGGGCACACCGAGCCCTTTGCTCCGCAGTTCCGCCATACCGGGAGCTCCGTTTAAGTAATCCACGGCATTCATCAGAAAGGTGCTGTTAGGCGTCATGGTCTCCGGATTGAGCAGTTGCGCGGTGGTAAGAGCACTACTGCTGATAACGAGAACACGCCCTTTTTCAAGAGATTCGGCTGCATATCGCCGGGAGCGGATCTTCGCACCGGATGCCGCAGGTTCAATCTCAGGTTTCACCACTTCCGTCTCATCATCGCGGGAAGCACGTTCAGGAATACCGAGGTCGACGGGTTCCGTAAAATAGCTCGAAAAATAACCTTCCAGCAGTACGGCAATATCGCGCCGCCCCAGGTCCGCGTCTCTCGGGGCTCCCTGAATCCAGGGACCCAGTTCTTCCGGTTTTTCCAGGATCCAGCTCTCAGGAGATGTTTTCAGCAGAGCCGTGTATACCGGCTTGTCAGCGGATCCGGTCCCATCTGTGCCGGTGGCGTCCTCCGGGGGAAGAAGCTCTGTCGCATTAACGACGATCACATCCTGAAGCCCCCTGGTTATAACGTGTTCGCGGTTTAAGCTCTCTCCGCTGAGAACCGGCGCCTGGTAGATCTGTTGACTCCGGTTCCCCTGACGCGCGATAAAACTTTCCTCATCGAGAACAAATGACCCGGTACTGCGTACGCCCCAGTGTTCGAGAAGGGGTTCCAGACCTGTCTCATTGGCCTGCCAGACCGGCTGAGCTCCCGCCAGCATTTGTTGTTGAGTAGGCATCAATTGAATATTGCGGTCCAGGAAGACAAGCAGGGAACCGCCATTCATCAGAAACTGGTCGATCCGGTACAGGGCTTCCCTGGTGAAACGCTGCTCAGGTCCGTTGATAATCAGGGTATCTATTCCTGCAGGGATGGAATCTTCCGATAAGCGGACAGGAACCACCTCGTACCGTTCACTTAAGAGCATACTGAACGGCCCGGCTCCCATCTGGTAGTCGGTCAGGTCTTTCTCACCCGCACTGTTTTCATAGGCCACCTGTGGATTGGCGGAAACAAGGCTGCGAAGAGCCTGGCGAACTGTTTCCTCGATGTCCGCCGGATCGGCCAGGGCATAGCCGCCTAAAAGACCACGGAATATCTCCACGGGGATACGCTTAACAGTATCCCCGTAACGCAGAAGGATCTCGAGCAGACCCTGGGATTGTTGATTTTCCCGGGTCCCCCATTTCAATGGCCGTACACCGTATTGTTCCTCAAGGCTTTCTTCCTCCTCGATGCTCCGGGGCTGGAGAAACTCGAACTGAATCCGGCCGAAGTTATCCCGGTTTATGCGCTGATAAACGCACCGCATGTCCGTTTCAAAATCATCGAATCCCTGCATCCTGAGCTGCTGCAGGGATGGTGATGCAATGACAGTCATGAATACATTGTCAGTTGTACCGGAAAGGGCATCCACCTGGGTGATGACCGAAATCATGGCTGTAGTAAGCCGGTATTCAAGTCCATCGGCAGAGGCAATCTGGTCAACCCGTTCAACCACCGTGCCGTAAAGAACCACGGCGCCCATGAAAACGGAACGGGACTGGAATTCATCGGAACGAACCTCACGGATTTCCACCTGCTGAAGTCCATACCGCTGCGCATCCAGCTTCCCCTCGGGAGTGCTGGTATCCACCAGCTCGTAGCTGAAGAAGTCGTCTGCAGCCGCATCGAATTCCCGGAGAGTATCCACCAGGTACTGGCGTACACTGTTGTACGGAGCAGGGACATCCTCGGAATAGAAAACCTTTACCCGCAGGGGATCTTCAAGACGTACAAGAGTCTCCCTGCTCACCCGGGAAAGGCTGTACGTGTTGCTGCGGGTGAGGTCCAGTTTGAAAAAACTGTTGGCCCCCACCAGGTTGACCAGGACAATAATAGCCAGGATAAGAATGAAATTGATTCCTGCCGCTGCCCGCCTGTTCAGTTTCGGAAAACCCACGATATCCGCCCTCCTACCGCTGCCGCGACAGCCGGCGGTCCGCCAGGACAAGGAAAAAGGCGGTTACACTTACCAGGTAGATTATTGAACGGGAATCGACAATGCCCCGGGAAAACCCTGCAAAATGATAGCTGATACTTATGTATTGCGCGACAGGGAGAATGAACGGCGGCATCAGGACCAGAAAACTGTCGAGTATCGTTAAAAAAAGTGCGATCACCAGGCCGAGGATCAGTGCGACAGTCTCGTTCCTTGAGGCACTGGAAGCAAACACCCCCATAGCGGCGAACGCGGCTGCAAGTAGCGCAGCACCGAAATAGCCCCCCAGCACCGGTCCCGGGTCCAGCACGCCAAAACTCCTTACCGTAATAATGAAAAAGACTGTCGGCAACAGGAGAAAAAGTCCGGTAATCCAGACAGCCAGAAACTTCGCGCCGATGATGTCCGCTGTTCGAAGGGGCAGCGTGGCTAAAACTTCATAGGTTCCCCTTCTGCGTTCCTCAGCGATAAGGCGCATAGACAGGGCGGGCATCAGAACCGCAAGAAGAATCGGCAGGTTTCGAAAGAACTGCCGCATTTCCACCTGTTCAAACAGGAAGAAAACCGAGAAAAAAAGTACTGCCGTTAGTGCAAGGAACACAACACCGAACACGTATGCAATGGGTGTCTGAAAGTAGGCTGAGAGTTCACGCCGGAAGAGCGCCCAGGCGGCTTGGAAACGGCGGTACCGGCGCCGGGTTTCCGATGCGACAGGTACAAGATCAGTACTCATTTTCAACCTCCTTCGCTGCTTCATCTTCTTTGATGTCCTGGCCTAGAGTGAGCTGGTGAAAAATATCTTCCATAGAGGTCCGTTCCCGCACCATCTCATAGATGATAAATCCGTTCTCGACGGCGATGCGGAATATCTCAGGGCGCAGGTCCCGTTCTGCCTCGGTGACAACGGATACACAGAGAAGTCCCTCTTCGCAGATTCGTTCCGGCCTTTTCTCCATGTCCCGGAAACCGGGAAGGTCCCGCAGGCATGCAAGGAGTTTCCCGTCGTCGATACCGCCGATAACCAGGTTGATGCACTGTGCGGTACCGGAAAAGGCAGCTATGGAACCGTCATAGCGAATTGTTCCTTCATGGATGACGATAACCCGGTCGCACAAGGCCTCCACCTCCTGCATGATATGGGTGGACAGGAGGACTGTCTTCGTCCGGGCAATACGGCGGATCAGGCTGCGTACTTCCACAATCTGGTTCGGGTCGAGACCGTTAGTCGGCTCATCTAAGACCAGGAGTTCCGGATCGTGGAGAAGGGTATGAGCCAGACCCACCCTTTGCCGGAATCCCTTCGAAAGTTCCCGGATCGGTTTGTGCACCTGGGATTCCAGGCCTACTTCCCGGATCACCCGGGGCACACGGGCGTCCGGATCAAGCCCATGAAGACGCGCTTCAAAAACCAGGTAATCCCATGCGAGCATGTCTCCATAGGATGGGGCGGATTCCGGCAGGTATCCAATCCGCCGTTTCAGAGAAACGGAATCAGGGTAAAACACCTCCCCGGCTATCCTGACCTCACCGCTGCTCGGTTCGAGAAACCCGGTCATAATCCTCATCGTAGTCGTTTTACCCGCTCCGTTGGGTCCGAGAAGGCCGACAATTCCGCCTGTTGAAATTAAAAATGATACTCCCCGAATGGCGGTAACATCACCGAAATCTTTTCGTACAGCCTTGAATTGAACCATCTTCGCCTCTTCTATTGTTTGTTCAGAGTATTATTGTTAACTAGTATTACATTTTCATAACATAGACATTACATTTTTGTAAGGTTCCGTTACTCACCCCGGTACAACCGAACACTCTGTCTATCCGGAAATGGAAATTACATTTCTAAAGGAAAATAGTTTTGTACTTTTTCTACAACCTCAACGCCTAAATGGCCGGCGCCCTCGAAGGTATAGCCGGGAAGGCATCTCCGTGCAGCGATATATTAAGCTCCGATTATTTCATCCAACCCATCTATGACTTGTGCAATCTATTCAGGAGTCGCACGTCCGATTCTGTTTCCAATCCGTTCAACCGCCAGTGTTCTGATCTGGCTGATTTTTACCCAGGACCTTTTTGGCATGTGAACTGTCTTCAGTTCCAGGGTCAAAGGAAATCCTGCCCGCTGCGGTTGACTGGTAAGTGCGACGGCTATCACGGTCCCGGACCGTTCATTGAATATGTCCTGGCTCAGAATAAGAACCGGCCGATTGCCTGCCTGTTCCTGCGTAACAATCCCCGAGCTCAACAATACCACCAGAAGCTGGTCAGCAGGGACGGTAAGACGAAGGCGCTTTCTATTATCGCCCAAAAACTCGGCCGCACCGTCTTGATTTCGGAAGTAATTATACTGCATCTTTTCTTTCAACAGAAGAGGGCATAACAAGCTATAATGATAATCCGCATCATACCGCTGCTTTATGGATAAAAAAACCGCCCTTCCCGAATACGTCCGGATAAGGGCGGCTGTAACTGCGTTCGAATCTTATCCTACCACTGGGGCGGATAGAAATCGTCTACGTCATCCTTGGTAATGATGTGTTTAGGCAGGTAGCGTACGGGTTCAATCTCTTTTCCGTTGAACCAGTCCGCGGCTGTCTTGACTGCAAGGGCTCCGTCGCCTTCAGCCGTCTGGTAGGTGATGGCAAAGATCTTTCCTTCTTTTACCAGGTCCATACCGACCTTGCTGTTTCCGGCTGCAACAACGACCACGTCTTCTCTACCGGCTTTATTGAGAGCTTCGGTAATACCCAGTCCCTGGGCAGAGTCGTCTGCGGAACAGATACCTACCAGGTCATCGCCGAACCGTGTCAGCCAATCGGACACAAGCTGCATGGTCTTGTCAGCTTCGAACCCAGGCGCCTGGGCGTCCAGGGTTTCGATTCCGGGAGCGTATCCGGTAAGCTCGGACCTGGGTCCCCAGTAGCGCGCGAAATAGGGTGAACCGCCCGGGGCGTGCTGGGTATAGGCAACACCGCCTTTCTTGCCGATCTTGTCCGCCCATACTTTGGCGAGCATCCGGAACTGCCCGAAGTCATCCGGTCCGGTCCAGGCAATAGCGTAATCCATTGCTTCCGCCGACGGCAGGGTGTTGAACAGGATCAGCGGGATGCCTGCCTGGTTGATCTTCCGGGCCTGCTGGGGTGCGGTCTTCGCATCCAGAGGGATAAGGAGGATCATATCCGGCCGTTCGTTTATCGCCTGGTCGATCATCTGGTTCTGTACCGCCAGGTCCCAGTTGGGAGACATGGGTTTGAACTCCATGCCATACACATCTGCCACTTTCTGGGCGCCCAATGTACATGCAGTTGTCCAGGGATGGTCGCCGTGGACGATGAAAATAATCTTTTTACCGATAGCACCGTCTTTTGGCGATTCAGGAATGTTCTTCTTGTTTGCGTTCCACCCGGCGAACTCGATGTCCCACCAGTGGAGCGGGTCGGTTTCCGGAAGAGCTTCCGGGTCGGCAGGCCGCGGGGGAACTTCCCGCTGCTCTTTCTGCAGAACAATAAGGGGCTGACCGTCGGCGGCCTTCAGTGCAAGCACTTCGTCTTCCAGTGCCAGGGATGCCTCGAGATTCGATGCACCGTCTGCACTTTCCGCTTTTTCCTGGCTTCCGCCTGCGAACACGGCACCTGTAAGTACCAGGGCCATTACGAGACAGAACAGTAGTGAGAAAACTTTGTTCATCTCTACCTCCAATATAGTATTGAACATAAATATCCGGCTTCTACGAAGCCTTACATAAGCGATCAGGCATACCGCCCTTTCGTCTTATTCCTGCATTACGTTATCCTGCCGCTCTCCAGCTCTTTCAGGAGTTCGGCACGCTGACCCACCACCTTTTCGTGTTTATACACCGCATAGGCTTCATACAGCACAACCGAGGCGAGGATAACACCGGCAATAAAGATCTTTACTTCGTTTCCAAGGCCTAAGAGGATGATCCCGTTATACAGCACATCCAGCATGAAGATTGCCATGAATGTACGGAACACGCCTCCTTTGCCGCCGGACATGGCCGTGCCACCGATAATCGTTGCGGATATAATATACATGAGAGATGTATCCCCCAGGTTCAGTGTCGCGGCTGCTCCTTCCATGGCGAAGAAAACACCCCCAACGGCGGCCATGAGTCCCGAAATAACAAATGCCATAATGGTGTACAGGTCGGTGTTGATCCCCGCGAGCCATGCTGTCTGACGGTTACCGCCGACCATGTAAAAATTCCTGCCTATCCGGGTCCGGGTCATAAACAAGCTGACTGCCACCACGAGTACGATGCTGATAATAACCCTGGGTGTAACCAGGGGGATGATCATGTGACTGAGCCAGTCGGAAACTGCGAAGGCATCCGGTGTAGACACGGCAATAGTTGTCCCCTTTGTCACCGTGTAAATCGCTCCCTGCAGTATAATCATCATCCCTAAGGTGACAATAAACGAGTTGATCTTTGCTCTTGCCACCAGCAGCCCGTTTACCAGGCCGATGATTCCTCCTGCTGCTATTGCCAGGGGAACACTTCCTCCGTATCCTAAGTACTCTTTCAGACCGAGCCCGATAACGCCGGCAAAGGTGATGATCGTCCCGATAGAAAGATCGAGCTGGCCGCAGATAAGAATGATCGTGAACCCGATTGCAACAGTCGCATTCATCGACATGGTACGCATGATGGTAGTCAGGTTCCACACATTGAAAAACCTGGGGGCGAAAACCGACATGAACAGAAACACGCCTGCAAACAGGATAAATATCCTGTATTTATCTCCCAAGGCAAGGAGGATTTCTCTATTGAGTTTTTTCTTAAGCATCGTCACGCCCCAGAATACGTAAGGATTTTGCGTTTATTCCCACAACAATGATGAATATTGCACCACGGATCATATCCTGGGAAAAGGTGCCTATACCCAGAAGAGTCATGATGTTGTTCATGAGCCCGATGATGAGCACTCCTCCCAGCACACCGATAATAGAGCCCCTGCCCCCGGCAAGGGTGACCCCTCCTATGACAACGGCGGTCACCGCCTTAAAGTCGTAACCCGCCCCGTTATACCAGGCTCCTACCCGTGAAAGGGAGGTTACCGTAAGGCCACCAAGAGTCGCGGTAACCGCACAGATCAGGAAAGCGGTACCGATCACCCGTTCTACATTGATACCGGAAAACGTTGCCGCGTTCCTGGCTGCCCCGGTCATTTTCAGCTGTACACCGAACCTTGTCTTCCTAAGTACAAACTGGAGTACAATCACCAGGATAATGAGCATAATTATCGGAAGGGCGATTCTATCGAAAAACCGCAGGCGGTAGATATTGTCGAACATATCACTTGCCTTAACCGTTGAAGCCTGCATATCCGGGTAAATCTGCTTGTTCACCCACACGAGGCGAATAACACCCATGGACACATAGTTCACTGCAAGGGTCCAGATAATCGGGTTCGCTTTAAGCTTGCCGATGGCGAAGGCATTGATGCCTCCGATAATGAGTCCAACGATAAATGATATAATGATAGCCGGCCAGAACCCGTATTTGAGCATTGCTACGCACACGATACCCGTAAGGGCCATGGTAGTCGGAACGGAAAGGTCGGCGTAATGCCCGGAATAGGTTACAAAAGCCATTCCCACGGCTACGATTCCGAGAAGGGAAACTGCATCCAGGATGTTGAGCATGTTCTGTGCGGTTAAGAAATTGTTGATCGTTCCTGTTGCCTGAAGAATCGCGCCGAGAACGAGAAACAGTCCCGCTACACCGTAGATACCCAGGGCATTCAGGATTTTTCCGAACCCGCTTTGGGCCAACGCCCGTTTATCAAGGATACCGGTCTCTGTCATTAATTCACACCCTCCCCGTTAGCCGCGAGGAGCACACTCTCCTCGGTACATTCAGCTTTAAGCATCTCCCTGATAACATGCCCCTGCCTCATAATCATTACCCTGTTTGAAAGGGCAACCAGCTCCGGCAGGTCTGATGATATAAGGATGATGGTATGCCCTTCTGCTGCAAGACGCTCTATGGAGTGATGAATGGTCATTTTCGCCCCGATATCGACACCCCTGGTAGGTTCATCCAGTATCATCACCCGGGGCTCACAGGCCATCCACTTTGCCAGGAGCACTTTCTGCTGATTTCCGCCGGAAAGATTCCCTACGGTCCTGTCCGGATCCGGCGGATAGATATTAAGCTCCTTGATGAGTGCTTCCATTACCGGTATCCCCTTCTTTCCGTTATACACACCGTTTTTGGTATGCCGGGGCACGAGTCCTGCGAGAATGTTTTCCCTTACATCAAGACGAAGAGCCAGGCCTTCGGTTTTCCGGTTCTCAGTCAGGTATGCAATGCCGCAGTTAAGGGCCTGGGCCATGTTCTTCAAGTTGATTTCCCTACCGTCCAGAAAGATGGAACCCTTATCTTTCCTGTCGAGCCCGGCGATGACCCGCGCCAGTTCACTTCTCCCTGCACCTGACAATCCGCAGATTCCCACCACCTCACCTTCATAGGCATTGAAGGAGACGTCATGAAAAAAACCATGCCGCGTCAGTCCTTCCACCCGAAGCCGTTCATGTTTCTTCGAATGAATTTCATGCTTATAAAACTCAGTCACCGACCGGCCCACCATCATTTGCACCACTTCCTCTCTGGTAACACCTTGTACTTTCCTGGTGTCGATCTTTTTACCGTCCCGGAGCACGGTTACCCGGTCGGCGATCCTGAATATTTCCGGAAGATGATGGGAGATATAGACAATTGCAAGACCATGCTGTTTAAGATTTCTGATGATTTCGAAAAGACGCCCCACCTCTTCACTGGAGAGGGCGGAGGTGGGTTCATCCATAACGAGGATACTGGGGTTGTTCCCCAGGGCTTTGGCGATCTCCACCAACTGCGCTTCATGCTGGCTGATGTCTTCAACCGGTGTCATGGGATCGATATGCCCGAGCCCGACCATTCCCAGGCACCGTTTTGTTTCGGTAACCAGTTTTTCCTTATCAACGAAGATCCTCTTTTTCGGCAGTCGCCCGACGAGTACGTTCTCGGCAATACTGATGGGTAGAGCCAGGGAGAGCTCCTGGTAGATCATTTCAATACCGTTTCTTTTGGAAACCGCAGGCGAGTGGAGGTCCGCCTTCCGGCCGTTGATACATATCTCTCCTGTATAATCGGTGAATGATCCGGCCATCATCTTCATAAGTGTTGATTTGCCGGCCCCGTTTTCACCCACCAGAGCATGGACTTCTCCCGGATATACATCAAAGTCAACGTTATCCACCGCGATGGTACCAGGAAATACTTTACTCACCTGCTTCATTTCAAAAGCGGGACCTTTCGTTTCAGTATTGCTCACTTTTGTTACCTTATCCTTAGCATCAATACACACACTCCCGTGCCGCCTGGGCATACACTTCCAGTTTCTTAAGAGGTGTATCGAAAAAGTGGTCCGAACAGGACATGATATATCCGCCTTCATAGCCGACTTTTTCGAAAAGCTCTGTTACGGCATCACGGATCACCTGGTCGCCGGCTTCCAGCGTGCTAAACTGGTCGATACCCCCGATACATGCGATCCTGTTTCCCACTTTACCCTTGAATTCCCAGGGTTCCTGGTTTCCCCCGACGCTTACCGGTGCAAGGGTCTCCGACGCGTCCGCTCCATTTTCCACGATATATTCTTCGATGCCGAAGGTGCCGCCGCAGGTGTGATACGTAACCGGAAATCCGGCGCCGTGTAAAGCGTCGTGCATCCTCCGGTCATAGGGAAGACAGAACTCTTTGTGCAGATCCGGGGATATGAGAGTGGACGATGCCGCTCCTCCTCCGGTTTCGATAAGATCGAACTTCGCCCCTTTCATGGATTCGATAAACCGCAGCTTTTTATCCAGAAGGATCGTGAGAAACTCGTGGACCCAGCCGGGTTTGTCAAAGGTTGCAAGGATCAGGTCGTTGATGTCCATCAGACATGCAGCGTGCTGCCAACAGCTCGCCTGATCTCCCCAGACAAACCCCCTGAGGATCCCGTTATCGCCGATTTCATCGTATTGTGCCGAAACAGGACCATGGTCCAGGGCGGGAACAGGCATGTACTTCCGGATCAGTTCGATATCCTCATCTTTCTTTACCAGGTATTCGGTGATCCAGGTGGTTTTCCGGTTTCCAGCGGTGCGGTATGTCAGAACCCCCTTCGGGGTAGTGATCCTGTGATGAGTGATCCTGTTGGCAGGATCACTGCTTATGGTCTCGGGTTCATCCTTCCATTCCTTCGTGTTCAGCTTGGTAAAGTCAGCGTCTACCAGCCAGAATTGGGCCATATCCTCGAAATACTGGATCTGGGCATCCAGGCCGACTGTACTGAATGCTTCCATGTCGGAGATGCCCGCCATGTATTTATCCAGATGATACCCCTGCCACTGGTGAACCGTGGCAGGGAGGCGGTCCGGTTTTTCCCGGTTCAGCGCGCACAGAAGCCGTTCTTTGGATGTCATACCGTCACCTTCCCCAGTTCCGGAATGTCGTATTCTCCTAATGAAAGAGGATACCTTCCCCATTTGCGGACCAGGTTTATCACGTATTCATACCGTTCCACGCTGATGTTTCCCGGCACGGAATGGTCCGACTGGAAGATGTACCCTCCCCCTTTTGCGGCGTTGAGCTTTCTTAAAACCTCTTGTTCAAGAACCTCTTTCGAATCATTGGCCCAGGCGAGGGCATCCATATTACCGCAGAATCCCATGGTATGGCCGTACTTCTTCCTGAGGTCCACCACGTCAAGACCGGATTTTGCTTCCAGGGGATTGTATGCATCCAGCCCCATCCCGATAAAATCGTCATAGATGACCCTAGCGTTACCGCAGCCGTGATAGATCACCGGCAGTCCTGCTGCATGACATGCTTCGATCTGGGCCTGTACTATGGGTTTAAACCATCGCCGCCAGTACTCCGGGGAAAAGAGCATACCGTTCACATACGCCACATCCCCCCAGATCACCATGCCGTCCAGCATGCCTCCCGCCGCTTTAATCTGGGCCTTTGTCAGTTCGATGACAAACTCCCCCACTCTCCCGATAAACCTGCCCAGTTCCTCCGGGTAGAGACCGATCCAGAGCATCACGTTTTCAGACCCGATAATCCGCCAGAGCTGTTCATGCCCTTCGCAGACACTGCCGTATACCGGAAAATCGGGATAGAGGGATTCTACCGTATCCGTCCAGGCAGGCAGATCGCGAAGAAACCCATCCCCCACACCGGCAAGCTGGTTGTCTCCCCCTTTAAAGAACCGGCGGTCGTCCCGTGGATCGTCAAAGATAAAAGCATTCATCCGCTCAATGGTATTCGTATCGAAGGAGAGGAACGCCGGCATGGGATCGTCGAATTTTTTCCGTATCACAGCCTCGTACCCGGTACGGACAACGATTTCCCGGTCATCTTCTTTTATCACTTCGAACTGTTTGATGTGGGGATCCATATTAGGGAGGGTAACGACCCAGTCCAGGTCGTAATAGGAATAGATATTCGCGTCCTTTCCAAACCCGAGTTCCTCCCTCCATTTTTCCAGGAAACTTCCCCAGAAAAAATCGCTCACCGGGACACGGTCCGCTTCCCGGTGTCTGAGAGTACTGTTCATCCGTTCGAGTTTCTCAAGGCAGCCTTTCGTCCGTTCCACGTTGTACCCGCCCCCCTTTAATCCTGATGAAAGACTTCTTCCATGTCCGCCCACCATTCCCCGGGCTTGCGGTTTTCCACGGGGCTCTGCATGGGCTTCATAATGTCCCACCACTCCCGGGTTTTCGGATCCCCGGCCATCCTGGCCATATCGCTCTGAAAATCGGTACCTGCATACTCGAAGTAGGCGAAGAGTAAGCCGTCCTTGTAAAATATAGAGTAATTACGGATATTGCATTCGGTAATCTTTGCTGCAATCTCCGGCCAAATATCGGCATGATACCCTTTGTATTCTTCGTACTTTCCGGGTTTCAGGCCGATAAGCTGTCCGTAACGAATCATCCCAATCTACTCCTCGCATATCATTGAAGATAAAATATGATAAATTTTTACTTTCTTGTCGATCCATTTTACCACAACTTTTTCAGTTGTCAAGTTATTTTGATTTGTTTTAGCATATTTTATCAGCTTTTTTAGAAATATTTCCCTATATTTATCGTTTTATTCTTGACAATCGTGTATTTGGTGATAAAATGTTATCATTATTTTATCATATTTCACTAAAAAATATGAAAGCAAAACTGAAAGATGTAGCACGAAAGGCGAATGTTTCTCTTACTACCGCCTCCCTCGCCCTGTCGGGCAAAGGAAGGATCTCCGACGTGGTACGCAGCGCAGTGGTAGAAGCTGCGGATACACTGGGGTACTCCCGGAAAAAACCGGTTGCGCCGGAACAACCGGTACAGACAGCTTCAGTGGGCATATTCATCAGCATCGATTATGAATGGGCCTTCATCTGGGGGTTTATCCGACCGATTATCGAGGAGATAGAACACAATTTAAAGAGCGAAAAGAAAAACACCGTCCTTATCCCGATCCACAGGACATCATCGGATGAGGAAATTGTTCGTAAAGTCATCGAAGCGAGGATAGAAGCTGTTATCTCGCTTCATTACGGCAACGGACATCTTTTAAGCACCCTGGAAAAACTGGGTATTCCAACCATCGTGGTGATGAACAACAACTTCCAGGATACATTCTACTCTGTACTGGTCGATGATATGCAGTGTGCCTATGAAGGGACCATGCACCTGATCAATCTCGGTCATTGTAACCTCGTTTATGTTGAGTGCGAACGGCCGGACCTTCCTGTACTCCTCAATGACCGGTGTTTTGGCTTCAGGAAGGCCATCGAAGAGTCAAAGATCAGGGTCCCCGGTGAAAGTTATATTCGTTTCGATCTGAACGATCTGGATGAACTGAGGAGAAAGGTACGCATCCCCTTTTCAAAACGGGACAGGCCCACCGCAATTTTCTGCCTGGACGATGATATCGCCCTTCGGGTGATTACCGTGTTGTCGGACCTTGACCTTCGTGTTCCCGATGATGTGTCCATCATCGCGCCGGGTGATGTTCTGGATTACAACCTGCAGCATATCCCGCAGATTACCACCATGCGGATCAATACGACGTATATGGGAAAAATCGTTTTCCAGATGCTCATGAACCGGCTGGAACATAAACCGGAAGACCTCCATGTCCTCAAAGTAAAACATCAGCTGGTAAAGAGGGGCACCTGCAGGGAGTTTCAAGAAAAATAATATGACATCGAGAGAACGTGTACTTACAGCATTCGAACACAGAGAACCGGACAAGGTTCCCAGATGGTGCGGCGCCTCCGATGAGTTCTGGGCAAAAGCAAAAAAAGAGCTTGGCCTGGAAGACGAGGCCTTGAGGAAACGGTTCGGCGATGATTTCCGGAGGGTCTACGCCGCATACAAAGGACCCTCTCCCGTTCTGTCCGAGGGGTCCACATGGAAAAGCCCCTTTGGTATCGAACGGACCGGAATCGGATACGGCCAGCCTGTAAGCCACCCCCTTGCCGGGGCAACCGGTGTGGACCAGGTGGAAAGTTACCCCTGGCCGGACCCTGAGTGGATAGACCCATCAGGCATCCGAAAGGACGCAGAAGCGTGGAACGGCGAATATGCAATCCTCGGGGGCGACTGGTCCCCGCTATGGCACGACGTGATAGACCTCCTGGGCCACGAAACGCTCTACTACAAGATGTATGACCTGCCGGAAGTTGTTACAAAGATATTCGAAAAGGTGACTGATTATTACTGGACGGTAAGTAAGAATATATTCGAAGAGGCCTCCGATGTTATCGACATCTTCTTTATCGGAAATGACCTGGGAAGTCAGACCGGCCCCCTTCTTGGAACCGACCTGTATAACGAATTCGTCCATCCTTCCATTAAACGGCTTATCGACCTGGGGCACCGGTACGGTCTTAAAGTGATGATGCACTGCTGCGGAGGCTTCCGGCCCCTAATACCCCTCCTCATTGAGGCAGGCCTGGACGGGCTCCACGCCCTTCAACCCGGCGCAACCGGGATGGAACCGGCGGGGTTAAAAGAAGATTTCGGCAACGATATCCTGCTGAACGGAGCCATCGACTCTCACCACGTTCTTATTGAAGGCAGGGATACACATTTTGTCCGGGAAAAGGTACTGGAAACCCTGGAAATCATGGCGCCCGGAGGCGGCTACGTTGCCGGAGCAAGCCACGATACGATCCTTGAAGAAACCCCGGTAGGAAACGTTCTGGCTATGTTCGATGCGGTGGAAGAGTTCAGGCTGTAAGGTTTCCGGAGCTCATTGTGTTAGCGTATATTTCGATAAAAAGACTCTGATTCTTAAGGTTGACGGTAAACACCACATATCGGAAACCAAATCCTTCAGTCTGGTGATATTTACTTTTTATGCCTCAGAAGAAAAGCGGCGGCGTCAGGCCAGAGAATTGCTTAAGTATTTTGGATTCAAATTAATTGCACAGAATGTCTATATCCGTAGAAAAATTACCCACCAACCTTTCGACGAGAACGTAAAGGCTTTGGGCCTGGAGAATAATATATTTTTATTTGATTGTGATGACCCGGGGACGAAAATGTTCCGGGAAAGGCTTTTTGCCCAGTTTAAAATGGATGAAACGGTTCGAAGAACCAATGAATTCAAATCTGATCTGGGTGCATTTCTTCCACCGGGACTGTAAGGCATGGAATATGCCCGGCGTTTATTTTATATCGGTCCGGTGCATCATAAGATTTGTTTTGTAGACGAACCACCCCTTCCGGAGTCCTATTACCCGCACAACTATCCCATGCAAGTACTTAAGTTGTTTTATAATCGTCTTTCGCCTGAACGTTGGAAGAATGTGATCGATTACTACATGAAAATTGAGGAAAAAGGAGTGTAATCTGGGGACGTTTTTCTTCTTGATGACTGTATTGGATGGATTTAGCAGGATGGTTATACAACACGAGCTTCGAAACCATATGGAAGAGTACGATGTAGAGGTAACAATTCAAAGAGCATTGGAAAAGCACCGCGAGGTACCGAAATATCGAAATAGAGAAGAGCGGAAAGGAGAAGTATTGACATGCACATGCATGTACATTATATTTGTATTATGAGAACTACTATTGATATCCCGGCCTCTCTTAGGCGGAAACTTATAAACGAAGCGGTGAAAAAGAATCTTAAGGGGTATTCACCAATCATTGTAGAAGCTTTGGAAAAGCATTTTCATGAAACTCAATCCAAAACAGACATCGAAAATCTTAGGCGCTTAAGAGGTTCTTTATCGAATTATGAATATAACAGAGTCGTCCAAACCTGGAAAGAGGGAAGGAACAACTGGAAGATATAGTACTCTTTGATACCGGTATTCTCTTTGATTTTCTTGCGGATAAAGAAAGTGCAGAAGAAACTGAACGGATTCTTGCGAACGGGAAAGGTGCTGTTTCAACAATAACAGTGTATGAACTCTTTCGCGGTGTTATTTCAGAAAAACATATTCAACAGCGTACCGAATTGTTAATGTTTATCCATAAGATCGACCTCACAGAGCAAATAGCCCGTAAAGCAGGACAGATATTTACTGAGTTGAAACGTACTGGAAATCTTATTGACAATGAGGATATCCTTATTGGGGCAACATCTTTATTTCACGGAATACCATTATTTACTTCCAATGACAGGCACTTCAACATAATTCCAAAACTTCAATTGTACACATTCTGATCAGTGATCAAAACCATGGCCGAAACGAGGAACCCGATTTCCATCAATCCATGCCCAATTCCTTGACTAATGGCAATAAATATTTATACATGTATTTGTTTTCCTCTTCAATACATTCGCCGTCAAGAGATGCCGATGGATTAAGGATTATCCCGTCACAATGACTTGCGGCTTTCCAACCAAAATCACCTTGTGAGAATGAGCATTACGGTAATTACTCCGCAAATAATCACTATTGTTCCTCCGATGATACCGGGGATCGAACTCCCGAACGTCCATGCCGTCTCAGGTACTACTGCCGCTGCTTACATCATGATCTTTTACAGTTCCTTCATTACTCGTCTTTCCGGGTGTTATATTATCCACAAACCATGTCTGTTCCAGCATGTCACGGTATGAAGCGGACTCCCCTTCACTCACCCGCAGGTTCCCGGACTGGTCTGTAATGGGACCCTGAAAAGGGGTAATTTCGTTATGCATAATCATCCTTTTAAGGTTTTCCACCATGTTATACACCTGGGCCGGGATATGTTCCCTGGTATATTCTATGTCAAGAATCCTGGAATCGATTCCCCACCAGAAATTAACAGGAGTTGATTTCTGATCCGTCCAGTTTCTTGCCGTTTTAAGGGTATTACTCAGCACATTTTTCAGAATACGCTTGTAAAATACCCCCCATTTCCAGATTCCATGAGCGTAGTGGACACCAGAATATTCACCACAGTCTTTCTTTTCTGTAATTCCGTACAGACCGTACATGCCGGAAGTATCTCCCGGAGGAGGAAGAACGTTCTGAGAGATAATATCCGCTCCCAGGGCACAGAGTGCGTGGGCACATACCCTGGACTGCCCGGGATCATCCCATTTTCCGGTCCACTCCAGCAGAACCCGGGCATATGGATTAACCGCCTTAACCCCCAGGGCAAAGGCATTCACGCTGGCCCTGCTCTCCGGGTTCTCGATACCTCCGATAAACCCGATGGTGTCCGCCCTGGAAAGGGCCCCGGCAATCACGCCCAGGAGGAACCGTACCTCGTAACTCCTCCCGAAATAGGTGCGTACATGTTTGTATGTCCATTTCCGGTTGCAGTTGAAGAACCTGGTCTCCGGAAACTGTAAGGCCACTTTCAGCGTAGCATTCAGAAAGAGGGGAGACGTGGTAAATACGACATCGTGGTCTTTTGCTACTTCCGAGATGATGGAATAGGCCGTTTCATCTTCGGGTACACCAGGGAACGAGAAGGTTTCTATCCTCCCCTGCAGTTTCTCCTGGACGTACCCCCTTCCCTCTTCATGTGCCCTGGCCCACCCGGATGTGTCCGGGCTGCCGGCATGGATAAAGGCTACCTTGAGGGGTTTCGGGTGGGAGAGTATTCCCGAAATCGAAGAAACGATAGTTTCCCTGGGCTCATCCATGGGTTCCGCTCCTACTGCGTAGGACCCTTCTCCCTGGCCGGCTTTCATTTCCACTATCAGGCCCTGGATGATGTTTCTATGACGTGAAGGTGTTATTTTTTTCGGAATACCGTAAATTTCGATAAATTCCAGTAATGCATCACCGGTGGTACAGGGCAGCTGTTTTCCCCCGGCTTCATAGAATAGTTCGCGAAAGGGGGTATATACGCTGCTGTAGAACAACCGGTACTTATCAGGATACACCCCCAAAGGGGGATCATACTTTTCCAGATGGCGTATAAGGGTGATGAACCCCCCGGGCTTCTTGATCCATATGGTAAATATGCCGGTTCTCCTGTTAAACTCGACAAAATCGTAATACGTTTCGATTGTCCGGTCTTTAGGATTCTTTTTCGGCAGCAGCCGGATGACATGTGCCCTGGCGCTGTAGGCGTTCAGGTATTTCAGGACGCTCACCCGCTTGTTCCCCTCGATCACATAGAACCAGTTGAGGTATTCATGTACCCTTAGGGGATCCCGGATACCTTCTTCCATATGCGCATGAAAGAGTGTTATCCATTTCGCATAGAATTCCGTGTTAGGCTTGGCCAGGGGAAGAAATCCTTCGGCAAACATGAGTGCCCTGGAATGGGACATGGTGCCGACGATTTTTTTCAGAGGAATATCATGGATTCCGATGTCGATTTCAGAAACAATAGTCGCGTTCTGAAGCACTCCGTCCAGGGAGGGGATGAAGCCCGATCGTCCCTGGGCAACGCTGATGAAATACTGCTGACGGGCTTTTTTCCGAGTCTTGATGTACTCCTGTCCGGCATCCTGTAGAGTCTGTTGCATATATTGTTAAGTATAACGAATTTTCAGATATTTTTCGCGTGTTCCAGCAGATACTGCTCCGCATCAGCCGACCAGAGCATGTTGTTCCCCTTTGCCAGGCCTGCCAGGTGGGCGAAGAGGGGGTCTGTTTTCCCCTTTTCTTCGAAATCATCCAGAGCGGTGAGTTCCAGTGAGATGTTGGTATATATCAGCTTTTTTCCCCCGGGGATATTCGGCTGATTCAGGGTGGTGTCCACTACTGCATCGAGGCCGCCGATATGAGTGACCATGGGGACGGGATCGATGATACCTTTGCCCATCAGATCTAAGGATTCCTTCATATCTTCGGTGTTGCCCCCGCTGGTTCCTACGATGTGGGTAAGACCGTAGTGGACATTGTAGAAATTGAACATTGCGGAAAAGGCGGAATCACTGGGACCGGCAAAAAAATTGAGGCACCCCCCCTTTGCGAGAATGGCGTCACCCTGCTCCACCAGGGCCTTAACAGGTGCAAAAACGATCACATCGTTGTATCCTTCCCCTCCGGTTAAGTCCAGGAGGTGCGCCACTGGATCTTCCATATCCTTCGTGTTTACATATTGTAAAACTACTCCCTGTTTCACCGCTTCCTCCACGGTGTAGATCGATGCGGCCCGGGCAAGACGGGCATCGTCTATGTCGGTGACCACCAGAAGCCCCGGTCTCCTGGGGTTATGGAGGGCATAATCGATGGCTCCAAGTCCCATGGGACCAACGCCTGCAAGGACGGCCATATTGCCCCCCTCTTTTATCCCCATCTGGTGTTCGTACTTTCCCTGGATAACCTGGTACATCGCATGGAACGTACCGACAATGCATGACACCGGTTCCGCCAGGGACCCTTTAAAATAAGCGTCTCCGTGATAGGCAAGGAGACAGTCCTGCTCCATAACCACACCGGGAATGATGATGTAGGTGGCATCTCCGCCGATATAGGGGAAGGAATAGCCCGGGGCATCCAGGCTCCCCTTGTAGTTGAGCGCAGGCTGTATGGAAAATTTCCGGCCTTCCTTGAATGTATGACGCCACTTTTTCCCGACTTCCACCAGTTCCCCGCAGAACTCGTGACCGATGATCACCGGGTTTTCCGCTACATCGTCTGGTACTCGCTTGTGGTCCTTTCCCTGGATCGCCGCCTTGTAGGAGGACATGCATATACTGTCGGAAACGATATGAGCGAGAATTTCATCATCCTTAATCCCGGGCAGCTCGAATTCCTCCAGCCGGAGATCTTGTTTTCCATACAAACGTACCGCTTTTGTCTTCATCTTTTCCCCTGTGTAGTATTCTTAACTCAGCATTACCTGGCCGCCGGTTACAGGCACGGCCTGGCCTGTTTCGTACTTCTGTTCTATACAGTAATATACCGCTTTCACCACATCACGGCCACGGCATCCCCTGTTCATGGGGACTTTTTCCTCGTAAAACCGCTTCACATCTTCAACGCTTTTCGCCCCGGGAATCTTACCGGCGTTAAGGTAGAGGACAAACAGTCCCCTGTCAGGGTCGGACCAGAGTGGTCCTTCGAAAAAGTTTCCCGGGCATATGGCATTGACCTTGATGTTATCCTTGACCAGTTCCAGGGCAAAGCTCTGGGTAAGGCCTATGCCGCCGAACTTTCCCCCGGCATAGGCGCCGTTTCTGTTCGATCCCTGGAGCCCGGACTTGGAATTGATCTGGATGATATCGGTATAATACGTACCCCCCCCGGCCCGGTTCTGCAGGGCCATCGCCCGTGAGGCGTGTTTTACGCAGAGAAAATACCCGGTGTAATTGACATCGGTAACAAATGAGAAATCCTTTCGGGAAAGCTCCTTTACACTCCCCGCCTTGAGCACACCGGCATTGCTGATGAACACATCGATGCCCCCTAAGGTGCGGATCGTTTCATCTATCATGGACACAACGGAATCTTCATCCGCCACGTTTACTTCCACCGGGAATGCTGCCGTTTTGCCTGTCCGGCTGTTGAGCTTTTCGGCGTATTCCTTCGCACCTTCCCTGTTCAGGTCCGCAAGGACAACATAAGCCCCGGCTTCCGTAAGCTCTCCTGCTATCTCCGCGCCGAACCCCTGGGCACCGCCGGTTACCACACACACCTTTCCCCGGACGACAGCGGACCGGTCATACCCGCCGGAACTCCTTCGAATAACATACGGCTCCGCATGACCCGAGGTTTTAATATTATCCAGCCGGGAACGGGCCTCATCATAGTCATCTGCCAGGGCGAAAACGGCCCTGTCTTTCAGGATGATGACCGACGGAAGGGTGTCTTCCTTAAGCAGCTCCTTCAGTTCTTTTAAAACTGCTTCCCCGTCGTTTTCCTTATCCGGAAGGTCCAGGACCGCAATTCCGGTTTCTCCCTGATCCCGGTTCCCGAACACGGCTTGTATCTCTGCGACACGGCTGCCGCCGGTAACAGTGACCACAACGGCCCCTTTCTCCCCGTCAAAGGAAAGACCTCTTAAAAAAAGGGGAATGTTGAGGTGTTGATTATCGTTCATTCCCGGTTTCCTCCTTGCACAATTTTCCGGATCACTTTTCCAGCCGATCCTTCCGGGTCCTCCATATCCAGGGACCGACCAATATTACAGTACCTGTGTATACGCCGGTCCAGGGGCTCCTCCGCCCAGGGGTTGTCCTTATGGAACAGCCCGAACCTGCTGTCCCGGTCACAACATTTTTCATGTGCAATGAGGGCCCATGTAGCATCCACAAGATGCCGGAAATCCGGAGCAAGGAGGATGGGACAGTTGAATTCCTGCCTGGAACTGTTGATGTCCACGCCGCTTATTTCCATGAGTTCCCAGGCGGCGCACAACTTCTGTATCCGCTTCAGTTGGGCCGAGGTATTCCTGGGGGGCATATAGGTTACCCCTTTGAACCCGATCCTTTTTATCTCCGGTATCAGTGCATCCAGGTATGCATCCTCGAAGTGTTCCGCCTTTTTGTCCCCTGTAGGACTATCGGTAACATCACCTAAGTACGCATATACCGGTATGGCTCCTATGCTGTTCGCCAGGTTCACCACTTCGAACACGGAAATACATTCTTTATAACCGGGCTGGATAAAGATCTTTTTCAGAAAGGAACTTTTCAGCACACCCAGCAGATCATACTCGTAGTGAGGGTTGCCCTGGTCCAGGAGCCACGTTTCAATCTTTACCGGTAAGTCTACCTTAAGCCCCGTTTTCAGGAAGTCCACCAGGGGTGCCCCCCTCCCGTACCTGTCAATCACCTTGTTGCAGAATGCCAGGAGGATGTGCCGCTCGGTGATGGTCCCTCCCTGGTCCGCCACGGAGAGTACCGCCACATCATCTTCAAAATCTATCTTACCCAGACCGAAGCCCTCTATCTCCCTGTTGAGATTGTCCACCTGGGATGCGTTTCTGGTATTTCTCTCCTGCTGCAGGGGCTTGAGAAAATCACGTATTTCCGGCAGCCGTCGCCGGGGGATTCCGTGAACTGCGATGTACCCGATGTTTTCCGAATCGGGGCTGTTTAGCTTGTATCCTTCAACAGCAGTACCGCAGAAGTTGACCCGGAGTTCGAACCCCACGGTGGAACCTAACCCCACAATCCTGCATGCCTCCATCAGTTCCCCGCATCCGGACACGCTGTCGTGGTCCATGCACCCCACTGCCTTGAGGCCGGCTTGCCAGGCTTTATACACCGCGGCAGTGGGAGAGTAGGGGCTGAAGGAGTAGATGGTGTGGACATGATTGTTCACTTCATCTGTCGGTACAATAGCGTACCGCTCCTCCGGGTCTGAACAGATATCTTTCAGGGCCTCCAGCCGCTTTTCCGATACATCCTGATTAAGCAGTTCGAGAACATTCATATCATCATGTTAGAACCGGAATTACACACCCAGCCTGTTTCTCCTGAGGATTTCTCCGTAAGTCTGCACCGTGGAAACCTGATGCCCGGGCAAAGGGAAAATCCTTTCATGTATGGTATCGATGATCCACTCCTTCTGTGGAAAAAAATCGCTCTCCATCTCAGCTGCCGGTGTAATCCAGTTTCTCGAACCGACCACTACCGGCGGGCCATCAAGATTGTTGAAGCCCAGTTGCGTGATGTTCGACGCAACGGTATGGAGGAACGAATTCCGCTCACACGCATCGGATGCAAGGAGCAGTTTTCCCGTCTTCTTCACAGATTCTGCAAGGGGCTCGTAGTTCAGGGGGTTGATAAACCGGAGATCTATCACTTCTGCGGACACGTTGTACGTTTCCTGCAGCTCTTTTGCGGCTTCCAGTACAGGGTACAAGGTAGCGCCGATGGTTATAACGGTAATATCTGATCCTTTTCGGCGTACTGCCAGTTCCCCTTCGGGGACTTCATAGTACCCTTCAGGCACACCTCCTTCCACGAACCACTCTCCCTGGTCGTAGAGCTTCTGGCTTTCGAAGAATACTACCGGGTCCGTACCTCTTAAGGCCAGGTTAAGCATCCCTTTAGCATCGTAAGGGGTTGCCGGGAACATCGCCTTGATGCCCGGGATGTGGGCAATCAGGGCCGTCCAGTCCTGTGAGTGCTGGGCCCCGTATTTACTGCCCACGGAAACGCGGACAACCAGGGGCATCCTGAGTACACCGGCGCTCATGGACTGCCACTTCGCCACCTGGTTGAACAGCTCATCCCCTGCCCGACCCATGAAATCGCAGTACATCAGTTCCACAACGGCCCGGCCTCCGCTTAACGCATAGCCTACACCGGAACCGACGATAGCTCCTTCGGATATGGGTGAATTGAACAGGCGGTGATACGGAAGGGCTTCGGTCAGACCGCGGTACACGGCAAAAGCCCCGCCCCAGTCGCGGTTTTCCTCTCCGTAAGCCACCATGGTGGGATCCACGGAAAACCTGTAGAGCATTGCCTCGAACAGGGCGTCCCGTAAGGCGAAGGTCTTGTTTTTTTTATGAGGTTTGCCCTGTTCGTCCAGGCCGTACCTGAACTTGTTCTTAAGGGATTTTACCCTGGGATTCTCTTCAATGGGGAGAAGCATTTCAGGTTCCCTGTCATCGAGTTTTTCCGCTGTTTCATTGGAAAACATAACGGTCTCGATGAACCGTCCCTCAACCCTGGGTGAAATGTCAGGGGACACCGCGAGGGTCATAGTTCGTTTTATCTTCCGGACAACCTGTTCCTGGAGTTTCTCGCAGTCACTTTTAGTGACCACCTTGTTCCTGACCAGGTAGTCCCTGTACCCGGATATACAGTCCCCCTTCTGCCACAGTTCCATTTCCTCTTTCGTCCTGTAGGAGCTTGCATCCGACGGTGAATGGCCGGTGTGCCGGTAGGTGATGGTATCCAGGAGGACCGGACCATCCCCTTTCAGAAGAATCTTCTTCTTCCTCTCGATGGCATCCGCTACAGCCAGGGGATTGTAACCGTCTACCCTCTCGGAATGCATGTTTTCAGGGTTTACCCCTGCACCGATCCGGGCCAGGATATCGTATCCCATGGTTTCCCCGGATGTCTGTCCCCCCATGCCGTAAAAGTTATTGAAAAAGTTGAACAGGATGGGAGGCGCGCCGCCGATTTCCTTGTCCCAGAGGGTACGGTACTGGTCCATGGCAGCGATCATCATCCCTTCCCATACAGGCCCGCAGCCCATTGAACCGTCACCGATATTGCCGATAACGATACCGGGCTTCCGGTTGATTCTCTTGAACAGGGCTGCGCCTACACAGATGTCACCGGAACCTCCGACAATGGCGTTATTCGGCATGCTTCCGAAGGGAGCAAAAAAAGCGTGCATGGACCCGCCTAACCCTTTGTTGAACCCGTTCCCCTTGGCAAAAATCTCCGCTAAGGTACCGTAAAGGACAAAGTTTTCCGCCAGATCTTTTACCGAACCCTTGTGGTCCTGCTCGACAACGCCAAGGCATGCACCGTCCATGTAGTTCTTCATGGTATTCGTGAGGTCATTATCTTTCAGCTTTTCCACTGCGGAGAGACATTTTGCAAGGATTTCTCCGTGACTCCGGTGGGACCCGAATATAAAATCTTCAACCCCTAAATGATAGCACTGACCCACCGAAGCGGATTCCTGTCCGATAGAGAGATGGGCCGGACCACGATGATTGTACTCGATACCCTGGTAAGCACCTTGAGTCTTTATCAGGTTGAGCATTGTCTCGAACTCACGGATCAGCAGCATATGATACAGGATCCGGGTAAGACCCTCTCTGCCGTATTTCCTGAGCTCCCCTTCGAAATTCGGTTTGTACTGATTGAGGGGGATGTCTTTTATCTTGAGTACCCCCGCTTTTCTCACTTCTTTTGGATCGACAACGATTGATTTGGGCATAGTACGTGACTCCTCTTATAACGTAAGTTATTCTATTTCCCACAGGGCATCTTTGAAGACTTCCGATACCGTAGGATGGGGGAATATGATTTCTTTCATCTCCTGCACCCGGAGCTCAGCTTCGATGGCGATAGCCGCCCCGTAAATGATTTCCGAACAGTACCCGCCTACCATGTGAACTCCCAGTACAGCTTCGGTTTTCGCATCGACGATCACTTTGCAGATCCCGTTCTCCTTGCCGTGCTCAGCAAGAAACCTGCCGTTTGACCGCATCTGCCACTTACCTACTTTTACCGTGATGTTGTCAGCCTTCGCCTGCTCTTCGGTAAGCCCCACTCCTGCGGCTTCGGGAAGAGAGTAGACCACCCAGGGAACGGCATGGTAGCGCATCAGGTCCCGCTTCCCGAGGATGGTATTCACCGCGACCTCTCCCATCCGGGAGGCGCTGTGAGCAAGGAGGGATTCTCCGGTAACATCCCCGATTGCATACACTCCGGGAAGGTTGGTCTGCATCTTCTCATTCACTTTTATTCCCTTTTTCCCCACATCCAGACCAATAGCCCCGGCACCTAAGCTTTCAAGATTAGGTTTTCGGCCTACCGACATGAGAATTAAATCTGCAGAGAGGGATTCCTCTTTCCCGTCCCGGGTAACCTTTACCGTACTTCCCGAGATGGATTCGACTTTCGTGGCGAGACGGAAATCTACTTTTTTCATCGTTCTCCGAATCAACTTGGAAAGGTCATTGTCCATAAAAGGGATGATTTCAGGCAGCATTTCGATTACCGTTACCTCAACGTCGAGACTGCTGAAGTAGGAAGCGAATTCCACACCGATAACCCCGCCCCCGATGATAATGAGCTTCTGCGGCATTGTTTTAATTTCCAGTATCTCGTTGGAAGTTACCACCTTCTCTCCATCCGCACCCGGAATGGGCGGGATTACAGGTGAGGAACCGGTACCGATGATAATATTCCGGGCCTTGTATTCCTTGCCGCCTGACGCTACGATATCCTTCGCCGTAAGGACCGCCTCGCCTTTTGATACTTCCACGTTGAACCGCTTCATCTGGAAAGCAATCCCTTTTCGGAGTGTTTCGATTACTTCCTGTTTCCATGCCATGGCTTTCCCGAGGTCGTAGGAAGCACCGGTAAAAGAGACACCGAACTGCTGCGCCTCTTTTCCATGGACGTAGAGTTTTGCAGAGTTCAGCAGGGTTTTCGTCGGAATACACCCTGCATTGGTACACACGCCGCCTAAGTGTCCTTTTTCCACGAGAAGAACCTTTTTACCTGCAGCACCTGCACGTTCGGCCGCAATATAACCACCCGGTCCTGCACCAATAATAATCAGATCGTACATTGCATCACTCCTTTTCTCATGTTATTCAGCTAAGAGCAGTTCGAATTGTGATACCGCATCTTTCAGTTCTTTCAGGAATCGTGCAGCCGGGGCTCCGTCCACTGCCTGGTGATTGATGGTTAGAGAGAGCCCGATGTAGGGATGGAATACCGTTTCATCATCCAGCATCACCGGTTTCGGCTGGACAGCGCACACGCCGAGTATTCCCGCTTCCGGAGCATTGAGAACCGGCGTAAATGCTTCGATACCCAGGGCCCCTAGATTCGTGACGGTAAAGGTCCCGCCGGAAAGAGAGTCGGGCTGGATTTTTCCTTCGACACATTCGGTGGAAAGCCTGCCTGCCTCCCTGGAGATCGCTTTCAGACTTAAGCGGTTCGCCTGTTTGATCACCGGCACCATGAGACCTCTTTCGGTATCAACGGCAAATCCTAAGTTCACTTCCCCGTACCTGACGATTCTGTCTCCCAGAAAATGGGCATTCATGAAAGGATACCTGACGAGAAGCCTGGATACCGCGAAGAGCATAACGTCATTGATGGTGATCCGGGACAATCCCAGCTCTTCCGGTGCGTTTTTACACTTTTTCCTGTATGCCAGAATAGACCGGGCGTCGGCGGAAGCACTCATGGTGAGCTGAGCCGTAGTACTTAAGGAAGCGTGCATCCTCTCAGCAATGATCTTACGTATTCCTTTAACCGGAACTTCCGTGGTTCCCGAAGACGGCAGGACCTCCGGTTCAACAGTGTCAGCCCCGGCAGCCAGGTCTGCAGCCAGTACCCTGCCGCCGATTCCTGAGCCCACACCCGGTACCTCCAGGCCCTCCTGCATTCCTGAGATCATGGCTGCGGGTGTAAGGGGCGCCCTGGAAGAGAGTACATACTCTACATCCCGTTCTATGATCCTTCCATTAGGTCCGGTACCGGCAATACCGGCATATTCCAGGCTTTTTAATTCAGCCAGCTTTTTCGCCCTGGGAGAAATTGCAACCCTGCCGCCGTCTTTTCGTTCGGAAACCCGGGTGTCCGCTGTCCCGGGAACTGACGGTGGCCTGCCATCCGCATCAGGTTCGGTCTCCGGAGGTTTTTCCGTATCCGCCTGTTTCCTCTCCTGGCCTTCCGGTCCCAGGGAAGAAATGTCCTCTCCCGGCGACCCGATGACCGCTATAGGAGTAAGAACCGGTACGTCATCACCTTCATTGAAAAACCGTTTCAATAACGTACCCGCGGCAGTTGCCTCAACCTCGAAGGTGGCTTTATCGGTTTCCACTTCACAAACCGGATCGCCGTCGGATACCGGATCACCTTCGTTCTTCTTCCACTCTAAAATGATACACGATTCTACCGTATTTCCCTGTCTCGGCATAAGCAGTTCTTCAGCCATTCCCTCTTCCCTCCTGATCTTGTTCTTCTATCATTATACACAAAACACGTTGACACCGGTTTCCCGGATCTTCTCAACGATTCCTTCATCCAGATCACTATCGATGATCAACGTACTTATATCTGAAATGGGTAATACTTTCGCAAAACCCGCCTTTCCGTATTTCGACGAATCAGCGACACACACCGTCTGCTGAGCCCGGGAGGCCATCTTTTTAACGATTTCCGCGCCTTCCACCAGGTGTGTAGTCAGACCTGTTTCCAGGGAGAACCCATCGGTCCCCACAAAGGCATACCGTACATGAAACTGCTCCAGTTCCTTCAGGGTAAGGGGGCCCACGGTGGATTCGGTCTGAGGCCGAAAGGCCCCGCCGACAACAGTCAGGTGGATCCCGGGATTGATCCTGCCGTATGGTATGATCAGGGTGGAATTGGTAACGATATGAATGTCCCGTTTCCCAAGCAGGTATTTGGCGATACGTGCAGTAGTAGTACCGGCCTCGATCATCACGGTATCGCCGTCCCGGATATAATCTGCGGCAGCCTTGGCGATCCTGTTTTTCGCGTCCACCCGCTCTCTCTGCCGGTCCAGGATACTGGGATGAAACGCCGGGAACGCACCGCCCCTGGTCCTGACGATAACCCCCTTTTCCGAAAGGCTGTTCAGGTCGTGGCGAATGGTAACGGTGGAAACCCTCAGTTCCCTGCTGATATCGTTCACCGATTTAGCGGAATCCTCCGCCAGAAGCTTGAGAAGCTCTTTTTCTCTTTCGGAAAGGTTCGTTATCATGACCCATTTGCTTTCTAATTGCTTTCGATATGCTTTCAATTATATTGAACCTACCTTTCTTATGCAACGGGTTGGTAAGGTTTTTTACAGACTTTTCCTACCCGGGATTGTAACCCCGCCGGCTTTCCCTCCCCGCAGGAACGGCGAAGCGTTGTACCGCCGATGTTGATGATCACCTCATTTGTCAATAGCATTTACCCCGGCACCGGTACTCAGCAATTCTCAGTTTGGGAAAAATAGCCCACTATTCAGTAAATAACCGACTATGCATTTTTCCATTAACCAGGACTTGGAACCTCCTCGACAAAAAAACAAGTACATGGTGGGGGCAAATGGGTTAGA
>JAJSAL010000142.1 GCA_024274705.1 Spirochaetota bacterium
GAAGTTATCTTTCTACCTGTAAAAAACAGGGAGTCTCCGCTAATGAAGCTTTGACGTTGCTCTTTCTTGGAAAATACCCTGATTTTATAACGGCAGATGTGTGTGGATCGATCAGTTCCCCTGATTGTGCTGAATAGTTACAGAAATTGAAGGTGTGGGATACGAATGGGCTGATATTTCACAAGCCCTTGATACGTACGATCCCCGAAAACTTAAGGATGGATATAATGTTCTCGAAAGTAAAAAAGAGATCTATTTTATTTCAAACCCCGGGACAGGTCTCTGGGTCTCGTAGAAAGCGGATACCGGCCTGATCGACTTATCGATGATAGGACAAAAACAGCCTACCCCGAAATCTCCTCAATCTCATAATCGCTCTTTCAACGTCCACTCATGTTCCGCTTAGATAGATTCAGGGTTTAAATTCATAACCGTGGTTCTCTTCTATATACTTCTTCACCTGATCAAGGGAGGGGTTCACAAATATGTACGATGGTACCAGAAACTCTTCCCCGTTCTTCATCGAGCCTTTTATGTTTACCATCTTCACGAGAACGTCATATGATTTTTCTGCCACCTCTCTGATGTTCAGCCCCACTTCTGCTTTCCAGGGATTTTCAGAATCGAGGATCGCCCGCATTGCGAATCCCGAGCCTCCCACCCCGGCTAAAATAATAGACTCTGTTTGTTCGGCAGGGAGCATCCCCAGTGTTGAACGAGCGGCCTGGGCTCTCAAATCGTTGGTCGCAAAGATTACGTTGATCCCTTCATTTCGCAGTAGATCTGCAAGCAGGACATCCCGTACGCTTTGCGCAGATCCGGTGTCCTCAAGTTCATCGAAGAAGACGGTACCGGGCAGCACAGATTTGAAGCCGTCAGTAAACCCTCTCTCCCGTTCTACGTCTGAAATCACCGTTCTTGCGTTAAGGATGATCACCTTCGCTTGTTTGCCGGGATTATTCTCGCTGAAGTACTGCGCTAACTGTTTTCCCAATTCGTAGCAGGTCTTATATTCTGCAAAGCCAATATAAGGAACCGCTACATCCCCCAAAGGCCGTATTCCATGAACAGCAATTGGAATTCCTGCTTTTTGCGCCAACTTCACCGAGGCTGCAATCGCCGATGGTTCGTGTTGAAAAAGAAGTATAGCATCTACTTCAAGATCGATGAGTCTTTGGACTGCTATCTCCATGGTATCAAAAGCAACGCCCCCTTCGACCTGAATCAGGTTGAAATCGTACTGCTCCGCAAGTCTTTCCCACTGACGTCTGTAACTTAAATCAAAGCTTTGATATTGGACGGTTTCAAAGAAAAACGTCGGCTCAAAGGTGATATGCACAATACCTATAATCGGCTTTCCCGGTTCAACCGCCGACTCCTTAATCCCTTCTGCATATAACGGTGCAGGTTCAAATTCAATACCAAGAATAATTGTCAGTATCAGCACTGTTAAGACCAGGGATTTCATTGAATACATATGTTGTCGAAACATAACGTCCTCCTGTAATTACATCATAAGACCCCACCCCGGTAGGGTCTTATGATGTAATATACTAAACATTCCGTTCAGCGGCAAGGAAATTGACTGGGCCGCCAAAATTGAGTATGTTTAATATACCCCACTGCTGAGGGGTATATTGGAAAGAGCATTATGGTCAGAAACCTGCACACCATTGCAGCAGAAGAGAAAGTAGAAACCCCAACATGAAACGTTCCGCTTCCCAAAAATACGACCGCGCAGCCGCGCACTACGACAGAATGGAAAGCTGTATTGAAACACTCTTCTTCCGCCGCTTCCGCCGTCTGGCAGTGGCCTGCGCGCGTGGTGATACGTTGGAAGCCGGGGTGGGCACCGGTAAAAATATACCCTACTATCCTTCCGATCTGAAGGTAACCGCGATTGATTTCAGCCCCGGTATGATGCGAAAGGCAGCACAAAAGAAGGAACGCCTGGGTGCCGGGAATATCAGGCTTCTGGAAATGGATGTAGAGCGGCTCGCCTTCCCGGATAACACCTTCGACACCTCCATCAGTACGTTTGTGTTCTGCACAGTACCGAACCCGCTCTTGGGATTAGCAGAGTTACACCGTGTCCTGAAACCAGGAGGCAAGGCGATGTTTCTGGAACATATGAAAAGCAGCAATTCTCTCATCAACCTGTTTCTGTATGTGATGAATCTCTTTACCCAACGTTTATTAGGAACATCCATGATCCGCGAGACCCGGAAGAGCATCGCCGCCGCCGGTTTTGAAATCCTGCAGGTGCACAACCTCGTTCTGGATGTTGTTCGTCTTATCGTGGCGGAAAAAACCCGAAAAGGATAAACCTACACAGATAGAGGCCGATCACGGTGGCTCCCGGGAATACTTTCAGTAACGTCCTGATTCTGCTGGTTATGCCTTGAAGTCTCGGCATCAACAGGGACATGGTCACATCAATCCTGGTTATCCGGTCTTTCCAGAGTCCAGCTATTGAACATGACAACCTCTTCCATGGGTTTCCTGTCCCGTTCACTGTGTTCCAGCTCCAGGTGCTTCTCGTTTAAGTGACTTTCATCACCCGGGTACCCGAGGATCACCAGGGTGATAAGGGTGTACTTCCCGGGAATACCTAAGACTTTCTTTATCGGCACAGGTTTGAATCCCGCGATGGGATGGGCAACGAGGCCCTCTTTAACCGCCTGGAGCACGAGGCTTTCCACGGCGAGCCCCACATCGAAGAGGGCGTAATTCCTGGTATCGCTTAAGCGGCAGTCCAGCTCATTCTCCGTAACTGCGAGTACGATAAAAGGGCTCTTTTGTGCCCAGTAATTCCCATCTGCCAGATACCCTTTCACCGTATCCAGGGCTTTTTCAGATTCTATAACGATAAACCGCCAGGGCTGATTGTTGAAACACGACGGCGCCCATGTTGCCGCGGCCATGATCCTCCTTACCACGTCCTCCGGAACCTTCCGTGTATCCAGGGCCCGTTTCGCCCGTCTTTCCTGTATCTCCCTGAGCAGACTACCCATGTCTCTCCCCCTCAATAACGGCGGATTACTTCTTTTCCAGTTCCTGTATTTTTTCCCTCAGTTTCAAATCTTCTATCATACCGCCGGTAGAACTCATGATGGTATCCACCGCTCCGTTCCAGTGAGTCCAGTCAGGTCCCATCATGGCCGCGCCCATACGCCACCTTCTTCCCGAGTGATGCCAGATAAGATAGTGAAACACTTCCGGTGTTTCGTCCAGGGGAAGATCTTTTGATATAAGTCCTTTGTCATAAGCTTCTTTCAGGAGGTTATCCACGTAC
>JAJSAL010000143.1 GCA_024274705.1 Spirochaetota bacterium
AGGAAAGCGGGTTTTACTGTCACTATCAATACAAATCAGATTGTCGAGGAAACAGGGGGTGTATCTGCGGAATCTGTTGTCGAAATTGTCGAACAGGTTGATATCGTTATTTCGGTGAACTAGGGAGATGAGGAAATGAAGGCTTCAGCAATTGAAACTATCAGAAAGGCAAGCTTGCTTATAGTTGCCGCAGTTCTAATTGCAGGAACACTGGTATCCTGCAGAAATCCCCTGCGGGGCAACAGGACTTAACGGCTTAGCCGATGTAAGGCTCTCCCTCATTATTCCCGACTATTTTAACCGGACTTTTCCCGTCCCTGACGGGGACAGCTCGGCCCATCAACCCAGGACCATCGACCCTGCAACTTTTACCGTCGATATAACGGTATCTTCCGAGAATATGGACACTATTAATCAAAGTTATCAGTTTCGATACATCCAATGCGGTGTATAACGGCTTCTGGCAGCTCGACTGTCTGGTTCGAAAGATTCACGCGGGAGAGGAACGGCTATTCGAAATTGTAACCAAAGACATAGCGGGAACCCGGAGTCCCGACAAATGAATTTGCTTTTTTTACCATCACGGAGGAGACCACCTTTATTTTTGCGGTATTCGGCAATACCCCCAGAGAGGCAAACGAATATACTCTGTTAACTACAGATATCGATGAAAAAACCCCGCCGGTACCGGGACAGAATTTTAGCTCCGGACGGATTCGATAGTGATCAATTCGGGAACGATGTTGCAATATCAGCAGATGGCGAGACCCTACCGATCGGGTCGATTCAAGTTGAAGAAGTCGGTGATCCACTCGATGCCGGGGCTTTATATATCTATGAAAAACTCGCAGGTTGGACTGCTGCCGGAACAGGCAATTTGATAACAAAATTAACTGCCTCCGACAGCGCGGTAAGCCACATGCTGGGATTCCAGGCAGCTCTCTCTTCGGATGCCACAGATGATGATTATTTTGGTCGCGGTGTATCGTTACCCTCCGATGGCGCGACCATGATTACCGGGCTATATCAGGATTAAAGCTTATTAATAAAACCGGCCTCGTTGAGATATTCCCTGACATCCTCCGAAACAGATGAAACCTCGCTGCGGAATTCTGTATAGTCATCCCCTGTAAACATATAGGACGGATTATAATCTGCCTCCTCCCTGAATTTCATCATTTTTGACAATACATGGGAAGCATTCGGTGTAAAAATACCGGGCTTTACAAAGTGGAGCCCGAAAAGTCGCAACACACCCTCGTGACTTCTTGGCTCGAGATTTTTTGTCAGCAAAAGTGCCCGGATATTGTAAAGAAGATAATAATATAATTTTGAAACCGCATCTGTTATAAATTTATTTTCGAACAATAAATCCGCAGCGCAGAGTGCTTCCTTTGCGCGCTTCAATTCTTCGGTTATGGCTGCCCTTGTATTATCATGATTCATAAGGGAACTCCCTCCCGTTCAATATCGAGGGCAATCCGCCGCTCCCGCCTTAAAAGATCATGATAGGAATCTTCAGACAGAATTAGTGTAGATAAAGGCGTCAGGTACTCCAGTTCAACATCGGCAATTTCGTTCAGGATCCTCATTTTTAGATCCCGGTCAAGGTCTTTTACAATTATCGCAACATCTATATCAGAGTTTCTATCGTAATCTTTCCGTGCTCTGGAGCCAAACAGGACAATATGGATAAGCCGGTCTTTCAGGAGAGCATGTAACCGTCCTTTTAACTCCGACAGAGTTTCCTTAATGATCTCTTCCGGATCCATTGTACAACCCCGCGTAAAAGTATATCATTCTATTTTCTCTTTGGAAAGGCCGGTTGTTTCAACTCCCCTGTACTGCATAAGCCCGGTTATGTATCTTCCCGGTAAATCGAACAGTTCAATAATTATTCTGTTGAGAAATACTTCTGTCAATTTCTGCTGCTGATTTTGAGAAATCCGGATTGTTCATGATACACGGCGGAGGGCTATGTACCTGTGTGAGGTAAAATGATAACCTTTACTATCAGCCGTGCACGGTCTGATCTCTTCGTTTTGCTCAGGAACACAGGTAAGGGACATCGACAGGCAGGAATTACATTAAAAGAGTCAAAACGCGCTATGGTGAATGGGAATCAATCGATCAGGTTATTATACCGGTTGTAAGGAAACGGTGTTACAGCACCTCCGCCAGGGCCTCCCTGGCCTCTGTAAGGTCGGACTCTTCGTCGAAACCGGTACTTCTCATATTCTCCAGTTCGCCTATGGTCCATTTAAGGAGCTGAAGTGCTTCTTCCCGGTCGTCCATACTTTTCAAGGTAACCGAAGCTTCGTAATAACAGTTTTTCGTAAAATTATCCGAAGCGAAGCGAAATTTCGACTGGAGTTTGTCCTGATTTTTCTCCCGTTTCCGCCGGCTCCAGTTCCGCTTGTCCAGGTGCTTCGCAAGTTCTATGTAGAAACTGTAATCGATTTTTTCTTCCTTTCCGGACCGTATAGCCTTTTCATGGGTTTCTATCGCTTTCCTGCCCAGGGATACGGCGATGTTTTTATCTCCGAAGGAGATCCCCCCGGGAACCCGTTCGTAGAGGATGCCCAGAACGTGCCATCCCAGGCTGAACCCGGGATCAAGGGTAATACATGTGATCAGCAGTTCCCGCATCTCCTTTGCCATGTTCAGTGATTCCAGTATGCCTTTTACTTCACCCCACCTGCCAAGGTTGGCGGATTTCCAGAAATATCCTTTCGGGTCAGTTGGATCGGTGTCGATAGCTTTTTCCGCCCAGGAGACCCCTTCCTTGAAGTACTCCATAAGTGCCTCCTTGCCGAGGCCCTGGTCTTCTTTCTCATTCCCGATTTTCATCGTGGCCCGGGCGATGCGCCACTCCATCCCGAATTTATCATTCCTGTCGCTAGTAATATCCAGTTCCTTAAGGAGGAGTGCTTTTACTTCATCGAGCCGTCCCAGATCGTACAAACGGTCTGCTTCGTCCAGGACCCGGGACTGCGGGAAAGCACAAACAGCAGCTATAAAGAGCACCCAGAACATCATGTATACCCGTTTCATCCATATCTCCTTGCTTGGGGCGATGGAAAAATACTACGGCGGTGGAAATGTGTTTGTCAAGGATGCTGAGTAAAGGCGCCCTATGGGCAAAAAGGCTGGGCAAGGTTGATTTTTTCCTATACACCTATACCCTATGAATGTACTCCCTGTGGTATATACGGTGCTTCAGATATTCCCGCTCATCGCAATGGGGGTACTGATAAGGAAACACGGTTCCTTTGGAGCATCTTTCTTCAGGAACTTGAGCCGCTTTGTTGTCCGCATAGCAATCCCCCTGTATGTGTTTACCCGGATATCCATGGCCGATGTGAAAGAACTCTCCACCGGGTGGATTTTCATCGCGGCCTCAGCTGCGGTGACGTTTACCGGTTTTTCCCTGGGATGGGCGGCGTTCTCTCTTTTCAGGGTGAAAGGGATGAACAGGAAAGCAGGGCTGGCCTGTTCCGCCTTTGGTAACTCCGGATATTTCGCCATTTCGTTGACTGAAATCGCGCCGGTTTCCCTGCCGTTTTTGGCGGAGCGAATGGGGTTCGGAGCTCCTCTGCTCTACATCGGTGCGTATCTTATCATCCACAATATACTCCTCTGGACTTTTGGAAATTATATGATCACCGGGCGGTCAGGCTCTATCCGGCTTAAGGAGTTTCTTAATCCCCCCCTCATCGGCATTCTCGCCGGTTTTACCGCCCTGGTACTGAATGTGTCTCCTGTTGTCGGTAATCAGGAGCTCCCCTGGTTCTACCTGTTCAATGCTCTGGAAGCTCTTGCGGATATTACTATGCCTCTTGTCCTGGTGTGCCTTGGATCCATGATTGCAGACCTGAACATACGGGAAACACTGGCGAAAGGTATCCTGAGGGTATTATTTCCCGTTTCCCTTGTCAGGTTCGTATTGCTGCCTGGAGTGTTCTATCTATGCTATTTCCTGCTGTTCAAACCTCTTGGTTTCTCCCCGGCGATACTGTGGGTGCTTTTTCTTGAAACCCATACACCCCCGGCCCTCAATTTTTCCGTTATGACCGTGCAGGCAGGCGCTAACGAAGAACTCTCTTCCTCAATCCTCCTGGGTACCTATACTATCTACCTGTTTCTCCTTCCTGCATATCTCCTGCTCTTTCTCTTTATTACGGGTATTGTCGGATCATAGGTGCGAAAAATTTCTTCGCAGCCGTATGTATTGGTATTGTAAGGAATTATAGATTATATCTCCAATTTAGATGAAAAAAAGTGTTCGCACCGAACCCTGCCACACCAGGGAAGCTCGAATCTGTAAGTAGGTAATTCCTTGTAATACAGTGATTAACGTTTTCCTATACAACAACGTTTGTTGGTATGCTTTTTGCTTATTAATATTAGAAAGGAGGAATTTATGTCGGATAACAGTATTCTTAAAAAGATGCTATTGAACAAGGTAGCTAAATGCATGAACGGTAAGAGAGATGATTTGCAGAAACTTGTCAATTATACGAAAATGGGTGAGATTCCTGATCTGTCGGTGCAGAACTTTATCGATAGTCTTGATGTTTCACTCAAAGAAGGAACCAATTTTGCAAAAATCTTTCTGCGGGTAGGGAGGGAAACCACCAAAGGCTACAGGAAACGGCTGGTAACCAATCTCATTTTCAATCAGTTCATCCAGGGTAAAATTCGAAGAGACGAACTGACCGAAGGAGAAAATGTAATACCCAGTCTTATCGTTGTAAGTCCTACGATGCGGTGCAACCTTAAATGTACCGGGTGTTATTCCGGGCTGTACACTAAGGACGGAGAGCTGAGTGAAGAAGAAATGGATAAGCTGTTCGGGGAAATACGCGACATGGGGATCTACTTTGTGGTTATTTCCGGTGGAGAACCGTATCTTCTGAAGGATGCCCTCCTGCGTCTGTTCAAAAAGTACAATGATATGTTCTTCCTGACTTACACGAACGGCACCTTTCTCGACGCAAAGGTGGCAAAACAGCTGGGAAAACTGGGGAATGTTGCCCCTGCCATAAGCGTGGAAGGATGGGAGGAGGAAACCGATGCCCGCCGGGGCAGGGGGACCTGGAACAAGATCCTGAGCGCCATGGCGAATCTCCGGAAGAACGGAGTTCTCTTCGGTATAAGCGTTACGGCAACAAAGTATAACCTGGATATTATCACCGATGATAAGTTTATGGAGTTCTTTCTGAACAAGGGAATCATCTTCGGATGGTATTTCATGTTTATGCCTGTCGGCAAAGACCCTATCCTGGACCTGATTATGACTCCGGAACAGAGAAAGACGTGCGGACAGCGGGTAAGGGAACTCAGGGATAAATATCCTGTGTTCTTAGGTGACTTTTGGAATGATGGAGAAGCCGTAGGCGGATGCCTCGCCGGCGGGAGGCAGTACCTGCATATTCTCAATTCCGGAAATGTTGAACCCTGTGTGTTCGCCCACTTCGGTGTGGACAACATACGGGAGAAACCACTGCTGGAAATCGTGAACTCACCGTTTTTCAAGGATATCCGCAGGAATTTTCCGTACAACGAAAAGGGAAACCTGAAACGGCCGTGTATGATCATCGACAATCCCAAGGTGTTAAGGGAAACTGTACATAAACACTTTATCGCCTCAGGGCACCTCCATTCGGAGGACATTATCGATGATCCTGAAGTCATCGAATGGGTGGATAACTATGCCAGGGAGTTCGCCGCCCTGGTGGACGATGAATGGGAAGAGATGATCAACGATCCGGGCAACCGGTGGTACAAGGAAGGCGAAGAGTACCAGGAGCTGTTCCACTTCCAACGTCTCCATGAAGAAGCGAAAAAGAAAGAAGAGGCTTCCAAGGAAGAAAAAGTAGAAGCTTAAGGTTTTTCGATTCCATACTTTTTCATCATATTCTGCAGCTGGCGGCGGTCGATTCCCACCGCTGCTGCAGTTTTAGAGACGTTCCAGCCCTGGGACAACAAGGCGTTTCGTATGAAACTCATTTCCAGGTTGGATATTGCCTCGATACGGATCAGTTTCTTCATTTCCTTAAGTTCTGCATAGGTGACAGGTACATTCCGATCTTCCAACGGATTCAGGATGTAGGCAGGAATTTCCCGGATGGCAATTTTTTTACCCTGGGACAACAATGCCATAAAAGTTACCACGTTCCTCAGTTCCCGGACATTCCCCGGCCAATCGTGATTCTCGAGGACGGTTAAAACAGCCTGTTCCATCGCTTCGGCCCGTGTCTTCTTTTCCTTCAGCAATTCATTGAAAAAGGTCTGTGCTATCAGACGAATGTCCCCCTTCCGTTCCCGTAAAGGAGGGATTTTAATAGGTACCACTGCCAGCCGGTAATAGAGATCCGCCCGGAAACTGCCCCGTTCAACCTCTTCCTTGATGTCCTTATTCGTCGCTGCAATAACTCTGATATCAACCTTCCGGAGCTGGTTGTCTCCGATGGGATAAAAACTTTCTGTTTCCAGCACCCGGAGGAGTTTTGCCTGAAGCGGCTCCGGCATGTCCCCGATTTCATCGAGAAAGACCGTCCCTTTGTGGGCCAGCCGGAGTTTCCCTTCATAATCCCTGTCTGCGCCGGTGAAAGCTCCTTTTTTGTACCCGAAGAGCTCACCTTCCATAAGCTCGGAGGGGATGGCTGCACAGTTGATTTTTACCAGTTCTCCCTGCCGGTTGCTCGCATTGTGGATGAGTTCGGCGATCAGCTCTTTTCCTGTTCCCGTTTCTCCCAGGATAAGGACCGGGACTTTGATAGGGGAGACTTTTGCCGCTAATTCACACTGCCCGCGGGTTACAGGGTCTCTGGTTATGAACTCCGAATCAACAGGGAAGTTCGGCGCCTCAAGATCGATACTTGATACAAAGAGGAGGGCCCTTTCAATTGTTTCTTTCAACACTTTTATCGTCACCGGTTTCGTAAGATAGTCGTACGCGCCGGTTTTTATTGATGATACGGCCTGGTCTATACTTCCGAAGGCAGTTATGATGATTACCGGGATTTCCGGGTTCTCCTTATTAAGACGGCGTAAGAGTTCCACTCCATCGATACCGGGAAGCCTTACATCGGTGATAACCACACCGGTCTCTCCGGGAACAAAGTCCTTAAAAAACGATTCGCCGTTTTTATACCCCACGACATCATACTCTTCATCTTTCAGGTTGAAGAGCATAAGATCCAGGAGGCGCTGTTCATCTTCTATGAGAATGACTCTCTTGTTCATCATTTTCTATTCTCCGTCACACCTGCTGCATAAGCCGGCGCAGGAAGGATAACCTGAAACACCGTCTCCTTGGCATCATCGATAAGCTGTAAAGAACCTCCGGCTTCTTTGATCAGTCTCTGGGAAACGGACAGGCCCAATCCTGTGCCGTTCGGTTTTGTCGTAATAAAGGGGTCGAATATTTTTTTCCTAATTTCTTCTGAGATAGGTGTTCCGCTGTTTGCTATTCGGATTTCAACCTGACCCTTGCTGGATTTATTGATGATGGCCAGGACGTATCCGCCGCAGGGGGTTGCTTCGATAGCGTTCAGCAGAATGTTGATGCATACCTGGGTGAGGGCTTCCTTATCTATTAAAGCGATGATGCGCTCAGCCTTGATAATGATCCGCAGAGTAAGATTTTTTTTCTGAGCGTGAGATGCTACCAGTTCGAAGGTATGGGAAATTACCTGTTTTACATCTGTGGACACATTATGGACATCCCCCTTTTGAGGGGCGATTGAAAGAATGTTGTTGAGAAGGCGGGACACCCTGCTGGTTTCTTCCTGGATGTATCCTGCGAGCTTTTTCCTCTCCTCTTCCGGCAGGTCCTTTGTTGCTATCGTCTCTGCGGAGGTCGATATGATCGACATAGGATTCCGGATTTCGTGGGCCACACCGGAGGTGATTTCATGGAGGACTGCGAATTTTTCGATCCTTGCCTGTTTTTTTTCTATCTCGATAGCCTGGGAATGAGTGTTGCAGCGCTCTATAACCACCGCAAGTCCGGCCCCCAGCAGTTCGAGCTCTTCTATTTCCGGCGGGTGCCAGGTCCGGGCTACACCGAGTTCGCCGAATAGGCAGATTCCTGTCATTTTTCCTCCTGTGAATATCGGGAGCATCTGGGTGATTTTGTAAGAATCGAGAATCCTCAATTCGTCACCCCCACCCCAGGAGAGGGCGATCTGCTGGATGTTGATTACTTTTTTTTCCTTACTCAGTCTGCGGCTGAGTTCTCCGTTTTTCGGGAACCGGATCGTTTCCCGTTCCAGGTCCTGCGTGAGGCTTCTGAACGAGTTTGTGTGTTCATCTTCTATGAGAAAAAAGAAATGCTTTAGTTTCAGGTCCTGGATAAAGATTCTCTCCAGCAGGGTGCTCAGTGCGAACAGGTCGATTACCTGGGCCAGTCTTGACTGGACGTTTTTTATGCCTTCGTGAATAGTTGATGAAACCGGTACAACAGCGTCGCCGAGCCTGCTCTCCAGCATGCGTATTATGGGTGACAGAACGATGAGGAAAATGATGATTTCCAGGCTTAAAAGGAAAGCTATGGAAACATTGAAGAGGTCCGAAAGGACCATGTTGAGCTCCCGGAAGAATACAGTATACAGGAGACCCATAAGGCCGATATACACCGGGTAGATAAAAAACACCCTGACGAAGGTTTTCCCTTCGAAAAATCCGAAATGGAACATAAGAAGGATGAAATACACGGTCCAGAGCGAGGATGCTACCAGAAACACGGTAGAGCCGCCGCTGAACGGGATGTACGTGATAGTTACTGTCAGAAGAATGAGGGAGAGGGGGAGAAATCCGATGAGGATCATGATTACCGAGTTTTTCTCACGCTCCAGGATCGGTTTTTTCAATGCCTGGAACAGTCTGCGGGTTGTGAGGATGAGAAGCACCGTAATATAGGCGAATACAAGGAACTGGGTAGTATAAAAGAGCAGGTTTGCCCTGAAGAAATCACTTCTATATAAAAGCTCGTCGAAACGGATGAGCATTTTCTCCGGATTCGGGTTAAGGAGGTGAAGGGTCCCGAATACCACGGGAATGATATAGAGAAGGGTAAGAAAGATAATGGACATCTGCTTTCGTTCTTTTCGCGGGAAAAAATATGAGAAGTGATGAAACAGAGGAAAGAAAAAGATCAAACCCCACATGGCCATATTAAAACCGATTTGAACAGGAATCCGTTCACGGGCCGTATAGAGAAGGAGCATCTCCAGGTTTGTCAGAGTGATGGGGATCATGAGGAGGCTCAGGAACCTGTTGATGACACCCTGGGGATTGTAGGTGTAGATAAGGATGATGAGCCCGATATCAAAGATGAACAGGAGTATCAGGAGTGCCTCAATGCTCATGGAAAAAGTCTACTATTATCCCGAAGGGCATTTCAAGCGGGTGGGTCCTATTTCTCTGTATAGGGTAAAAGCGTTGTGGTGACCATATAATACCTGTTGGTGTTGTTCCACAAGGTGAATCCTGTTCCCTGTGCATTTTTAACTCCATCGAGTTGCCGGGTAAGGTAGGCGGAATAAACCGGCTCCTCGAAATTCAGCTCCCCTCCTATGAGAAAAGCCTGTACAAAGGGGCGGATAAACGCACGCCCTTCTGTTATGGCCTGTGCCCGGAGTGTTCCCTGGTAGTAGATTTGTTCCGCCCTGTCCAGGTAAGGTTCTTTTTCCATAAAATCCCCGGGAAAATGGGAAGGGTAGTACATGGGGCAGATAACATCGGCATACCGGGCAATCACTTCTATATTCTGACCGTTCCAGTTTCCCATTCTGTACCAGCCGTTGAATCCGAAAATATCCACACTTACAGGTATGGAAAGGGCTTCTCTCGCCTTTTTCAGGAACGATTCTATTGCCTCGGTTTTACCCATGTACTCTTTTCTGTGGCGGTACTGAATAACTGAGAAATCGCCTTCCGTAGGGAACCGGATATAATCGAACTGGATCTCGTCAATCCCTTTTTCTTCCAGTTCCCGGGCAATGGCGATGTTATAATTCCAGACCTCCTCTGCATATGGGTCCACCCAGAATTCCCTCTGTTCATAGGAAATCTCTCCTGTTTCCGGGTCTTCCACTTCCAACAGTTTGCCCCAGGGTGCGTCTGCTTCATAGTCCCAGACCGCGTAAGCGTTATCCTTAAATGCATAGAACTTCGGGTCCTTGAACACCACAATCCTGCCGATAATATAGATCCCTTCAGCGTGGGCTTTTTCGAGAAGATCATCTATATTCAGGGTATCCGCAACAGCTTCAGCCTGCCGGGGCACCTCGAGGTCGGAGTCGTAGGTAACAACCCCCATATCATCTTTCATGTCGATTACGATTGAATTGAGTCCGTGCTCCTTAAGAAAAGCGATATGAGCATCGAGGGATTCCCCGCGGGCATTCCACCGGGAGAGATAGATGCCGGTTCTACCGGCTGCGGTGTCCCGTTTCGTTTGAATTTGTCCCGGGGGAGAGGCCGGAGACGGTATGTTTTCCAGGAATGCCCACTCCCCGGAATCGGGCAGATAGAGCCAGGCAGAACCTTCGGTTTCACATCGGATACCCTGGAGACCACTTTCTGCAAATGCCGTTTGGGGTATCAATCTGTAAATCTTCTTCTCCTGCAGGACCTGGGAGTCGATCCTTGTCATTACCCTCCCGGGACGATCCAGGCTGTACAATCTGTTTTCAAACCCTGTCGCCAGGTAGATACGGTCCGGGTCTGTTCTGGAATAGCAGAGGGACGATATCTCTTCATAAAATCCGGCTCCCCGGTATATAATATCCTCCCTGCCTGATAACCGGGTCCAGGATTTCCCCCGGTCTCTCGTTTCAAATACACCGCTGAAAGAGGTTCCCACCAGGATCGAATTCTCCCTGTCTGAAGAGATGGCAGCGGAGGTGATAACCATTACGCTTTTAAAGGGGGAGCTTAAGGGGACAGGTTCCCAGGAAGACCCACCGTTTTCCGAGAGATACACTGCATTCGAAGTTGTTATAATGATACGGTCCGGGTTTTCCGGGTCTATGTACAGATAGGTGAGCCGCTGATACAGGAGTTCACCGAAAGGATACACCGCTTTCCTGGGGAGACCCTGGGACCTGTGTTCCCATTTCGCGCTCCCGTCAGGAGTAACAAAGAATCCCTCTTCATAGGTTATTCCGTAGGTTCTCCCGTCAGTTGTTTTTTGCAGCTGTACAAACTCAGGAAGTGATCCACCGCCTTGAATGTCGGCGAAAATGGCCCAGGTACACAACAACAGAAAAAAGGAGAAAAAGACAGATGGTTTCATCACATCAATCCGGACCTTTAGTCCCACAGGTTTTCCGGGTACATCCCGGATTCGATAAGGTCACGAATACTCTTTTTAACCATGGGAAGATCTTCCTTGTAGGTCATCCCGAACCAGGCTGACTTTGTGGGCAGAACGCTCATGGACATCTCATTTTTTTTAATCAATACGTCCAGGGCACTGGGTATATAGAATTCCGAAGCCGGCTGATCCCCGCTTTCTTTCAGGAACATGGCAAACTCTTTCTGAATAAGATGGAATATTTCAGGTGTAAAGCCGAACATGTTCATGGAAACAGTGATGTCCGGGGAAAGTTCTATTTCATCCTCTCTGCCGGGTTCACGGGCAGTGACGATGTTTCCCTGTTTCTGAACCTTCGTCAGTTCCCGGATATCCGTGAGGTTGTCTTTTTTGTCTGTAATACATTCCGCCCTGGACACGGTACCGTAATCGGAAAGGGTCTTCACCAGGGGGAATCCCACCAGAGCACCCTGCTGCGATTCCGGCGGGAGACTACTGAGAAATGCAGAGAGAATTTTAAAACTCTCCCTGCCGTAAAAATCATCACAATTAAGGACGGCAAAACAGGTATCTACACGGGACTCTGCGCATAGCACTGCGTGGGCTGTTCCCCATGGTTTCTTCCTTCCTTCCGGGACGGTAAACCCTGCAGGAATATCCTCCAGGTCCTGGTATGCAAACCGGTAATCTATCCTGTCACCCATCCGGGAAACTACATGCTTCCTGAAATCGTCTTCGATCTCTTTACGAATGACAAAAACGACCTTTCCAAATCCGGTGTGCAAGGCGTCGAAGATGGAAAAGTCGATTATAGATTCACCGCTTAAGCCGACCGGTTCGATTTGTTTCAATCCGCCGAAGCGGCTGCCTATTCCGGCTGCCAGTAATACCAATGTAGGCTTCATATACGGTGGCTCTCCTTTCGGCACATTATACCGGATTGTTTTTTATCTGTCGAGTATGACCTCAAGGAATCAACAAAAACTCTGAAGCAGCAGTTCCCTTTTTCCAGTTGTACTAGATATGAATAATCACGTTTTCGAGTCTGTTCTCAAGTTGAACGTTAATGAAAAACCGAGAGAGAAGCTGCTGCTGAAAGGTGCGGAAAGTCTGTCCGACGCGGAACTTTTGGCAATTCTTATTGGAAGCGGATATAAGGACCGCAATGTAGAGGCCATTGCCCTGGACCTGGTAAAGGTGTTCGACATGTACGGATTTCCCCCTCCGGTGGCCGTTGTGTCCGCTGTCCGGGGTATGGGAACAGCCAAGACCAGTCTCATCTTTGCCGGAACGGAATTCTGCAGGCGCAGATTTATGCCGGACCAGAAAAGGATTTCCTCTCCCGGGGACATGTACCCGTTTATCCGTCATTACGCGGACCGGGAGCAGGAAACATTCCTCAGTATCTCTCTCAACGGCGCCTACGAGATAAAGGAAATCCACGTGGTAAGCATCGGAATCCTCAACCGGTCCCTGGTCCATCCCCGGGAGGTGTTTTCCCGGGCTATCAGCTGCAATGCAGCGGCGTTGGTGGTTGCCCACAACCATCCCTCGGGAAGTGTAGAGCCCAGTTCCGAGGACCGGGAAGTAACCCGGCGTTTAAAAGACGCAGGAGAGATACTCGGCATATCACTCCTGGACCACCTGGTGTTTTCTCCCCAGGGATACTTCAGTTTTATGGAAGAGGGTCAACTTTGACAGCTGATTTTGGGCAACAGGTGCACGGTTTGCTTCACGCATGTTCTATAAAAAAGATACCATTGATTCTGCATTATTTTCCGGCTTAACAGTTCAGCTTGCCGGTGTCCTTCAATAAACCGGAGATAGAGTATTTTCTCAGGATTACCCTTCCTCACTGCGGACTTTCTGATACAGATGATCCAGGAACACGGCTTCCGGCACCGGATTAAAATAAATTCCGATTCCGCTCTTGACATTATAATATTCAAATGATATCATGAATATATGATATCAAGAATATTCAAAAACATAATCTATAATGAACTTTCTGAAATCGTTAAAGCCGTCTCCGATCCCAAGCGTTTGGAGCTTATCGATCTTCTTTGTCAATCTGAAAAAAATGTTGAACATCTTTCTCGGGAAATGAGCATGAGTATTGCATCCACATCTCATCATCTTCAGATATTGAAGAAATCAAAGTTGGTCACCGATCACAAGGTGAGTAGATTCGTCTTTTATAAAGCCACTCCAATGGGTATGGAACTATGGAGAAGACTGTCTTCAATAGGTGAGCAGAATATTTCTGAGATAAAGCTGGCGATATCGTCTTTCTTTACCTCAGAAGAATACCATACGGTACGTTTCAAAGAGCTTAGTGGCAAAGTAAAGAGAGGGGAGATTTTGCTTCTGGATGTAAGACCGGAAGAAGAGTATATGGCCGGGCATTTTCCAGGTGCCGTCTCCCTGCCAATCAAGGAACTGGAAGAGAAAATAAATTTACTACCTCAGGATAAGGATGTTGTAGCCTACTGCCGTGGTCCTAATTGTGTGCTCTCTCAAGGAGCTGTAGAAATACTACGGAAAAATGGGATAGTTGCTTACCGGCTTTCGCAAGGTGTAGTGGAATGGCAATTAGATGGTAATAAACTTGAGTTCTCTAAACATAAAGACATTGCATGATCACATGGGGTACTAAAGTATGAAGGTATTGATTATTCTTAACGATCCACCTTACGGAACAGAGAGAAGCTATAACGGTTTACGGATCGCTGGTTCCCTCGCAAAGCAGGAAGGTGTAGAGGTAAAGCTGTTTCTCCTTGGTGACGCTGCCTCATGCGCAAAGAAAGCACAGAAAGTTCCCCAAGGCTACTACAATATAGAGGTTATGCTCAAAGGTATAACGCGTCGACAAGGAGAAATCGGCGTTTGTGGTACCTGTATGGATGCGCGGGGAATAACTGAAGAGGAGCTGTCTGACGGAGCAAGACGCAGCACTTTGAATGAACTGACGGAATGGACACTATGGGCAGACAAAAGTATGGTCTTTTAAAAAGACGGGTGGAGCAGGACGAACAGATGGACCGAAGGAAGCCAATTTATCTTGATTACAATGCAACGACACCTCATGCTGCTGAAGTTATTGAAGCTATTAGGCCCTATTTAGAAGAACATTTCGGTAATCCTTCAAGTTCGCATTGGTATGGTATCAAGGCAAAGACAGCAGTTGAAGAAGCACGTAATCATGTAGCAAACCTGATAAATTGTAAGCCCCATGAAGTCATTTTTACCAGCGGAGGAACAGAATCGAATAACTACGCTATCAAAGGAGTAGCGTTATCTCAACTGGAAAACGGTAATCATATTATCACCTCGGAAATAGAACATCCGGCGGTAATCAAAGTATGCAAGTACCTGGAGAAAAAGGGATTTCAGGTAACATATCTTCCTGTGGATGAGTACGGAATGATTAATATCAGCGATGTGGAAAAGACAATTACATCGGAAACGGTTCTCATCACCATTATGCACGCTAACAACGAAGTAGGGACGATACAACCCATTGAAGAAATTGCTGAAATCATTAAAAAAAGGGGAATCCTTTTTCACACAGATGCTGCTCAGTCCATTGGTAAAATACCCACCGATGTCACTGTTCTCGGCGTTGATCTGCTTTCAATAGCCGGCCATAAAGTATATGCCCCTAAGGGCATTGGTGCACTGTATATTCGAAATGGAGTGAAATTGGAAAATTTTGTCCATGGAGCTGGACAGGAAAGAGGATGGAGGCCGGGAACGGAAAATGTCATTGAAATTGTAGGGCTTGGTAAAGCTTGTGAAATAGCAAGTAGAGATTTGAGAGAAAACGCTTTGCATATGAAGGAAATGAGAGACAGGTTATATAAAGGATTGAAAGATAAATGGCAGGATATAAAGGTAAACGGACATCCGGAGAAACGACTGCCTAATACTTTGAATGTGAGCTTCCATGGAATGGAAGCAAATAAACTCCTTTCCGAAATCAAGGAACAAGTAGCGGCCTCGGCCGGTGCTGCGTGCCATGCCGAAGGGGTTGAAGTTTCGGATGTTATCAGGGCGATGCATGTTCCCCTTGAATGGGCGAAAGGGACACTGCGATTTTCCACAGGCAGGATGACCACCAATCAGGAGATTGAGAGTTCCATAGAAAGGATTTTATACGTTCTCCGGAAATTGGAAGGATCTTAATATACTACTCCACATCACTTTTCCGTATTGACAAATCTGTGAATGAGCGGTATTGTACCTCCACGAGTGTTACTATAGATAGAAACACATGTCCTTTCCGGTGGTGGCAGGAGTAACTCGTAAGTCATACTGTGCAGGCTCTGAAAAGCCGGGGCAGCTTTTTTTACATGGAGGTTCAAACGTTGGCAGCGAGCACGAAAAATGTAAGGGACGACAGTATCATAAAAATCATTTCCGGAGAGCGGTTTACCCCGTATGCCCTGGCCCGGAAACTGGATGCCCGGGTTATCCTGGAATCGTCTTCATTTAAAAAGGGGAAAGAACGGTATTCCATCCTGTTGGTGAAAGAAGCTTTCCGGGTCACCCAGCGGGGAGACGCCATTACCCTGACAGCGGATGGAACGGTAAAAACCGTGCGGAGCAAAGGACAGGATATCCTGGATGTGCTTCTCTACTTCGCGAACCAGCACAGGTCCCTGCACCAGGATCTTCCCCTTCCTGCGGGGGGTATCGGATTCCTTTCCTATGAATTCGCTTCCATGTGCGATACCATCAAATTCTACGAAAAGAACGACCCTCTCGATCTGCCGGACGGGGAATTCCTCTTCGGGCATGTGTTTATCATCTTCGATCATTACACGGATGTTCTCTACCTGGTGGGACTGAACTACAAAGAGCACGAAATAGATCTTGCAACGGCCATCCAGGAGACAGAGGAAAAGATCAATGACCTGAACTTCAATTACCTGTCGGTAAAAGAACAGACTTATGACACTACCGTTCTCCTGAGCAACGCGGAGAAGATCAATTTCTTTTCGGCCGTAGAAAAGGTTAAAGAGGAAATAGTTAAAGGGAACCTCCTCCAGGGGGTCTATTCCAGACGGATCAGGATAAAGACCGATCTTCCCGCCCTGGAAGCGTATAAAAACTTACGCTCATCAAATCCCTCTCCCTACCTTTTTTATCTCGATTTCGGATCGTTTCAGCTTTTCGGTTCTTCCCCGGAGGTTCATGTAAAAGTAAAGGACGAGAAGGTGACCATCCGTCCTATCGCGGGTACCAGGAGGAGGGGAAAGAACGCCGATGAAGACCGGGAGCTGGAAAAAGAGCTGTTAGGCGATGAGAAGGAACGGGCGGAGCACCTGATGCTGGTGGACCTTGCCCGGAACGACCTGGGAAGGTTCTGCGAGCCCGGAAGTGTAGAGGTGACGGAGTTCATGGGAATCGAATACTACTCCCACGTAATCCATATCGTGTCCCAGGTGGAAGGACGCCTTAAGGACGGTGCCACCGGTGCGGATGCCATCCGGGCGACTTTTCCTGCAGGTACTGTTTCCGGGGCGCCCAAGATAAAAGCTATCCAGGTGATCGACGGCCTCGAGGGGGAGCCCCGGAGGTTCTATGCGGGCCTTGTGGGCTATGTGGAACCAGGAGGCAGCCTGGATACATGCATTACCATCCGGAGTGCCCTGAAAAAAGATGACCTCCTTATCCTCCAGGCAGGGGCCGGAATTGTTCTCGATTCCACTCCGAAGAGGGAGTACGAAGAGACGGGAGAAAAACTTCGGGCCCTGGGAAACGCTGTCGGTGTGGAGGTGTAGCAGGATGTACCTTATTATCGATAACTACGATTCCTTTACCTACAACATCTACCAGTATGTGAAAGAACTTACGGATAAAGAAGTACGGGTAATCCGTAACGATGTGATGCGGGTGCAGGATGCCGAGAAACTCGATCCGGAAGGGATCATCATCTCCCCCGGGCCGGGCAGGCCGGAACAGGCCGGTATTTCCGTGGAAATCATCCGTACCTTTGCGGGCCGTATTCCCATCCTGGGAGTGTGCCTGGGTCACCAGGCAATTGCCGCGGCCTTCGGCGGAACCATTGTCCAGGCAAAGAGGATCGTCCATGGTAAGGCCGAAGATATTCGCCACGACGGTAAGGGACTCTTCAGGACCCTTCCCAGCCCATCGGTGTTCACCCGGTACCACTCCCTCGTTGTGGAGGAAGCCTCCCTGCCGGAAGAACTTGAAATAACCGCCCGGAGCCTTGACGGTGAAATCATGGGAATCCGTCACCGGAAATACGATATTGAGGGTATCCAGTTTCATCCGGAATCCATAGCCTCCGAGTTCGGCAGAAAAGTGATGTCCAATTTTCTACGGTACAAAAGGGAGCCTTTCCGGGTGACGGAGATGCTCGTGAAGGTCATCAACGGCGGGAACTTAAGCCAGGAGAGCTCCGAAGGGTTCATGCACGAGTTGACCGATGGGAACCTTACGGAATCCCAGACGGCCGCTTACCTGGTTGCATTGAACGGGAAGGGTATTACTGCTGAAGAGATAGCAGGATGCGCCAGGGTCCTCAAGGAGAAATGTACGCCCCTTACGGGGATACCCTCGCCGGTTCTGGACACCTGCGGTACCGGTGGGGACGGACTCGGGACGTTCAACATCTCTTCCCTGGCGGCGCTGACAGCGGCTGCCTGCGGTGCCAGGGTCGCCAAGCACGGTAACAGGGCGATTTCATCACAGAGCGGCAGTGCGGATTTTTACCGCGAGCTGGGTATTCCCGTTGATATCACTCCGGATCAATCTGTGAAACTCCTGGATAAAACAGGATTCGCATTCCTCTATGCTCCTATTTATCACAGCGCCATGCGCCACGCGGCGAAGGTGCGGAGGGACCTGAGGATAAAGACGATTATGAATCTCTTAGGACCCCTGGTCAACCCGGCGGGTGCTGAATACCAGATGATAGGGGTATTCGATGAAAAGTTCTGCCTGCCTGTTGCGGAAGCGGCGCATTTCCTGGGCATCAAGCGGGCTCTTGTTGTTCATGGCAGTGACGGGCTGGATGAAATTTCCGTTACTGCACCGACAAAAATCGTATCTGTTGACCATGAAGGGAATATGGAGGAAACCGAATTCGATCCTGCAGAGCTCGGTCTTCCCTCGTACCGGCTTGAGGAACTTTCCGGCGGAACAGCGGCGGAGAATGCCGGGATTGCAGAAACGGTCCTGGCGGGCACCGGGTTCCCCGCGGTCCGGGACGCGGTGCTGGTGAATACCGGTGCTGCCCTCTATGTGCTTGGTATGGCGGAATCGATTAAAGCAGGGTTTGATACGGCAAGGGACGCCCTTGCCCTGGGAAAGGTAACGGAAAAGATAGAACAGATCAGGAAGGAAGCGGAGTCGCTGTGACCATCCTTTCGCGTATCCTGGAGGACCGGGAAAAGCGCATCCGGGCCTCGGGCCACACCCAGGGTCTTCCCGTTCCCCGGGAGCGGCAGGTTCCGGTCGTGCCCTTCGGGAGGTATCCCTTTCTCATCTGCGAGATAAAACGGAAGTCTCCGTCGAAAGGGAAAATCGCTTCTGCCCTGGATGCGGAAGAACAGGCCCGGTTATACGCCTCGAAAGGGGTTCGTTCTGTCTCAGTTCTTACGGAGGAAGACTACTTCGGCGGGTCCCTCCTTGACCTGATGAAGGTCAAGGAAAAACTTCCGGACCTGTCGGTTCTGCGTAAAGATTTTCTCCTGGATGAGGAGGATATCCATGTCTCTTTCCGGGCCGGGGCGGATGCAGTACTCCTTATCGCTTCGGTGCTGGATAAGGATCTGCTGAACAGGATGCACAACCTTGCCAGGCATCTCGGAATGGCAGCGCTTGTAGAAGTCCATTCGAGAGAAGAAGTGGAGAAGGTTTCGGATTTGAAGCCGGAACTGGTGGGCATTAACAGCAGGGACCTGAAGACGTTCAAAGTGGATCCCTGCCACCCCCTTATCGTGCGATCGGCGGTCTCCTGGGAACCGGAGCTGGTGTTCGAGTCGGGTATTACGTCGAAGGAAGACGCGGTATTCGCCCTCTCCTCCGGTTTCAGCGGAATCCTGGTAGGGGAAACGGTGGTTCGAAAACCGGAGCGCATCGGGGAGATCAAGGCCGGGTTTACCGTTTCCAGGCCGGTGCGATTCTGGAAGGATCTCTACGCAGGAAAAAAAATAGGCAGGCCCCTGGTTAAGGTCTGCGGCCTCACCAGGGAGGAGGATGTAAAGCTTGCCGATGATCTCGGTGCGGATATCCTGGGATTCATTTTCGCCCCTTCTCCCCGGAGGACCGGCCCGGAGGTTGTCAGGTCCCTGGGAAAAACACGGGCCCTCAAGGCCGGTGTCGTGGTGCTGGAAAGGGGCGCTCTACTCCCGGAAGAGATAGCGGGATTGATAGGCGACGGGCACATCGATGTCGTACAGTTCCACGGTAACGAGGATCCCGGGGCCTGTTTTTACATGGCGTTTCCTTATTACAAAGCTTTGCGGATCGCCGGGGAAGAGAGCACAGATTATATCGATGAGTACCGGTGTCCCAGGGTCCTGGTGGACGCGTATGCGGCGGAACGGTACGGAGGTACAGGCAGGGGAATCGATGAATCTCTCGTGATCATGTCCGCGCAACGCAAGCCCCTCTGGCTTGCAGGGGGCTTACATCCGGATAATATCCGGGAAACGATAAAAAAGTATCAGCCCGAGCTGGTGGATGCATCCAGCGGTCTCGAGTCCGGACCGGGCATCAAGAACAGGGATAAAATGAAACAATTCTTTCGGGAGATAGCATATGGTTCAGCATAACGGGTTTTTCGGAGAATTCGGAGGGCGGTACGTGGCGGAGGTGCTGCGCCACGCCCTGGAAGAGCTGGAAGAGACGTTCCGGGATGCCGGATCCGATCCGGTTTTTCAGAGAGAGTTCGACGAAATCTGTAAAACCTACATAGGCAGACCCACACCCCTGGTATTCGCGGAGAATGCCACCAGGGAACTCGGCGGGGGCAGGATTTACATCAAGCTCGAAGGACTTGCCAATACCGGGGCCCACAAGATCAACAACGCCGTAGGCCAGGCACTCCTGGCAAAACGGATCGGCAAGAAGCGTATCATCGCCGAAACAGGAGCAGGCCAGCACGGGCTGGCAACCGCCGCGGTGTGCGCGAAACTGGGGCTTCAGTGCCGGGTGTACATGGGGGAAGTGGATATCCGGCGGCAGCGTCCCAACGTGTTTGCCATGGAACTCTTCGGAGCCGAAGTGGTCCCGGTCACCAGCGGCGCAAAAACATTAAAAGATGCGGTAAACGAAGCCTTGAGGGACTGGGCGGGGAGTTATGGGACCACCCATTATCTCCTGGGATCGGCCCTGGGGCCGTCCCCGTACCCGGATATGGTGCGGGAGTTCCAGTCGGTAATCGGGAAGGAGACGAAAAAGCAGGCGGAAGGCCTGGACCTGGATGTGTACGCCATGATCGCCTGTGTCGGGGGAGGATCCAATGCCGTCGGGTTTTTTGCTCCGTTCCTGGATAAATCTTCTCCGAAACTGGTCGGCGTGGAAGCAGGTGGCTTAGGACTGGAAACCGGTATGCACGCTTCCAGAATGAACGGGAAAGGAAGGACCGGTATCGTCCACGGGTACAGGAGCCGGTTTCTCCTGGACGAAGACGGCCAGGTGCTGCCCACTCATTCGGTGAGCGCAGGTCTGGACTACCCCGGTATAGGACCCCAGCTTGCGTTCTTAGGAGAATCGGGAAGGGTGGAGTTCACATCGGCAACGGACAAAGAAGCCCTGGATGCGGTACGTTTCTTTGCCCGGAACGAAGGCCTCATCTTCGCCCTGGAGTCCGCCCACGCAGGCGCCTCCGTTATTAAACTCGCCGGGGAATGTCCCCGGGACAGGGCGATTATCGTCAACATGTCCGGCAGGGGAGATAAGGACATTTTTATTTCGGCAAAGCAACTATCCCCTGAACCATGGCTGGAATTCCTTAAATCCGAGGTGGAATCCTATGAAGACTAACCTGATGGCCCACATGGTAGCGTACTACCCGGATAGAAGGTGCTCCCTTGAAGCGGCCTTGGGGCTTGCAGAAGGAGGGGCAGCCTACCTGGAGGTGCAGTTTCCCTTTTCCGATCCCTCGGCGGACGGCCCGTCGATCCAGGAGGCATGCACCTCTGCGCTGGATGCAGGGTTTACCACGAAGGGAGGTTTCGACCTGGTCCGGGAAATCTGCAGTACTGTGAAAACCCCGGTCTTCATCATGTCCTATGCAAGCGTTGTCATTGCAAAAGGTGTCGGAGGGTTTCTCGATGGTGTTAAGGGTGCCGGTGCTGCAGGTGTAGTCGTCCCGGACCTGGTTCCCGGGATGGACGAAGGGCTCTTTGAACAAGCCCGGTCCCGGCGGCTTTACGCGATACCTGTAATCACCCCTTTTCTCGAGGAAAAAAGGGTGGAGGAAATTCTTGCGGAACATCCTGAGTACGTGTACGTGGCAATCCGGAGAGGCATCACCGGGAAGATCACTTCCATCGATGAGAAGGTAACCGGTTTTCTTGACCGTCTCTCGTCACGGGGTGTACAGGTGCTGGCCGGTTTCGGAGTACGCACGAGAGAACAGGTGGACATGCTGTCATCTCACGTACACGCGGTGATAGCCGGAAGCTACTTCGTGGATATCCTTAGGGAGGCCCGGGCGGAGGATCCTTCATCCATCGGGGATGAAATGGAGAGGGGGGTGAAAAAGCTTCTTAAGTGAGTGCTCTGCAGGAGCCCCTGTCTATAAGCTGTTCTTTGATTTTCAATACATGGATGCTTTCCGGCTCCTGTTCCAGGGTGGAGATAACAAGCCTGGCAGCATGCTCCCCCATGATCCCTGTGTTAATGTTCATAGTGGTTATCTGGGGAGTAAAAGGCTCATCAAAGGAAAGAACGTCTCCCGGAGCAATGATTGATAGATCGTCGGGTATGTGTTTCCCAAGCTTTTCCAGAACGGAAAGTACTCTGGCGGCAAAATAATCGTCGTGGACGAACAGGGCTGTTATATCTTCGCATGTATGCAGCGTGGCATCCAGTTTCTTAAACAGGGTATCGTAGTCATCGAGACCAACGGTGATACGCTGACATTCGGAAAACGTGATGCCCGCTTCGTCTATAGCTTTCTTAAAGCCAATAAACCTGTCCGCTACCACAGCCGGCTGGTCCGGCCGTTCAAATTCGAGGTACAGTATGTTTTTATGTCCTAGCTCAATGAGATATTGGGTACCTTCGTAGGCTCCCTGGAAATCATCCACGCACACACTGTGAAATTCTTTTTGCAGGTTATTGTTATTTAGTAAAACAACCGGGATACCGTATGTTTGAAACTGCTGGAATAAGGCTTTGTCTGTGTAGTGTATTACAATGACAGCCGAAGCACCGGAGGACATTACCCTGTTGAAAACCCGTTCTGAAGAGGAACTCGGAGACATAAAGAACAGAATTGGATAATAATTCCGCTGGATCAGGTACTCTTCGATACTGGCTACAAAGGGCTGTACAAAATTCCACTGGTAATTGAAGGATGCATATGCCAGGACCGCAACATATTGAACGGCACTGCTTTTTAGTGAGCCTGTTCGGAAGGATTTCTTATACCCGATCCTGTTTGTCGCTTCGAGCACCTGCTTTTGTACAGCCACGGAAATTTTTCCTTTTCCTGCGAGTACCATAGAAACAGTTGCCGTGGACACACCCGCTTCTTTTGCTATGTGCTTCAATGTTGGTTTCATTATCATTTGTATTTATCCACAATCCAATTAAGGTGTCAAGCGAAAAACCTGGATTAAGTTACTATTGGTTAATAATTAAGTTAAAAGACTATATTTATTAAATTAAAATACTTGACAAGTAACTAAACCATGTTAGGATATTACAATTCTTAACAATAAACTTTTAAGGAGGATGTATGAAAAAGTTTGGAAGAATTGTGCTTGTTCCCCTTACTTTACTGCTTCTGATTTCAACTGCGTTGTTTGCCGGTGGAAAGCAGGAGACGCCTGAAGCCGCCGCAAGCGGCGAAAAAAAGGAAATGGCGCTGAAAGGAGAAATAAAGATTGCCCACGATAACCCGGAGTGGCAGTCGATCTGGGAACATTTCGGACAGGCATCAAAAGCGGATATCGGAATCGAAGGGATCCCGACGGAATTCGAAACTCAGGTTTATAAATCCCGGGTAAAGGTGGATCTCGGAACCAACAGGGCTCCGGCTGTATTTAAATGGTGGTTCGGCTATCGCGCACAGGAACTGATGGACGCAGATCTCATCGCTGACTTAAGCGATGTATGGGCGGAAGTCGGCGACAATTTCGCACCGGGAATCAAGGAGGCACTTACCCTTGACGGTGTACCGTATGCCCTTCCATTCAACACCGGATACTGGGTTTGGTATTACTCGATCCCGGCATATGAGGCAATGGGATTTAAACCGCCCAAGACCTGGGCCGAACTGGAAAACCAACTGGCTGCATTCCAGGAAAACGGCATAAGCGGAATCGGAAATACCATCGGAAGTTCACGGTGGACCTCATTTATCGTGCCTCAGGAAATTCTCTATCGGATCGATCATGAATTCTATACTGACCTGATGAACGGCAAAGCACATTACACCGATGCAACAATGGTCAAGGCCATGGAGATCTGGAAATCCTGGCTTGACAATGGATATTTTGCACCAATGGACGCAACATATGTAGAAGATATTCCCCGGATGATGAAAGAAGGGACCCTGGCAATGGCTCCTTTTGGGGACTGGTATGGCGGTATTCTGCAACAGCAGGGGCTCAAACCCAATGAAGATTACGGTCTTATGATACTGCCGCCTGTCACGGACCGGGGGGCCGGTGCAATCATTCTGGAGGTGTCACCTCTATGCGTTGGTAAAAATACACCTAATCTCGATCTCGCTAAAGCATGGATGAAGTGGTATGCAAGTTCCCAGAGTGCCGCCGATATCCTTTGGGGAGAACTTCGTTTTGCATCTACCCTCAATGTAACCATGGACATGATTAAAGCGGACGATCCGGTACTCGCTTACGAATACGAACTTTTGGAAAACTATCCTACGAAACTCATCCGTTTCTGGGAAGCCACACCTGTAGAGATTGTGGAACATGCTGTGGATGAATTTAACCGGATGCTTGTGAACCCCGGTGAATACATGGATATCCTTCAAAGCATCGAAGCCAAGGCTAAAGAAGTCTGGCCGAATTACGGAGTTTCCTATTAAACTGTAATTGCAGAGACGTTGCGCGCGGCCCTCACTAATCGAGGGCCGTGTTTTTTTAACCTAAACGTTTTGGGGGAAGATGATGATCAAGCAAGGAATAAAAGGGGAAAATCCATATCTCTTCCTGATCCCTGCCCTGGCCCTCGTTGCACTGGCAGAACTCGTTCCCGTAGGTTATACAATATATCTCGGTTTTACAAAGTGGGATTTGATCAATCCGCCGGAATGGGTGGGACTGAAAAATTATATCAAAGTATTTTCCACACCGGAATTGGTGAATGCGATCAAGAACACGACATTCTGGGTCGTAGGTACCCTTTTTTTTCCCGTGGGTCTTTCTCTCATGATCGCCCTACTTATCAAAAGAATTCAAATGCAGACATTGTTCAGGGTGATTTTTTTCATCCCCTCTACACTTTCTCCGACGATTGCAGGTATTTTCTGGCATCGTGTCCTGGCCAGTCAGAAAGGTGCACTTAATTTCATTTTTCTTTCGGCCGGTACATCAGCACCGGCACTTATCACAAACCCTGAGATAAATACTTTTCTTATGATCGGTGTATGGACCTGGCAGTTTTTGGGTCTCAATCTCATTCTCTTTCTCGTTGGTTTAGAAACAATACCAAAGGAACCGATCGAAGCCGCGATGATCGACGGCGCAAACAGAAGCCAGGTGTTCAGGCATGTTAAATTTCCCCTTCTCGCTCCGATTACTCTGCTGGTGGTAGCAAACTCAGTTATCAACACTATAAGGATGTTCGATATTCCTTGGGTTATGGCTCAAGGAGGTCCGGGAAGAGCGTCTGAAACACTGGCTATCTCTCTCTACCGGGAATCATTCCTGTTGTTCCGTATGGGTCTTGGGTCGGCCATTGCGGTCATCATTTCTATTATTACCCTTGCATTGACCTACAGGTACCTCGTGTCTACCGGGACGAAAGGGAAGAGGAAAGAACGGAAATGAATAAAGCACTTGTTAAAACCTTAATCTATCTGGTACTGACGCTTTTTGCTCTTGTCTGGGTTTTCCCCTTCCTGACAACATTCATTACTATATTAAAAAGTCCTGAAGATTTTGCAGAACTGTCTTTCTGGCAACTCCCGCAATTGAAGAACATCCCCGGTAATCTGTGGTTTAATTTTGGATATGCCCTGCAGAAAGCGAAAATTGTCAGAAATCTTTTTAACAGTCTTCTTTATGCAGGTTCCGCCGGTGTCGGATCGGCATTTATAGCGGCCATGGCAGCGTTTTCCCTGGTATTTCTCAGACTGCGTAAACCCCAGACCTGGTTTATAAGTATCTTTATCGGGAATCTGTTTCCGTTTCAGATGTTTCTCATTCCTCTCTATATTTTTCTCAGTTCCCTCGGGCTATTTGACACCCGAACGGGACTTATCATTATTTATGTGGGGATCTGTGTGCCTTTCGCGCTGTTTGTATACCGGAATTATGCGTTTACCATTCCACGGGAAATATTCGATGCATCCAAAGTCGATGGAGCATCATCCTGGGGAGCATTTTTCAGAATATTCCTGCCAATGTCCGTTCCGGCATTTACGGTTGTGTTCATTTTTCAATTCATCTGGACATGGAATGATCTGCTTTTCGGACTTGTCCTGTCTGAACGGTACAGGCCGGTAATGACGGCGTTATCCAAGCTTATGGGCAGCCGGGGCGGTGTACCGGCAACGGTGTACCTGGCCGGTGCTGCTATTGCGGCTGTTCCGACGATTATCATCCTGCTGACACTGCAAAAGCAATTTGTCAGAGGATTTACCATAACAGCTGAAAAATAATTGATTCCCTGGAGATGTGCATGAAAAAATTCAATGTACCACTTGATAAACCTAAACCGGATATAGGCAGGTTTCTGGATGCTGTCAGCGGGAAAATAGTTCCTGATAAACCCCCCATGGAGGAATACCTTGTTGACAATACTCTTATGAAGCCGATCGTGGAAGATATGCTGGAAAGAGAATGGGTCGAAACATCCGACAAGGATGAATACATGGGCGGTCAAATGGATTTTTCTGAAGAGAATACATCAACGATCGACGCATGGCTGGACAACCAGATAGCATTCTGGTACCACATGGGGTACGACTTCGTGAGGGTGGAAGTCAGTCTGGATCTGCCTGCGGTATCCCATATAACAAAAGACACTGCAGAAAGCACTGAAAACCATGACAGGGCCTGGCAGGGAATGGAACCGGGGGTTATAAAGACATGGGAAGATTTCGAAAAATATCCTTGGCCGGTGATAAAGGACAGTGATTTTTATATCCATGAATATATGTGCTCGCATTTACCTGATGGATTAGGCTTTGTAACGTGTCACGCAGGCGGTGTATACGAGCACACCTCACGTCTCCTCGGCTATGAAGGGCTGTGCTACCTCCTCCACGATGATCCGGATCTGATAAAGGCAACTGCAGATAAACTTGGTGAACTCATTTTTAATTATAATAAACGTCTTCTGCAGTTTGACAATGTGTCGGTAATATTTCAGGGGGAAGACCTGGGGTTCAACACCCAGACTCTCCTCCCTCCCGGGGACATACGGAAGTATTTTCTGGTATGGCATAAGAAGTATTCAGACATGATTCATGCGAAAGGCAAGCCTTACTATATTCACAGCTGCGGCAAGATTGACATTTTCATGGAGGAATTCATCGAGGATATTAAGATTGATGCAAAACACTCTTTCCAGGACAACCTGATGCCTGTCTGGGAATACAAACAAAAATGGGGAGATCGTATAGGACTCCTTGGTGGAATAGACGTACATAAACTTTCTACGTATCGGTCTGATGAACTGAGAAACTATGTGAGGAACGTGATTGAAAAATGCGCTCCAGGGGGGCGGTTCGCTGTAGGCGCGGGCAACTCTATTCCGAGCTACATTCCTTTGGAAAACTATTTAACCATGTGTGACGAAGCTTTACGATAACAGGAGCAACTCAAATGACGAGCAGAGAGCGTGTAGCAGCTGCGGTAAATCATATCGAACCGGACAGGGTCCCAATAGATTTCGGAGGCCACCGGAGCAGCGGCATTATGGCAATGGCATACAGAAAATTACGGGATTACCTGGATCTTCCGAAGGTGCCGATCAAAATATATGACATGATCCAGCAGCTTGCGATCATAGATGATGATGTTCTCGAGCGGTTCGGAATAGACACAATCGAAATGGGCAGGGGATTCGCTCTTGAAGATACCGACTGGAAAGAGTGGAAAATGCCGGATGGAACAGATGTGCTGGTACCAGCCTGGGTGGATATCGAAAAAAGAAACGGAAACTGGGTGCTTAAAGCACCTTCGGGAGAGGAAGCAGGGATCCAGCGGGAAGGGATGATATATTTCGACCAGATATTCTGGCCGTACAAAGATGGTGTACCGGAAGGGAAGCTGGATCTGATCGAAGCATTGTCCGATGTGATGTGGTCTGTACCGACACCGCCCCAGTTGGGAAGAATTGATCTGGACAGCCTGAGACAGGGAGCGAAAAACTTAAGAGAATCCACTGACCGCTATATCATATTTCTTTTTGGAGGGAACCTGTTGGAGTTCTCCTGCTTCCTCTGCGGAATAGAAGGGTTCTATATGCTCCTTGGAGCGGATCCCCGGGATGCCCACAGATTGCTGGACAATCTTACAGAACTGTATAAACGGAATCTCGAAAAATTCATACCCGTGGTCGCCCCCTATGTGGATATGGTGCTTTTCGGAGATGACCTGGGGATGCAGCAGGGGCCTCAGATTTCGCCTGCCATGTACAAAGAATTTTTCAAACCGAGACATCGGGAAATCTGGAAATATGCTAAAAAGCTGGGAGACGTTAAAGTACAGCTTCATTCATGCGGAGGGATACGGCCGCTACTGGATGACCTGATTGACGCCGGGCTGGATGCGATCAATCCTGTTCAGACCAGTTCAGCAGGCATGGAACCCGAAGGCCTTAAAAAGGACTTTGGCGGAAGGCTGTGTCTCTGGGGCGGAGGCTGCGACACCCGGCAGGTGCTGCCTGACGGTTCGCCCGAGGAAATCCGGAAACATGTTCTTCAGCGCTGTGAGATACTGCAGCAGGGAGGCGGTTTCGTGTTCCAGCAGGTCCATAATATTATGGCCGATGTCCCCCCGGAGAACATTGTCTCTATGTTTGATACTATAGCGGAGTTAAACGGTACGGGATAAGGATCTTTTCATTTCCACCCGGCAAGAGGGACTGCTGCGGCTGCCTTGCCCGGGGTTCCTTCCTGTTCGCGGCTCAGGCAACGGACCGGATTGCCGGAACATGCGGGTCTCCAGGATCAGCCAATCTTTTCCAGGGCTTTCATTATTATGCCGAAGAGACGAACAATATCCTCCCGTGTCGTATGATACCCTCCACTCTCGGTGTTCTGCCTGATGACGATGTACCGGTATTCCCCATCGCCACCGGGTTCCTTGATGAAATTGCCGTAACGGTAGCTGTTCAGCACGGTAAAGGTTGTCCCTTTTTCATTACACAGGAAGACGGCGTACATGTAGGGAACCGCACCGTTGGGGCCGTTGTTGACAGCCACCTGAAGTTGTACGCCTACGAAATCCTCGGGATTACGTTTCAGTTCGATCATTAATCTCACGTCTTCCGGAATCTGCCGCCCGTCGCTGTCCCTGTCCAGTCGGAGGTAGGGGGTGAGTACCACCGATTCCCGGCCCTCCATCTTCTCGACGACGGGTTGGAAGGTGTCCATTTTCATCTTCAGCATTCCCGGAATCCACAGTTTGATGGAACCGCTTAAAAAAACCGGGATGATGAGAATAGCCAGGTCCATGGTAAACACAGGCAGCAGACCCGCATCGGCCAGGCTCAATATGCCGGTGCTGATGACGAGGATAACAAGGAGCACTACGCCCAGCCATGTCCGGTACAGAACGGAATACCTGGCGTGTTTTGTTTTTTCGAAATTGTCCAGGATCCGCTTAAACTCGTTCATGGAAACGGGTTTCCAGTCTTCGAACCCCAAGTCCATGGGCTTGTTCTTGTATTTCCGGGTAAGAAGAAAGAGGATTGCAGCAACAAGGGCGAACCCGCCGGGGAAAAACCTGCCATGCACAAAGAGCTGCAGGTAGATTCCGGTTCCTGCAAGGACGAGGAACGCAACAATACGAACCGGTAAGGAAAACCCGGGAATCAGGTAACGCGGGCACATACATTCCTCCTCTTTAGTTCGCTTGTTCCCTTATACTCCCAGTAGAGCGGGCAGGCGCCCTGGCATGGGGAAAACCGGTCACACCCTGTGCATTCTTCCGGTGCGAACTTCTTGTTCTTAAAATACCGGGCCCGCCGTGAGAACCATACATCTTCGAAATCTTTTGTCAGGAGGCTCCCCATAGATTCCGGGTAGGATGAGCATGGAAGAACATTTCCCGAGGGGGACACCGAAATCAGACCGTCCATGGCAGCGCAGGATTTATTGCCGAATCCCCGGGCAACCGGGTTGAACCAACAGTATGGTACCGGGGAGTACCAGTAAAAAGTGAGCCCAAGGTCCTGCGCCTTTTTACGGACCTGGTCCACGATGGGGCCGATGTCGCTGTATGAGAGAAACAGATCTCCAACATGGTCCCCGTTTCCCCCGGGAATATACAGGTTCATAGCGAAAGTGTCGATACCCAGGTCTTTAAGGAACAATGGCAGGGCGACTACAGCGGCCCTGTTTATACCGTTAATCGTCGTGTTGGTCTGCACCCGTATACCCGCTTTCTGTAGAAAGCGGATACCTTTAAGGGTTTCCTTAAACGAACCGGACTTTCCGGTAAGAAGATCGTGCTCTTCCGGAGAGGTGCCCTCGATGCTTACCTGGGCGGTGCGTAACCCCGCTCGGAACAGTTTCCGGGCCCGCTTTCTGTCCGCCAAGGTTGCATTGGTGATAAGGTTTACCCGGAAGCCCCTGGACCGGGCATATCGTATCATAGGTTCCAGGTCTTTCCGCAAAAGGGGTTCTCCCCCGGTGAAGGAGAAAAAGGGAATTTTCGCCTTGCTGCGGAACACATCGATAACGGTTTGTATCTCCTTCAAAGTCATCTCCCGGCCGGTATCGGGCGGGGCCGAACATGGTCCGCACCCGGCGTAGCAGAAGGTGCACCGGTTGTTGCACCGGTAGGTCACAGCGATTTCCCCGAGAACAGGCAGGGTGGTGTAGGAGAAGGTGTAGGGTATCCGTTCGATACCTGCGTCCCCTGCAGGAGTATCCCCGGAAATAATGCTCCTGAGCTCCGTAAAAAAAGAGTGTACCTGGGAGCAGGGCTCTCCTTCAGGAATAGGCAGCTTCCGGATGCTCTTTCCGTTTTTAAGTGCCTGGATGATGGCCACGGCAGTGTCATTGCCCTTGTACACCCGGTTGGGCGGCACGATAATGACATTGTCTTCCTTCCGGGCATACATGTACCTGCCGGGTCCGCGTATGAAGGTGTCGATCCATGCAAGCTCCTTCCGGTTCAATGGGCTCCTCCTGAAACGCACGCCGAGTGACACGCGGAATGGCAGGCGGAATGACAGGCGGAATGACAGGCGGAGTGACAGGCCGAATGGCACGCATTGTGACAGGCCGAGTAACATACGCTTAAGGATCCGGATTGCAGCTGGGGAGGGCTGAAACATCCCTTGAAGCACGATGAGGATGCCATGAACTCCTGGTATCCCGAGGAAAACTCCCCGGGGAGGTGCATTCCAGAATAATAAACCTGATCATGATAAAATCTGTGATAGTAGAACCAGTAATGGGGATAGTAACGTTCCCGTTTTAGTGAATCCCCGGTGCCTTCCAGTTTGGCCTGGTAATACGCTTTGGTCGCTTCGATGTCGCAGTCCCAGATTTTTTCCTGGAGATAGACGATAACCACTTCAAAAAAATCCGCCAGTTTTTTCGAATCCAGGAATCCTTCCGTGTCGAAACAGGCGATGAACTCTTTTTCGTAGGAACCTTCCTGTACGCCTGTTTCCTCCCGGGGCTCTTTGAGTACCCGTATCTTAAGAGGTGCTTCCTCGATTAATTCGATGACTCCCTGTTCCTTCAGTCCTTCCAGCATGATGACAACCGAATGCTGAAGAGGCATCGATAATAGGATGGACACCTCGATGGGATGCAGGTCCTTCGGCACCTTGCCTTCGACCTGGTATGTACCGGTAAAAAGCTTCGGCGGAATCCAGTTGTCCCCGGCCCAGCGGATACCTTCCACGCTCTCCACAGCCTTGCTGAATCCCCGTATCTTTACACCGTAGAGGAGGAGGATGACGGCCACAGCCAGTCCGAAGACAGCGAGCATTATCAGGGGATTTGATGAGATCCCTGAGGAGCGGTAATAACCTTCGTCGGTATATACATCATCGCCGGGGTTCCTGAGTTCCTCCGGACTCCTTTCCGCAAGATCCAGGTTCTCCATGGGAAAGGCATCTTCACTTACGTAAAACTGGATACGCATCGGTTCAACAGCGCCGACATCCTCCTGGTGGAACCGGATGGTCAGGTAGTAGCCGTCCCTCCCTTTTACCCCGTAATAATCGATCTTGTACCGTTCGTGTACGTAAGTCTCGGTAAGGAAGTTGATCGATCCCAGAAATGATTCTGTGACCTCCGGGCCGTCCGTTTGTACCGGCAGGGTGATCCTCACGGTCCGGTGATCCATGGGTTCGTCCCAGGATACAGGGGCCCAGTCGAAATAGACCAGGCGTCCGTTTTCCACGGAATAGGTGGTTCCCATCAGTTCCGCTTCTGCCATGTCACACCCGTAGTGAATGTAGTAATATGCCTGCCCGGAGAACCCCAGGCCGCCTGACAGGGTAACATCGAAATACCGGTCCCCCAGCTTTTCGATATCCAGGGGAACCCGCCGTCCGTCCTCTAAGTCTGCATAGGAGTTTTCCATATCGAACACAGGGTCGCAGGCCATGCCCTGGAAGTAGAAACCGTGCATTTCCCCGCCCTTAGCGTACCAGTCCAGGGAGTACAGAACGTCCGCCTTTCCGTCCGGCCGGAGCACCAGGTCGATTTCGGCGGAACGGAGGTCCGCGTCCAGGGCAAACAGGTGAGCCTGGGTCAGAAGAAACAACATGAATACGATGAGTCTTTTCACGATGCTTTAAGTGTAACCCGGGCGGGGAGTCCGGGTCAACGATTGTTTGTGGGGAGGAAAATACGCATGCCCGTCTGTACTCCGAAGCAGATGAGCTTAGAGCGGTACAGATACCCTTTCGGTGTTGCTCAGGTCCAGGTGTGCGGATGTAACGGACTCTTCAGGACCCATGATCACCGTTGCGCCGTCTCCTGTGCGCTTCAGCAGGGCGGCTGCGGCATCTTTAAGGTCCTTAACGGACATGGAGAGGATGAGGTCCCTCTTCCGCTGTCTTACCTCGTCTGTGATACCGTAGAGGGCGCGTTTGAAACCGATAATCCCCTTGACAGCAGGGACGTGGGGTTTCGTGTCTTTTCCAATGGTGCCGATAATCGCTTTTTCCAGGGATTCCCGGGTAAGGGGCTCCTGTACCAGCTTTTCCAGGGCTTCCCTGAACACTTCCGGTGTCTTGGGAAACGCCGGGTCCCGGTAGGAATTGAAGATAAATATCCCCTCCATGGCATCTGATCCCGCCGAGGCACCGTAGGCGCCGCCTTTCATCCTGACTATCTCCCACAGGAACCCGGTAGCGAGAAAATGGGCAAGTACGCTCTGGTACGCCTGGCCGTCTTCTCCCAGGGTATACCCGGGGAGAGAACTGGCAGCATAACCCACCGGGGCCGGTATGGGGATGAATTCCGTTACTCCTAATGAAGATGGTTTGGGAGGGTGTTCTTGTGAAATCATCTCCGGAACTATTTCTCCTTCCGGGCAGCGCTTAATAAAAGCATTAAGATGCTGTATTGCCGAATTCCTGCCGCCTGGTTCGGCGGTGATCTGTACTGAAAGGCGGGATGTCCGGATAACCCTGTTACGGAGGTGCCGGACTTTATGCACTATATCCGGCAGAGATTCCGGCAGTGTTTTCGCCAGCTTATGCAGGTAGGTGAGTTGAGAAATGCCCCTCCATTCCTCTTCCATGCGGCTGAAGGGTGAAAGGTAACGGGCCGCCCTTAAAGAGGCGAATGCGTTGCCCCTGGGAATGATCCGGGCTTTAAAGTCGTTTCTCAGTTCCCTTACCATTTCGCTTATCCTTCTCTCATCGGAAAAATCCGGTTCCAGCATCAGTTTTCCTGCCAGTTTCAGCGCTTCCGGCAGAAGGGATTCCAGTGCCTTAAGCCGGAACATAAGAAAGGCTCTGCCGGAACCCCTGTTCCCGAGATAACTGCCTGCTTCCAGGGAACCATAAAATCCACCGGTTTTCATCGCCAGTTCCCGGGCCACCTGGTCGTAAGGCCGGTTTTCAAGGCCGCTTCCGGGAATCGCCCGGGTAAGGAAGGGCAGGAGGAGACGATCCTCCCCTGTGACATCCGCGATATTAAAGGCGAAGTCGATATAGGCGATGCCGTTGGTGTACATATCATGAATGTACAAAGGAACCGACTCCAGCTCTTCCTTTACGGTTTCGATAATATCTACTTTTTTTGGAAGCTCGGTTATGTTTAGCGACGGCAAAGATGCGATGGCTTGTTCGTCATCCGTGGCAGCCTGGAACTGCTGAAGCCGGTTGTGTGCCTGGACCAGGTCCGCCATGGTATTTTCAGAAAAGCTTCTCTTTTTTTCCCGAAGCCGGCTGTTAAGATGGTTTTCAAGATTTTCGTTGTGGTCCCTGTCCGGCCGGATGAGCACCGTTGTCCTGTGGTTGTTGGACAGAAGCCACCTTTCGATCAGTTTCCGGAACACCCGGCTGTCCTGTTCTATTTCCCCCTTCAGAGTGTCCAGGGAATCCGCCATTTCCAGGGTTGTGTACGGTGCGGTTCCATACAGCCACCCTTTTATCGATCTTCCCAGCAATTTCAGCCCGAAGGGAACCCCGGCCGGTATTTCCCTGTTTCTGAACTCCACCCGCTGTAAAGCCCCTGCCAGGGATTCCTCAGGGAAGCCCTCTATGGTCAAACGCTTAAGAGTATCAAGGACCAGATGTTCGAAGCCGGTCCGTTTGTCCGGATCGGTTCCCCTGATCCCCAGGGAGAACACCATTTCCTTTAGGTCCGTTTCGAGGCCGCTCACCGGAGAAAGGTCCTCTCCGATGCCGGATTCCACCAAAACTTTTCGTAAAGGGGCTCCCGCATTTCCCAGGAGGATTTCTGTGAGTACTTCGAACCGGAGTACGTCCAGCCGGTCGGTTACCCCGGAGAGGAGCCAGTTCATCACCAGGGTGGAACGCCCTTCAAGGGGCTCATCCCTCCCTGCGGGGGATGTTTTTTCGAAAAAACGGGGCTTTTTCCATCTCGTCTGGTCGGAAATGCCAGAGGGAAGAGTGAGCCGTTTAAAATGCTTAAGGAAGTGGGTATCGAGAAAATCCAGAGATTCTTCCGTAGGGATATCGCCGTACAGGAAAATGCTGCAGTTGGAAGGATGGTAGAATTTCTTGTGGAATAAAAGGAAATCCTCATACTTCAAATCCGGTATAGATACCGGGTCACCACCTGAGTCGAAACGGTAGGGGGAATCGGTGAACAGGGAACGGCACGACCAGTCTCCAGCAATGGAGTCGTGATTACCGTAATTTCCTTTCATTTCATTGAACACAACACCGTTCAGTGTGAGGTTCCCTTCCCCGTCAGGAATGATACGGTACCCTTCCTGGTCAAACACTTCCCTCTTCAGAAGGGGAAAGAACACGGCGTCTCCGTATACCCGGAACAGGTTGAAAAAATCTTTTTTCACCGTACTGGCAGCAGGGTAAAGGGTCTTGTCAGGGTAAGTCATTGCGTTGAGAAAGGTGTTCATGCTGCCCTTAAGGAGATGGAGGAAGGGGTCTTTCAGGGGAAACTGCTCTGAGCCGGCCAGTACGGAGTGCTCCAGGATGTGGGGCAGTCCGCTGCTGTTCTCCGGAACCGTTTTAAATATGAAAGAGAATAAGTTTTCCGGGTCTTCTTTTACGACATGGAACACCTGGCAGCCTGTTCTAGCATGTTCCAGCCAGACCCCTTTTGCCTGGAATTCCGGAAGGTCCTTTTCTTCCAGAAGGGTAAATGATGAATGCATATGATTATTCTATTCGGAAGTCAGATCGCCGGTCCAGCGGGAAACTCCGCCGAAATCATATAAGTCGGTGATCCCCATACCGGTGAGCGCCTTGTAGGCAATACCGGACCTGTTGCCGCTCCGGCAGTACACGATGACCGGCAGGTCAGTCGCCTGTTCAGGAGATTGCCGGTTATCACGTCGTAGGGGATATTCACCGCCGTGGGAATATGGCCCGACGCATACTCTTCCGGGGTCCTCACATCGATGAGAAGATAATCTGTACTGCCTGATTCCACAAGGTTTTTCAGGACTGCCGGATCGGTATAATCAGCCTGATTTACTGCCGGAGCATGGGCGTCATTTTTTTCCGATAGACACGAAACAGTCAGAAAAAAAATACTCACCACGGAAAAGATAAGAATAATGCGTTTTTTCATAAGATGCTCCTGAACAGTGCGATTTAGAAAAACATCGTAAAAGGGAGGAGTAAAGTCAAGATTTATTTTGCTTCATGGAGAGCTGGATCCGGTTTCGCCGGACATCCACATCCAGAACCGTAACGGTAACGCCTTGCCCAACATACACTTCCTCATGGGGTGATGAGACGAAATGGTCAGCCATCTGGCTGATGTGGACCAGGCCGTCCTGGTGGACACCGATATCGATGAATGCCCCGAAAGCGGTTATGTTGGTAACGGTCCCCATTGCCACCAGGCCGTGGTAGAGGTCTTCCATAGTGTTGACCCCCTGGGTGTAGGAGAAAGCCTCGAAGTGCTCCCTGGGGTCCCGTCCCGGCTTCTTCAGTTCCGACAGGATGTCCCTGATCGTGGGGATGCCTGCAGAGGAGGTGATATACTTTTCAGGATCTATAGATTCCAGAATTTCCGTGTTGCCCATCATGTTGTGAACAGGGATTTCAAGATCCTCCGTCATGGCGGAAACAATATGATAGCTTTCCGGATGAACCCCGCTTGCATCGAGGGGGTTGCCGCCTCCTTTAATACGTAAGAATCCGGCGCATTGTTCGAAGGATTTTGCCCCCATACCGGGCACCTTCAGGAGGTCATTCCTGCCGGAAAATGGTCCGTTTTCTCTTCTGTAAGAGGTAATACTCTCCGCCAGCCGGGGAGAGAGTCCTGCCACGTACCGGAGCAGCTCCGGGCTGGCAGTATTCACTTCCACGCCCACCATGTTCACCGCGTGTACCACCACATCCTCAAGGGTCTGTTTGAGCAGTTTCTGGTCCACGTCGTGTTGATACTGCCCGACGCCGATGGATTTCGGATCGATTTTAACTAGCTCCGAAAGGGGGTCCATCAGGCGCCTGCCGATGGAAACCGCACCCCGGACGGTAACATCCTGGTGTGGGAACTCCTTCTGCGCCAGTTTAGACGCCGAGTACACCGAGGCGCCGCTTTCGTTTACCGTGACTACCGGGGGTGTTCCCGGGAGATCCATCTTCCGGATAATACTCAAAGCTTCTCTTCCGCCGGTCCCGTTGCCGATGACGATGTATTCGATGTTATGTTTTTTAACGAGCTTTTTCAGCGTTTGCTCCGTTTCGGTCACTTTTCCCCGGGGCGGCAGCGGATATATCGTCGTGTTTTCCAGCAGGTCGCCGGATGGACTTAAGCACACGATCTTACACCCGGTACGGAACCCCGGGTCTATGGCGAGGGTCCTTTTCTGTCCCAGAGGCGGTGCGAGGAGAATATCTTTAAGGTTTTTCGCGAACACATCTGTTGCTGTTTCATCGGCCCGCTTTTTTGTTTCCTGTCTGTACTCCCTTTCAAGGGAAGGCCGGATGAGCCGCCGGTAGCTGTCCTCCATGGCCTGCCTTACCATGGCCGCACTTTCATTTGTGTTACGGATAACCAGCTTCCCCAGCAGCCCGAGGGCTTCCTCCTCCCCGGGTTCGATTCTTAAGGTTAGGATACCCTCGGCTTCCCCTCTGCGGGCGGCCAGTATCCGGTGGGAAGGGGTTTTGTTCACATTCTCCGCCCAGTCGAAATAATCCTTGTATTTGATTCCTTCCTCTTCTTTTCCTTTTTTCACTTTACAATGGAAAAAAGCTTTCCTTCCGAAAAGAATGCGCAGCACTTTCCGGTGTTCCGCATCTTCGTTAATCCATTCGGAGATGATGTCCTTCGCCCCCTGTATCGCCTCATCAGTGTCGGCAACACCTTTTTCCTGAGACACGAAGTGCAAAGCCTTGTCCTTCACGCTTCCCGCTGTCTGTTGGAAGATGAATTCTGCCAGTGGTTCCAGCCCCTTGTCCCTGGCAATACTCCCCTTTGTCTTCCTCCTGGGCCGGAAGGGAAGGTAGAGGTCTTCCAGTTCCGCCATGGTCCGGGCTTCGCCGATGGAAGTACGCAGGTCTGCAGTCATTTTGCCCTGTTCTTCAACCGATTTGCATATAGCAGTACGGCGTTTTTCCAGGTCGGCCAGCTGCTTGTGCCTGTCCCGGATATCTGTAAGAGCATTTTCGTCCAGGTTTCCGGTTGCCTCTTTTCTATACCTGGCGATAAACGGCGTTGTCGATCCTTCTGCGAACAGGGCAAGGGCCGCCCGAACCTGCTGCGGCCCGGCGCTTATTTCCTCTGCAATGATGTCTGCGAACATGGTGTCACTCATGGGACGCATCATACCAGAGATGGAAGACATTCTCTATCCTTCCGTTTTCTGATACGCTTTCCGGCATGGACGTAAGCATATTGAGACAGCGTTCGGAGATTATTGCAGAGATCAGGACCTTTTTTCGGGGGAGGGGATACCTGGAAGTGGATACCCCCCTTCTTGCGGAACACGTGATACCGGAGTCCGCCATCGATCTCTTTTCTTCCACGTTCCGCAGTCCCGGCGGAAAGGATCATGATCTGTATCTCATACCGTCCCCGGAAGTGTGGATGAAAATGCTCCTTTCCCAGGGTGCGGGGAGCATGTTCCAGATCTGCCGCTGTTTCAGGAACCGTGAACCCGCAGAAGGTATCCACAATCCTGAGTTCACCATGCTGGAATGGTATACGTTGGACCATTCCTATATGGACTCCCTGGAGGTAACGGAAGAACTGTTTTCCGCTTTTTCCCGGGAAGACTATTCCCCTGTTGTGGAAAAACCTTTTGTCCGGTTCTCCATGGCCGAAGCTTTCCGGGAGTTCGCTTCTGTAGACCTGGAAAAAAACCTGAAAGACGATACGATATTCGAAACCTGCCTTTCCCTGGGGCTTAACACATCTGAGAACGATTCCTGGGAAGAGATGTTCCACAACATCTTCGTCTCCATGGTGGAGCCGGAAATCCCGGAGGATCAGCCGGTTATCCTGTACGATTATCCCGCCGGGATCCCCGCCCTGGCAAAGAAAAAACCCGGCACTCCCTGGTGCGAACGGTGGGAACTCTATGTCCGGGGAGTTGAACTGGCCAACTGCTTTACCGAGGAGAAGGATCCTGAAATGGTAAAAAGGTTTTTCGAATCCGAGATGGGGAAAAGGAGAGAGAAGGGTATGCCGGTGCCCTCGGAGCTGTCGTATACGGATATATTCGCAGGACATTTTCCCGACTGTTCCGGGGTGGCAATGGGGGTGGACCGGCTGATCATGGTGATGCTTGGGAAAAAGGACCTTGCATCCGTGGTTCCCTTTCCGATTCTGCAGTCCCGATGATCTCCGTTATCTAACTCCGGATCGCTTCGGCTATTTTATCCACGTTCATTACGCCATAGTTGAAGGTATGCTTTCCCCCGGTATCCAGGGTAACCGCAACACTTTTTTGGAGCATCTTTTTAACAGTTTCCACATCGCTTATCCGGTCCTTCGGTATTGAAATGTATCCCTCCGAACCGTGCTTAATAAACATCGTCTCTTCGATAATTCCGCTTAACGAGGTGTCGAACCGGGCATCGAAAAGAAGCCGTCTGTCCGTAACAACAAGCTTCCCGGTATACCTTCCTCCGTCCGGCGGCAGATAGTTCAAAGTCCATTCACCGAGGATAGATTCATCCTCCATAAAGGTAAAATCCATACTGTATACTCCTCTTTATATTGTATTTCCTATTACATACAAATAGGTTAGGGGTGTCAAATTTTATTACCCGGGCATGAAGCCGGTAGTTCGTATTGTCTGTCCAGGCTCTGACGTGGAATATGGCATGGGAATAGCGCGGCGACTTTTAAAAATTCGCTGCAACTTTCTTCATATCCTCGAATGCATCCTCGATGTTCCTGATCAGGACATTATACCCTTCCTGCTCACCTGTCTTCCCTTTCTCTTCCACGGATCTGGCCAGGGCTGCCATGTGTTCAAAGCGGAGATTGGCAACCATCCCCTTCAGTTTGTGGGCTGTTTTGCCCAGGTTTTCGTAATCCCCGGCTTCAAGAAGGGTTTTCATCCGGGAAATATGTTCTTCCACGGTGGAGATCATTTCTTTGATAATACTCGCTACAACACCCGGTTTAAGCCCCAGGACCAACGCTGTTTTATTGATGTCATATTCATTTATGTTCATGGCGCTTTACCTGCCCCTCCCTCATAGTATAAGACCTTACCCGGGGAAAACAAGGGGGATCTCCATTCTATTCGGCAGGTCCATTGTCCGCCGCCGCAGAAACGGTAAGCCGGAGGTTGTTTCCAACTTGGCTCCGGTTAACGGTGCTCTACGTACAGGGACTGTTTGTGACCCGCCGGAGGGTAAGCAATGTGCCGATTTCCGTTTGATAAAAAAAGCAATGCAGCCTTGACACCATAAAGCGTCCTGAATATTATTGGCGGCGGGAAAATGAATACTGTTGCACCGAGAGAACATTCAATGACGTATGTGGCGCCAACCACAGCTAAAATTCTCGTTCTGGTTTTACCGGCACAATCGGAAACAAAAACGATTCCGGAAATTATCCGTGATCTCTCGGGGTACAAAAAAATAGCAATTATAGTAACGGATGCTCTGGGCCTTTTTGGTTGGAGACAATGGGAGGATGAAATGCCATTCCTCAGGTCTCTGCACATCCGGAAAAGTATTGTTATTCGCTCGATTATGCCTTCGATTACAGCGGTTAATTTTGCCGCTATGGTTACCGGCGCGGAGTTTTCCGTACATGGTGTGCATGAAATGGATAATACGTTTGCCTGCGAAACAGTTTTCGATGTTCTCCGCAAAGCAGGAAGGATAAGCGCAGGCGTCGGGTTGGAAAAGTATACAGGTTCAAACTTGATGGGGCGCCATGCCGACATTTGGGGGAATGCAGGCAAAGGATCGGATACTGATGTTGAGAAAAAAACTATAGAGATTGTAGACCGAAGCTCCCCGGATTTCCTTATCACCCATTTGGGAAAAATGGACGATATTATTCATCAGTACGGTCCCTCATCTCCATCTGTTGTGTCAATGCTGAAAGACACGGATTCACTCCTTGAGAGATTGGTAAAGCACCTTAAGAGGCAAAACTATGGAGTGATAATACTTTCCGATCACGGACAACATGATGTACCTGATGCGGTAGATGGTGACAGGAAGGGCGCCCATGGGACAGATTCTGTTGAAGACTGCCTGGTTCCATGCACCTGGATTTGATTATTCTGCAATCCGGAATTATGCCGCCCCGGCGTTTACGGTAGTTTAAAATATTTGGTATTCGAGGACAAGATCACAAATGTCTCAGTGTACGCGACGCCGCCGATCTTCTTTAAATCTCTCCTGAAGAGAACATCATTCAGTGAATTCAGGGAATCCACCATTACTTCAAAGAACAGGTCAAACCGGCCGGTGGCATTCCATACGCTGGTTACCCACGGGAGCCTTTCAATTTCCTTTATCTTTTCTTCGTGGTTCCGCTCTTTTAGATTGACTCCCACGATTGCTGAGATTCTCCTCGGCAGGGCAAATGGATTGACTCTGGCCTCCAGTTTCAGAATATCCCGGTTGATCAACCGCTCGACCCGGTTTTTTATTGTTCCTTCAGAAACGTTGAGTTTGCCTGCAATCGTTTTATATTGTCTTCTGGCATCCTCCTGCAGCTCGAGTATGATCTCTCTGTCAAGTTTGTCTATTTCCTGTTTTTCATTGTTCATTCGCTTAGGTTCACTCCAGCAATACCAGCTTATACTAGGCCCCTTATTCCTTGTCAAGGGGAAACGGGCCTCTGTGAGGAGGATAGTAAGATAAATTATACTAAACATAAAAATAATAGAAAATAATACATTATATAAAAAATATGTTATATATATTGACATTGACGCAATGTCGGGATATAATCCGAAAAATACGGAGGCGATTGCTTAAAGCAAGATGCCTTTTAAATCAAACAACCGAAAGGTTCAGGAGAGGATACATGTCAATAGCGCTGGGAAAACCATCAAACAACCGGATCCTGTCAACCGAGCAGATAAACCAAGTCAATGAATACTCACTCAGGTTAATGGAAGAGGTCGGCTGCAAAGTACAGTGTGACGAGGCCCTGGACCTGCTGGCTCGTGCGGGCTGTGATGTTACAAACCCTGACCGGGTACGGATTCCTAGGCGGGCCGTGGCGGAAGCCCTTGAGGCCGCTCCGGGCAGCATCGAGGTATTTAACCGGGATGGCGAACCGGCTATGGAATTAAAGGCGGGCTCCTGCAATTACGGAACCGGGTCGGATTGTCCGACTACCATTGACCTGGAAACGGGTGAGAGGAGAGCCTGCCTTAAGGAAGATGTACGCAGGCTGGCCAGGTTCAGTGACGCCCTGCCCAATATTGATTTTGTGATGTCTTTCGGCATTGCCTATGATGCCCCTAAAGGCAGTAATTTCGTCCATCAGTACGAAGCGATGTTGAAAAATACGAAAAAGCCGATCATTGTTACCGGCCACGGCAGAAACGATATGAATGCCATGATCGGGATGGCTGCAGCAGCGGTGGGAGGTGTGGATGAGCTGAAAAGAAAGCCGCCGCTTATTCTCTATACTGAACCGTTGGCACCCCTGGTGCATACGGAGATGGGTGTTGGTAAAGGGCTGGTCTGTTGCGATTATGAAATCCCCTTTATCTATATCGGCAGCCCGATGCTGGGAGCGTCCGCTCCTGTTACCCTCGAGGGGATACTTGTGCAAACTGTTGCCGAGTCTCTTGCCGGGTTGGTTATCTTTCAGAATAAGAAAGCCGGCGCAAAGTTTATTTTCGGCGGTGATGCCACTGTTATGGATATGAATACAAATATTTTTCGGTATGGAGCTCCCGAATTGAATGTTCTTAACCAGGCATTGGCGGATATGGCCCTTTTTTATCATCTACCCTTTTTCTGTATTGCCGGGGCGTCGGATTCAAAAGTACTGGATGCCCAGGCGGGATTGGAATCCGCGATATCCATCTACATGGCGACGTTAAACGGCTGTAATATCATCCATGACTGCGGGTATCTCGAGTTTGGCTCCACCTCTTCTTTTGAATCGATACTCTTTGCAGATGAAATTATCGACATGGTGGCATACATGCTGCGGCCCCTGGACTTCAACGAAAGTACGGTCGCTTTCGATGTGGTAGAGAGAGTAATGGCCGGGGGCAACTTTCTTTTGGAAGAGCATACCGCGGAGAATTTCAGAAAGTCACTGTGGTTTCCCCGCTTCCTCAACAGGGACCGTTACCAGACCTGGGAAAGGGAGGGGAAGAAGGACCTGGCCGGGAAACTGAATGAAAAAGCCAAAGAGATATTCAGAAATCACAAGCCTGTAAATTTACCGGATGAAACAATAAAGGCAATTGACAGGGTCATGAACCGGCATCAGTCCGATGTTGAATAACTGTTAATGGAATTCCTCCTGCGTTGCGGGAATGTAAAGTGAAATTAATAGTGAAGGAGGGTAAGGAAATCCTGAGTAAACCGGATATTCCGGTAGTCAAAAAATAAGAAAGGAGATGTGTTATGAAAAAAACAAGAAAAAGAGTCGTAATCATCCTGCTTGCAGGAGTGATGTTGCTGGCCGGGGGGTCGGTGCTATTTGCAGGCGGACAAAAGGAACAGAAAGAAGTTGAAGCTGCACCGGCGGCGGTAGCCGGTGTTGAAGGTGGGATTAGAAGAGGGGGAACAATTTCCGTAGCAGTGGCAAGCCCTGTCATGCAGCTTGATCCTCATAAAGTCAAGGGAGAAGAGGCCTACAATGCAACCTTCCACATTTTCAGTGCGCTGACCAGAATTACCAGTGACTTCAGTGCCGAGCCTGAGTTAGCTGAGAAATGGGAACATTCGGCTGATGCCAAAACCTGGACCTTCTACATCAACCAGGAGGCCTATTTCCACAACGGCCGGCAGGTAACGGCGGAAGATGTCAAGTACAGCCTGGAACGGGTCCTTGATAAAGAGGTAAGCCCCAGGGGCTGGAATGCCATCGGCCCGATAGACAAGGTAAAGGTACAAGACAAATTTACTGTAGTGATCGAGCTTACCAAGTCCTATCTGGACCTGCCGGTTGACTTGGGGGGTGTTTATCCACGGATCGTAGCCAAGGAAAATATCGACGAGATAGATACCAATCCCATAGGGTCCGGTCCATTCAAGCTGAAAAAATGGGATCCCAGCGGGGTTACTGTACTGGAAAGAAATGATAACTACTTTATAAAGGGAGAAGACGGACAGCCCCTTCCCTATATTGATGAGTACCGAATTATTCCCATCAAGGAGAACCTGTCACAACTGGGGGCTCTTAAAAGTGGTGATATTGATTTGGTCTACAGGGTCAGTTATGATTTACTCAGCCAGGCATTACTGGATAAGAAAATTGTGATCCAGGGCACACCCACCTTAGGGTACCAACCCATCGTTCTGAACCTGGACCCGGTAATCTATGATGGTCAGAATGCCGAGGAACGAAGGATCTTCAGGAATGAAAAAATTCGCCAGGCTTTTTCCTATATCATCGATCGAAAAGCCGCACTTCAAATTGCCCTCGGCGGTTACGGGATTATCGGTAACGACCAGACCATTCCGCCTTTCCACGTGTACGGCAATCCTAACGAAAAACAAAAAACCCGGGATATAGAGCTGGCAAAAAAACTTCTCGCTGAGGCCGGTGTCGCCCCGGGCACACATTTCAAGATGTATACCAGTCCCGGCAGACCTGGAATGATGGAGCTGGCAGTCGCTTTTAAACAGATGGCTAAGGAAGCCGGAATTGAGATCGACCTTGAGGTAATCGATATCAGCCGCTATTGGGCCGACATTGAATTCAAGGAACCGCTTATGACCAGCAACTGGGGCGGAAGGCAGACTGTCAATGCCTGTATCAAGCCTTACTACCACTCAGAGGGTGGTAAGAATGAGTCGCACTATAGTGATCCCGAACTGGATCTTGTGTTGGAGCAGGCGGAAGGTGAATCCGATTTTAATAAGAGGAAAGAACTTTACTGGAAAGCCATGGAAATGGTCAGTGAAGCCTCTGTCACTATTATTCCCTACTTCAAGAACCATTACATGGCCTTGAGTCAGGATATAAGAGGGGTGGATGTGCATCCACTGACCTACTTATGGGTAGATCGGGGATGGTTGATCCAATAGTATAGTAAAACAATAGAGTGCCGCGCACTAAGATGAATGTGCGGCACTTTAAATAACTAAGTGGGGGTTTATATGAGCAGGTTGGGATTATTCATCTTAAAAAGGATGGGTACAACTGTAATACTCCTGGTGGTTATTTCTATCTTTATTTTTGGGATTATCCAGTTCATGCCTGGCGATGCCGTAGATATGATGCTCGGCGGCATTGCCCAGGACTCTCTGGGAGAAGAGACGGTTGAAACGCTCCGAATGCAGCTCGGTCTTGATCGACCGGTCTACCAGCAGTACTTCGGCTGGATCACGGGCATTCTCCAGGGAGACATGGGAACATCTCTTATCATGAAGGCCCCGGTAGGTCCGATTATCCTTTCCCGTCTCAAGGCCTCCCTGCTATTGGCTGTCCCTGCCAGCTTGATTATGGTTTTTTTCGGGCTGACCCTGGGAGTCTGGTCTGCCGTAAAAGAAAACACCTTTGTCGACCGCTTTATTTCGTTTTCCACGCTGTCGATGATCTCCATTCCGGCATTTCTTGTAGGATCGATCTTTATCTACTTTTTTTCCGTAAAACTGAATTGGATTCCTGCAGCTTTCAATGCCTTGCCGTATGAGGATTATTCATTTCTTAAAAAGATGGGTTTTTTCTTCACCGTGCTTATCTTTCCCAGCCTGACCCTGTCATTCGAAAGTGTGGCCTATGTGGTGAGGCAGACGAGAGCCTCGATGATCGAAGAATTAAAAACAAATTATGTGCGCACTGCCGTTCTGAAGGGTGTTCATCCCCAAAAAGTGATCATTTCCCACGCCCTGCGCAATGCTCTTTTGCCGGCGATTACCGTAATAGCTTTTAATATCGGCTATATCCTGGCCGGTGTTGTCATTGTGGAAGCGGTTTTTTCGTATCCCGGTATCGGTAATTTAATGGTCATTGCCATCAATAACCGTGATATTCCCCTCATCCTGGGTACAATGCTCATTATTGCAGGGGCTTATGTTCTTGCTAATTTTGCAGCAGACATTCTTTACAGTATTGTCAATCCAAGGATAAGGTACTGAAGATGAAAATAGTTACATTCTTCATCAGGCGGCATGTCACCGCGAGTCTGATAACCGGCTCGATTATCCTGCTGCTCTTTATTTTTATCGGCATATTCAATACCCGCATTGCTCCCTACGATCCTCAGGAGATGCACTATGAGCATCTTAAAGAGAAGCCCTCAGCTACATTCCTGCTTGGTACCGACCGTTTCGGCAGGGATGTTTTAAGCCGGGTCATTGTGGGAACAAGGACTACTTTGGCCATAGCCGCATTCAGCACCATGTTGGCTCTTATCCTGGGAATCCTGGTTGGAGCTACCAGTGCCTATTTCGGAGGCTGGATCGATAATTTAATCATGAGAGTGAACGATATTTTCATCTCTTTTCCGACCCTGATATTTGCCATGCTGGTGGTCGGTGTTCTGGGACCCAGCGTGGTTAACGGGGTGATTGCCATAGGAATAATCTATGCACCCCGGGTTGCACGGGTAATCCGGAGTGCCGCTTTGAACATCGTTCCTCTTGAATATATAGATGCCGCCAGGGTCCGGGGGGAGAGTTCTTTTTACATCATTTTCAGGGAAGTGCTTCCCAACCTCTGGCCCACGATTATTGTTGAGGGATCAATCCGTCTTGGCTATGCAATCCTGCTGAGCGCCAGCCTGAGTTACATCGGCCTGGGCCAGCCCCCTCCCACCCCGGACTGGGGGCTCATGGCTTCAAGTGAAAGAGGTTATATGTTTCTCACCCCCTGGCCGGTATTCGCACCCTGCATCGCCATCGTGATATCGGTGATCGGTGTTAATCTCCTGGGTGAGGGTCTGAAAGACCTCCTCCTGGCCAAAGGGTCCAGAAAGAAGGAGGTGGTTCCCCTATGACGGACTCAGGAAGGGGAGGGAGAGATCGGGCTGAAAATAACGGTGGTCCCATCCTGGTGCTGGAGGACCTGGATATTATCTATTCCTCCCTGGGAAAGGATATTCCTGCTGTGCGCGGGGTTAGTTTTGAAATAGGTGCCGGCGAAGCATTCGCACTGGTGGGGGAGTCAGGGAGCGGAAAAAGCACCATCGCGTACGCGATTATGCGTTATCTTCCGGGTAATGGAAGGATAGAAAACGGAAAGATCACATTCCGCAGCACCAATGTCTTCCGTCTGACCGCTACTGAGCTTTTAAGTCTTCGCGGCGTGCGGATGTCTCTGGTTCCCCAGGAGCCGCTGACCAGCCTGAACCCGGGACACCGGGTGGGCAGCCAGATTGCTGAGGTCTTCTCCATTCATCTAAGCCTGTCAAAGGAAGAGGCTTATGAGCGCACCATCGAGATGCTTAAGCAGGTCAATATGCCTGATCCTGAGGGCATGGCCAGAAAATATCCCCACGAAATCAGCGGCGGTCAGCAGCAGCGGGTGTTGATTGCCATGGCCTTCAGCACACATCCCGATCTATTGATCATGGATGAGCCGACTACCGGGCTGGATGTTACCACCGAAGCCAGGATCCTCGATTTGATTGTGGAGATGAAGGAAATATACAATTCCGCCATTCTCTATATTACCCATGATCTGGGGGTTGTAAAAAGGGTGTGCGAACGTGTGGCTATTATCTATGCCGGTGAGATCGTAGAGGTAGGCGATGTCAATACCGTATTCAGCAAACCTGCACATGGTTACACCCTGGGACTGCTGGGCTGCATCCCGAAGATCAGCTCTTCTGCTCAACAGGAGAGACTCCAGGCTATCGAGGGATTTCTGCCCGATCTTACCGATGTAAAGCCCGGCTGCGTCTTTGATGCCCGGTGTGAACGGGCGGAGGACGTTTGCATGGGAAAAGAACTTCCTCTGATCGAGGTCGGTTCCGGTCATCTGACAAAGTGTATGTTCCATGAAAAGGTTGTTGCTTTAAGCGATGTGGGCCCGGGTAAACGGGAGGATGAAAAAGAAACGGAAGAGCGAGTTCCTGAAAAGGAGAGCCTTGAGGTCCTGGTGAAAATAGATAACCTTAAGAAGAGCTTTCGTGTGGGCAGGGGTAACCTCCTGGCTGTTGACCAGGTGAGCCTTGAGTGCAGGAAAGGTGAAACCCTGGGTATCGTGGGAGAGAGCGGCTGCGGTAAAACCACACTCGCCCGCTGTATTGTCGGACTGTTAGAGGCGGATGAGGGCCGGATTTTTTTCAACGGTGGAGAGTTATCGATAACGGCAAAAAGGCGGAGCAGAGAATTGAACCGGAAGATACAGATGATCTTTCAAAATCCTGATTCCACTCTTAATCCCCAAAAAACCGTTGAGCAGATACTAAGCAGGCCTCTGACCCTTTTTAAGCTTGTATCTAAGAAAGAGAGACAAAAACAGGTTGTCAAGCTCCTTGAATCGGTTAAATTAGGGGAACGCTACCTTTTCAGATATCCTCATGAGCTTTCCGGGGGTGAGAAACAGCGGGTCGGTATAGCCAGGGCATTTGCCTCGAACCCGGAATTGATTATCTGTGATGAGCCTATATCGAGCCTGGATGTATCCGTCCAGGCAGGAATCATTAATCTCCTTATTGAGCTGCAAAAAGAGCATGATATCAGCTACCTGTTTATTGGTCATGATTTGAATGTGATTCGTCATATAAGCAATAGAATAGTTGTGATGTACATGGGAAAAATATGTGAAGTGGGTACTTCTAATGAGTTGTTTCAACCCCCTTATCATCCTTATACCGAGGCGTTGCTGTCGGCCATACCTGTACTTGAATCCAATGTCGTCGTCAGGAAAGTCCGTCTTGAAGGAGCTGTTCCCAGTCCGGTAAACCCGGGGCCGGGCTGCCGGTTCCATACACGCTGCAAGGGAAAAATGGGAGAGATCTGTGTTACTACACCGCCCCCTGAAATCAAAGTATCCCGGGGCCACTTGATCTATTGCCATATTCCCTATAAGGAACTCTGTTCGGTACTTCCTGTGCTCTCTTTTCAAGAATCGATATGAAATACATACTTATTGTAGGCGATGGTATGGCTGATGAGCCTGTCGCCGGAATCGGCGATATTACTCCACTAGAAGCCGCTGTGACCGAAAATATGGATCTATTAGCCAGGGATGGTTTTGTCGGAATGGTGAAAACAATTCCCGATGGATTTAAACCTGGCAGTGATGTTGCCAATTTAAGCTTGCTGGGGTACGATCCCTGCCTCTATTACCCCGGCGGCAGGGGGCCTATAGAAGCTGCCAGCATAGGTGTTGAGCTTGCCGGTGATGATTGTGCCTTCAGGTGCAACCTGGTGACTATTCAAGATGACAGGATGGAAGATTTTACGTCGGGATATATAGACACCGAAGATGCTGTTGAGCTTATTACCCTTTTAAACATGGAGCTCTCAAATTCCGATATCCATTTTTATCCCGGTGTCTTTTATCGTCACCTGGCCGTGATTAAGGGTGACTTTAAAAACCTTACATGTACTGCTCCCCATGATATTACCGGAAAGGTCATCCATGACTATCTTCCTGTCGGCACAGGTGAGGTACTGGTAAACACTCTGCTCAACAGATCGAAAGAGATTCTATTGACCAGTGAAGTTAATGCAAGAAGGATATCGCAGGGGAAGAAACCGGCAACCCGGATCTGGTTATGGGGACAGGGATATAGAGTTGGAATTCCAGCCCTTTATGAGAAATACGGTGTAAGGGGTGCCGTTATTTCGGCAGTGGATCTTATTAAGGGTATCGGCAGGCTCACAGGGCTTGATGTAATAAATGTAAAGGGTGCCACCGGCTGGATTGATACCAATTATGAAGGAAAGGCGGATGCAGCCTTGAAATGTCTGCAGGAAAAGGATTTTGTTTTTGTTCATGTTGTTTCAACCGATGAAACCTCGCATACCGGAGATGTCGGTCTGAAAGTAAAAGCCATCGAAGACCTGGACAAGAGATTCCTGGGGAGGTTGATTAATAACATTGACGGCGACTTCAGGATCCTGGTGCTGCCCGACCATCCCACACCTGTGAGGCTTAAAACGCACACTTCGGATCCGGTACCATTTTTACTCTATGGTAAAGATGTGCCTGCGGATAAGGCTGAGAGATATTCGGAAGCTGAAGCTGAAAAGTCAGGTTTGTTCATTAGGGAAGGTCATGAGTTGATAAACCTGTTGTTTGGGACTATGTAAAGTGTAAGACAATCTCTACTGGATGAACAGAAAGAAAAACCTCCTGACTCCCCTTGAAATTTTCAGGATTCGGCCTATACAACAGTGTCCGCATGATGGACAGAAAATCGCAGGAAAGTATCGGCCAATGTATGGCCCGCCGGATGTGAGTTACCAATCCGGATAAGTACAAATAAGAATGACTCTGTTGATTGTTGGCCGTGCCTCTGGTACAAAGTATTATGACCCGGTTAACTCGATACAGTTTCAGGGTGCTGTCACTCACATCTTTTGTGTTTATGGTAATCAATTATCCAAATCTGTCATATCCTCTCTATTTGAGCGGCCCACTCTGCCTGGTCCCCTGGCTGATTTATGATCTGTTCCTGCCGGACCATATTGTGTCGGGGAAATATACAGGTATCATCCTTGAATCGGTTTCCATCCTTTCTTCTGTTATTTTGCTCGATACATACTTTTTTTCGGTGTTTCTGATTCTGCTGTTCTTTCAGATTTTCAGAGTGTATCGATTTAAAACAAGTGTACTGATCAATACCGGTATTCTTGCCCTTTTAATTTCAGTTATAATACTGCTTAAATCCGAACCGGACACTCTTATAGTTATATTTTCTTCAATCCTGCTCAGTCTTCTGTTGGACCGTGCAGGTAAAGAATCAGAAGCTGAAATGAAGGCAGAGATTAAAGCCCAACAGGCACAGATTGACGGCAAGAACAAACTCCTTTCAACCCTTTCCCATGAGTTGAGAACCCCTCTGGCAGTAATAAAAACCTCTACAGAAATTATACTGGAGGAGAGGCCCGGAGAGATAAATTTGACTCAGAAGAAATTTCTGACCTCCGTATTGGATAATACAATGAGGATGGTTCGTTTGGTCAATACCATTCTTGCGAGCATTAAGGTAGAGTACGCCTGGTTCCATATGAATAAAAAGTCCATGGATGTCAGGGCTGTAATAAAAAAAGTATGCACTGATATGCTTCCCTTCATCGTTTCCCGGGAGCAGGAATTGAAATACACTTATCCTAACCTGATCAGCCGGACGATTGCTGATGAAAACTGGATTCAACAGGTTCTTATTAACCTGATACACAATGCAAGTAAGCATGTCGGAAAGCAAGGTAGAATTATTATTTCGGTTACAGAGAATGAGCAGTGTGTAGTAATCTCTGTTTCTGATGACGGAAGCGGTATTACAAACCAGGAGAAACCGAAGATATTCTTCGAATTTTATCAGGGAGGTGAAGCGGAGGATGAAAATATGAATGGTGCGGGTCTGGGCCTTTCCATAGTAAAAAATGTTATTGAAAAACACAACGGGAAGGTTTATGTAGGTTCCGTGGCAGGACTGGGAACTACCCTTTCCTTTACACTTCCAAAAGATGAAGATGCCGGATGCAGTACAAAATTCTGATCATCGAAGATGAACCTGATATTGCAGGTATACTTGAGTATCTGCTCAGAGATGAAGGTTATGATGTAACAGTTGCTTATACAGGAGAGGAAGGACTTCAGCTTGTTAAGGAGCAGGAATATCATGTGATTGTACTGGATCTTTCCCTTCCCGATATTGATGGACTTACAGTATGTAATCGTATAAAACAGAGCTTAACTATTCCCATAATAATTCTCAGTGCCAGGGACCGGGACAGTGATGTAATCTCCGGCCTTGAAATAGGTGCGGAAGACTACATAACGAAACCCTTCAATCACCGTGAATTCATACTTAGGGTCGGGAAAATACTAAGCAGGATAAAGTGGATAGACAAACAGAAAGAGATAAAAATCGGTGATTTGTTGATAAATCTTGAAAAGGATGAGGTTTATATGGGAGGGGAGAGAATCAGTCTTACTCCCAACGAATATTCCCTCCTTTCATGCCTTGTCTCAAGGGCCGGCTGGGTTATCTCATGGCAGGTATTGTTAAAAGATGTATGGGGGCATGAGGACTGGGAAGGAGGCCGGGAGATTGTAAGGGTAAATATCAAGCGTCTTAGAAAGAAAGTAGAACCCGATCCACACCATCCGGAATATATACTGAACGAATGGGGGAAGGGTTACAGGTTTAAAAATATAGAAAAAGAGGTATAATTCTCTTCCGCAGAGACGGACCCTCAATCTGTCGCCGTTTACTTTTTTAATCCGAATATCAGCACTGGATGCGCTGATAGTAAGGTTTTTAATGTTCTGCCAATTTTAAAGAATACTGTTTTCTTAACCGGATTCAACAATGTGGAACACAGTTTCTGTTACTTTTCTGTTACTAAATTGTTACCAAATTGTTTCTTGTGGAATTGGATGAGTCGGGGTTTAATAGATACCAGATATAATTTCATACTAAAACGGAGGTTTATGAAATGAAAAGAACTATTGCTGTTATTATGCTGGTATTGGCTCTGAGCAGCGGTCTGTTTGCCGGTGGTTCAGGTGAGAAAGAAGAGCGGGTTACTGCATACACAACACTGGATGAAGAGCTTGCCCGTGAAGTGTTCAAGGCTTTTACCGCAGAAACCGGAATACAGGTGGATTGGGTAAGGCTTTCGACCGGTGAAGCTGTTGCAAGAATTGAAGCAGAGAAGGAAAACCCACAGGCAAGCATCTGGTTCGGAGGTGTTGGTATCGGTCATATTGAAGCAAAGCAGAAAGGACTTACAATGCCTTATAACAGCCCTGCTGCAAAAATGCCGCCGCAATTCAGAGACAAAGATTATTACTGGACAGGTATTTATGCAGGAGCACTCTGCTTCGAAAGTAACACTCAGAAACTGGAGCAGTATGGTCTGAAAGCACCTACATCATGGGAGGAAATTACAAGCCCCGTATACGAAGGGCATGTACAGATGGCTAATCCCGGTTCATCAGGAACCGCATACAATGTTCTTGCAACCCTTGTTCAACTCTTTGGAGAAGATGAAGCCTTTGAGTATTTGAAAGGACTGGACAATAACATTACTCAGTATACGAGATCCGGTTCCGCTCCCGGAAAGAATGCGAGTATCGGCGAAACAACAATTGCTATCGGATACTCACATGATGGAGTAAAACTTGTAGATGCCGGTTATCCCCTTGAAATTACCTTCCCATCCGAGGGAACAGGCTATGAAGTAGCCTCGATTTCCCTGATAAAAAATGGGCCGGAAGAGGAATTGGATGCTGCAAAGAAACTCTTTGACTGGGGCCTTGGTGAAACCGCAGCAAAACTGTATGCAACCAAATTTGTTGTTCCTTTTGTGGATGTACCTCTTGCAAAGGGTGCAAAACCGATTTCACAGCTTAAAGTTATAGATCAGGATGATGCCTGGGCTGCTGCAAATAAAAAACGCCTTGTTGAGAAGTGGAATATGATTATTGAAGGCGGAGAAGTAAAGACAGAGCCTAAGAAATAAGTTTCTTCATCGTAATTTTTATACCCCTCCCTCCCTGTCCTTTCTGTTTAAGAGGGGGAGGGGGCTTTCTATAAAAACTAGAAATGCTCGTAATTACAGCGGGAGGTTAGACTAAAATGATTAACAACAAGATTGGAAAAAGATTGAATAAGGGTGGTTTCCACCAGTTAACCGCTGATCCTGCTTTACTCATTGGAGTTGTGCTTATTCTTGCCTCTTTAATTTTGTTCATTGTCTATCCTCTATATGCAGCTACAAAGCTCAGTCTTTCTCAGGACGGCGCTTTTTCGCTGAATGAATACAGATATATATTCACCCACGGTTTTTATAGAAAGGCGATTATAAACTCGGTTATGCTTGGCGTCATCGTCGCAACTCTTTCTACATTTGTCGGATTCATATTTGCCTATGCAATCGCCAAAGGGAAGGTAAGAGGCGGTGGTTTTTTTCAGTCCATGGCTATACTTCCTGTTATTTCCCCGCCCTTCATGTTTGCCCTTTCTGTTATTCTTCTTTTTGGGAGGAACGGTCTTATAACAGCTAAACTCCTCCATCTTGATACGAGTGGAGTCTACGGCTTAAAAGGGCTTGTTATAGTTCAGGTTATAACCATGTATCCCATAGCTTATATGACCCTGGTTGGAATTCTTCAGGGAATAGATCCGGACCTTGAGACCTGTGCAATGAACCTGGGTGCAAAGCGGCTTAAGACTTTTTTTACAGTAACGTTCCCCCTTGCCGTACCGGGTATTTTTGCATCGTGGCTGCTTGTCTTTGTAGGGTCCCTTACAGACTTCGGTAATCCTATAATTATTGGCGGGGAGTTTGATGTACTCTCGGTCCGGGCTTATCTTGAGTTTACAGGCATGGGTAATCTACCCAGGGGTGCCGCCCTTGCCATGCTGCTGCTCGTGCCCACGGTAGGAGTTTTCTTTATACAGAAGTATATAATCAGGAATAAAGCCTATTCGACAATAACGGGAAAGTCTTCCCGCAGGGGTTCTTCTTCTATAACCGGAGGTGCGAAAAAAGGACTTTTTATATTCGCTCTGACGGTTTCTCTTTTTGTAATGATGTTTTATGTAACGATAATATCGGGGAGTTTTATAAAACTCTGGGGAGTTGACTGGTCCCTTACATTGAAGCATTTTGTCTACGCTTTTGATGTGGGTTTGACTACCCTTAAGAACACCGTTATCCTGGCAACTGCTTCTACGCCGATTACTGCAGCGTTGGGAATGATAATTGCTTTTATTGTTGTCAGAAAATCCTTTGCCGGTAAACAGGTTCTCGATTTTCTGTCGATGCTCAGTTATGCAATTCCGGGTACTGCGGTAGGTATCGGATATATTCTTGCATTTAATAAAGCTCCTTTTAAACTCTCGGGCACTGCTTTTATCCTGATTGCGGTCTACGTTTTCAGGAACGTTCCAATTGGAGTTCAGGGAGGAATTGCGGCACTCAAACAGATATCATGTGATATTGAGGAGTCCTCCACTAATCTCGGTGCTTCTACGGCTTACACATTCAGAAAGATTACACTGCCTCTTATAAGACCGGCATTCTTTGCAGGTGCGACCTTTGCTTTTGTCCGCAGTATGACAGCTATAAGTGCTATAATATTCCTTGTATCCGCCAGGTGGAACCATCTGACTGTACTGATACTTGCCCAGACGGAAATAATGCGTCTCGGGGCCGCTTCGGTGCTGTCCTTTGCCTTGATTGTCGTGGTTGTGGGTTTCATCTTTATTATTATGAAGCTTACCGGTCTCAGGCAATCCCAGATATTCGGAACAACTAATTAGGAGAGAAAATAATGGGGCATAATGACATTAAGGACTATCTTGTTCTTAAAAATATTACGAAGATTTTCAACGATGGTAAAGGTAATAAAGTTACCGCAGTTGACGACATCTCCCTGTCAATAAAAAAGGGTAACTTTGTAACTCTCCTTGGTCCATCTGGCTGCGGGAAAACTACTACCCTGCGGATGGTGGCCGGGTTTGAACTCCAGACAGCGGGTGATGTGATCCTGGACGGTAAGCTGATTAATAATGTGGCGCCCTTTGACAGAATTATGCCCATGGTGTTCCAGAGCTACGCTCTTTTTCCGCATCTGACAATATTTGAAAATATCGCTTACGGCTTAAAAATACGAAAACTGTCGAAAGAAGTAATAAGGAATGATGTAGCCATGGTTTCCCAGATGGTAAATCTGGTTGGCCTTGAAAACAGGTATCCCGGGGAACTATCCGGGGGACAGCAGCAGAGTGTCGCCCTTGCAAGAGCCCTTGTTCTTAAACCTGAGATTATACTTTTTGACG
>JAJSAL010000144.1 GCA_024274705.1 Spirochaetota bacterium
CGCACTCAATGACACCGAGGTGTTGCGTATTTCATTTTACAAGTCGGTGGCTACCTTTGTCCGAGCCTTTGCCGCCATTTCTCAAGACTTGACCGAAGCTGGATACACTGCCTCGGAGATTACTGCATTGAATAATGAAGTAGAAGTCTTCGGCGACATTCGTGCTGCCATCAAGAAGCACTCTGGTGAGGAGTTGGATATCAAGCCCTATGAGGCAGATATGCGCCACCTCATCAATACGTACATTCAGGCCGATCCTGCCGATCCCCTGGGCAGCATGGATAACTACTCACTGGTTGAGTTAATTATCGAGACGGGCATACACGACGCCATTGCTAAAAAACTCAACGAGAAGGGTAAGCTCTCTAAAAATGCTGTTGCAGAAGGGATTATCAACAACGTTCGCAAGACGATCATTCGCGACCAACTGACCGACCCCAAATTCTACGAGGAAATGTCAAAACTTCTGGGTGACCTGATCAAGCAAAAGCGCGGTGATACCCAGGCGTATGAAGAGTGGCTTAATAAGGCGGAAGAGTTGGCGGGGAAATTGGCCAGGGGGCAACCCCATGCGGACGTACCCGCGGCATTGCACGGGAACCCCGAAGCAACGGCCATTTACAACAATCTGCCCGACATCATGAGCTCCTCGACTTCCGGGAATGTTGTCATTGAACCTACTGCCGGGTACGGAGATGAACGGCTTGTGCTTACACTGAAGATCGACCGTGCCATGCGGGAACAGGCACCTGCGGGCTGGAAGGGCGACGATACGCGGGAAAAACAAGTGTTGAACGCTCTGTTTCCGATCCTGAATCGCGACCGTAAAGCGACCCGGGCAATTTTCGAGATTATCAAGAACCAGCAGGGATACGCATGATTGATTGGATTGAACTTGGCGACATTGCGATCAAGGTGACACGGAAGAACATTAAGAATGTTCATCTGTCCGTGCACCCACCATATGGTAGAGTGACGCTGTCCGCACCGACGGACACGCGTCCCGAAGTCGCACGCGCCTATGCTATCTCGAAACTCGGATGGATTCGCCGGCAACAGGAGAAACTCCGCAATCAGGCACGGGAAACCCATCGGGATTTTGTTGAACGGGAAAGCCACTACCTTTGGGGCCGTCGCCATCTCATGAGCGTGGTTGAGAGGGACATTAAGCCCCGGGTCATGCCGGACCACAAGCGAATCACACTCTACGTTCGTCCTGGCAGCACACATGAAAAACGGGCTGCAGTAATTCATGAATGGCATAAGTCCCTTCTCCACGAATTCATCCCACCGCTGATTGCCAAGTGGGTGCCTAAGCTCAACGTTCAGGTGAGGGCGTATTTCCTTCAACGCATGAAGACGAAATGGGGAAGCTGCAATCACGAAGCCTGTCACATCCGTCTGAACACGGAATTGGTGAAGAAGCCTAAGGACTTGATCGAATACGTCGTTGTGCATGAGATGGTACACATTATTGAGCCCACACACAGTGACCGGTTCATATCGATTTTGACCGACAGTTACCCAACATGGCGAGAGGCCCGCGCAGAACTGAATGAGCTACCGCTTGCTGCGGAGGTGTGGAAAGAATGAGTATCTGTGAAACCGTGAGAAGATGTGTAAATAAATGTATCGGGACCACATAACAACGTTTTGGAACAGACTTACCTACTGTCACGGAAGCTGCATACGTACCTTCCGCGCCGGCTTCACGGCAAGCAGCTCAAAACGGTGTTGGGTGACTGAGTATAGTTGGCGGCATATCAAATTTATCTATGAACCAATCATCCCCATCAGCGGTTATGAAACTGTAAGCTTACTCCTTGTCATGGTTCCCGTCACTTATTGAACTCCAGCCCTGTTTTAGATAGTGTATTCTCATGGAGAGGGAACCCTACTATCCTGACGATCTCATTGCAGCCCTGGCTACTCCCTGGGGGCAGAGCGCCCTGGCGGTGATCCGGACTTCCGGTCCGGAATGCATCGATGTCATCGCAGGACTTTTTCCCAACTCCCGGGAGTTTGCCCGGGCGAAAGGCAACTCTGTTGTCCGGGGATACCTGGTCAATCCGAAAACCGGGGTACAACTGGACGATCTCCTCGCAGCAGTGTACAGGGCGCCCGCCAGTTATACCGGCCAGGACAGTGTGGAGCTCTTTGTCCACGGCAGTCTTCCGGGAATCCAGGCTGTACTGGATGCCCTTAAGTCCGTTGGGTTCAGGAATGCCAGCCCCGGCGAATTTACCTTCCGGGCGTTTCTCTCGAAAAAGATGGACTTAACCCGTGCGGAAGCTGTTCATGAAATCGTTACTGCCAAGAGCTTGAAAGCCCAGGAGATGGCCCTGCACCGTCTTTCCGGCAGGATCGAAGAGAAAATATCAAGTATCAAACACAGCCTGGTAGAAGTGATGGCTGCTGTGGAGCTGCAGTTGGACTACCCTGAGGATGAGATCGAAATTCACGGCCTTAAGGGGTATACTGATGTGTGTACCAGGGCCAGGGAAGAGATCGAAGTGCTCATGGCCACCTTCAGAATCGGAAGGGTGTACCAGGAGGGCATCCGGGTTGCCATTGCCGGCAGGACTAATGCGGGAAAATCTTCCCTGTTCAATCTCTTTCTCAAAGAAGACCGTTCCATCGTTTCCGAGACCCACGGTACAACCCGGGATTACATAGAATCCTGGATTACCATCCGGGGCATTCCCATCCGTCTGTATGATACCGCGGGCTTAAGGGAAGCCGGCCATCCCATCGAGGCGGAAGGGATGCGCCGGTCCGGTATGGTGGTGGATAACGCCCAGGTTGTGCTCTACCTTGTGGACAGCCTGGGGGGTGCAACCGTTGAGGACGATCTGTTTCTGGAGGAGCATGAAATCCGGAAGAACCTGGTAAAGGTGTGGAACAAAACCGACCTTCCGGGGAAACCCTGTCCGAAAGGGTTCCTGCCGGTCAGTTCCATCCATGGAGACGGTTTCCACCGCCTTGAAGATGAGATCGTCCGTATAGCCCTGGGAGAAGAACAAGCTGCTGCCCGGGTTGTTATCGATTCCCGGCGGCAGAAAGATCTTCTCTCCCGGTGTTCCCAGGCCCTGGAACGCACAATAGAGGGAATCGAAGAGAATGTGCCTGTCGATGCCGTGGCAGTGGACCTTAAGGAAGCCCTGGACGCCCTGGGAGAGATCACCGGGGAGATCACGTCTTCGGATATTCTGGAAACCATGTTCTCCCGGTTTTGCGTGGGTAAGTGATACCGGCATTACGAAAGGAGGGAAGAGTGAAGGCGGTTATTACGGTCATAGGAAAAGACACCATCGGCATCATCGCGAAGACGACCACAGTACTCGCGGAGAACAGGGTGAATATCCTCGATATCTCCCAGACCATCATGGAGGATATATTTACCATGGTCATGCTTGTTGATATCTCCACTTCCCGTGTTCCCTTTAAAACACTGGCGGAAAGCCTGGAGGGAGCCGGAAAAGAGATGGGGATCCAGGTGAAGATACAGCACGCGGATATCTTTGACTCCATGCACAGGGTATAGGGAGCGGTACATGATTGGTCCTAGCGAAATACTCGAAACGATCAAAATGATCGAACAGGAAAACCTGGATATCCGAACTATTACCGTGGGGATTTCCTTAAGGGACTGCTCCTGTGAGGATGGGGAGAGGGCCCGGGAGAAAATGTTTACCAAGATTACCAGGATCGCCGGGAACCTGGTCCAGGTTGCCGATGACATTGAAGGGGAATACGGGATTCCCATCATCAATAAACGTGTTTCTGTTACACCTATTTCTCTGGTTGCGGAAAGCAGCGAAGAAGACGGATATCTGGAGTTTGCCCGGACCCTGGATAACGCCGCAGGAACCCTGGGGATCGATTTTATCGGAGGGTTTTCCGCCCTGGTGCACAAGGGATATACCCGGGGAGACAGGATCCTGATCCGGTCGATTCCGGATGCCCTGGCCGCTACCAAGAAAGTGTGCTCTTCGGTGAACGTGGCTTCCACCAAGGCAGGGATCAATATGGATGCCGTAAGCAGCATGGGGAGAATTATTAAAAAGACCGCCGGGCTCACTGCGGAAGAAGGGGGAATCGGATGCGCAAAGCTGGTCGTGTTTGCCAATGTGCCTGAAGATAATCCCTTTATGGCAGGGGCGTTCCACGGCATCGGTGAACCTGAATGTGTTGTCAACATCGGGGTAAGCGGTCCGGGGGTGGTACACAATGCCCTGAAAAAGGTGAGAGGTATGGATTTCGAGGAAGTCTCGGAAGCGATAAAGAAAGCCGCTTTCAAGATAACCCGGATGGGACAGCTCGTCGCCAGGGAAGCATCCCGCAGGCTGGATATTCCCTTCGGCATCGTGGACCTCTCCCTGGCGCCTACACCTGCCGTGGGCGACAGTGTGGCCCATATCCTGGAAGAGATGGGACTCGGGAAGTGCGGTACCCATGGGACAACCGCCGCCCTGGCCCTGCTGAACGACGCCGTGAAAAAAGGAGGAGCCATGGCCTCTTCCTTTGTGGGGGGGTTAAGCGGGGCTTTTATACCGGTAAGTGAAGATGCCGGGATGATCGATGCCGTAGAAGCCGGTGCTCTCTCCCTGGACAAACTGGAAGCCATGTCCTGTGTGTGCTCTGTGGGGCTGGACATGGTAGCCGTACCGGGATCGACAAGCCCTGAAACAATTTCCGCCATCATTGCCGACGAAGCTGCCATCGGAGTGATAAACAACAAAACTACCGCTGTAAGGATCATACCTGTGCCCGGGAGCAGTGTAGGAGACCGGGTCGATTACGGAGGCCTCTTAGGTTCCTGCCCGGTGATGCCGGTACATGCATTCAGCAGTGACATATTCATCCGGAGAGGCGGCAGGATACCGGCGCCCCTTACGGGACTTAAAAATTGAGTATAACACCTTAACCGGTACCGCTGCCGGCGATGGAGGAGTAAACTAATCGCGATGGAAAAGATTCTCGTTATCAACTGCGGCAGTTCGTCCCTCAAATACGAAGTGTACGGGATGCCGGAAAAAGAGAGCCTTGGGAAAGGGAGTGTCGAACGGATAGGTGAAACAGGGGGCGTCATTTCTCAACAGTCCCGGAAGGGAACCTTCAGCATGGAAGGGGATGTTCCGGACTATCGGCAGGCTGTAGGGTTGGTCAACACGGCCCTGACGGACCGGAACAGGGGTATCCTCTCCAGTCTCGATGAGATCCGGGGAATCGGTCACCGGGTTGTCCATGGCGGTGAGGAATACGCCGAGTCTGTTGAGATCGATGAGGACGTTCTTACAGCCATCGAGAAGAATATCGAACTGGCTCCTATCCACAACCCGGCAAATTTGACAGGGATAAAAGAGATCACCCGTCTTCTTCCCGGTTCACGGCAGGTTGCGGTATTTGATACGGCGTTTCATCAGACCATGCCGCCTGCGGCATACCTGTACGGGATCCCGCGGGAGCTCTACCGGAAGTACCGTATCCGCAGGTACGGGTTCCACGGTACCAGCCACAGGTATGTCTCCAGCCGGGCACTGAAGATGATGAAACGTTCACCGGATAATACCAATATTATATCCTGTCACCTGGGAAACGGAGCCTCCATAACCGCCATTGCAAACGGAAAATCAATCGATACCTCCATGGGGTTTACCCCCCTGGAAGGGCTGGTCATGGGGACCCGGAGCGGAGACCTGGACCCGGCGATCCTGCTTTTTCTGCTGGAGAGGGGGTATTCCCCGGAAGGCCTTAATACCTTATTGAACAAAAAAAGCGGACTCTTAGGGCTTTCAGAGATTTCCAACGACTTGAGGGACCTGGAGTCCGCGGCGGAACAGGGAGACACGAAAGCCTCCCAGGCCCTGGATGTTTATGCCTACAGGATAAGGAAATATATAGGGGCCTACGCCGCGACGATCGTAAAAACCGATATACTTGTATTTACCGGAGGAATCGGGCAATATGGTGTGAAAATGCGTGAGCGGGTTTGTCACAGGCTGGAGAATATAGGCATTGTCATGGATTACGGGAAGAACGGGCAGGTGGGATCTGAACCGGGCATTATCTCCGCCGGGTATTCTCCTACCGCGATCTGCGTTATTCCCACAAATGAAGAGCTTCAGATAGCTATCGACACGTATGCCATAATTTTCGGAAGTGAACCGGCAGGGTAAATGGATTTCGATTCCATAGTCATCGGCGGCGGTCACGCCGGTATCGAAGCATCCCTGGCGCTGGCGCGCCTGGGATTCAACACTCTCCTTATCACGCAGCACCTGGACGCAATAGGCAGGCTTTCCTGTAATCCCGCGGTAGGCGGGCTGTCCAAGGGGAACATCGTACGGGAAGTAGACGCCCTGGGCGGGGAAATGGCCAGGCTCATCGATGCCAGTATGATCCAGTTCCGGATCCTCAACCGGAGCCGGGGACCTGCCGTCCAGGCACCGAGAGCCCAGGCGGACAAGGACCTGTACAGCGCTCTGGCAAAGCAGGCCCTGGAACAACAGAAACACCTTTCGCTTTTTCAGGACACGGTTGTCGACCTTTTGCTGGATGATGATAAACAGGCTGTCTGCGGGGTGATTACCCAGCGGGGCAGGAAATTTACGTCCCGGACTGTGGTACTTACCACGGGAACCTTCATGGAGGGAAAGATTTTTATCGGGGAGTTTTCTGCTCCTTCCGGGCGTCTCGGAGAGCCCGCGGCTATCGGCCTGGGTTCGGCCCTCCGGCAGATGGGGTTTTCCCTTCACCGCTTGAAGACAGGTACCCCCGCCAGGGTGGCCAGGTGGTCCCTGAATTTTTCCGAGATGGAGGAGCAGAAAGGTGATCCTGAAATGCGTCCTTTCTCGTTCCGGACGGACCGGGTGGAGCGCCCTTCGGTCTCCTGCTGGATTACTTTTACCAACGAAGAGACCCACCGGATCATCAGGGAGAATATGGACCGTTCTCCTCTCTACTCGGGAAAGATAGAGGGGACCGGGCCCAGGTACTGCCCTTCCATTGAAGACAAGGTGATGCGCTTTCCCGACAGGGAGAGACACCAGATATTCGTGGAGCCAGAAGGCCTTTCAACCGAAGAGATGTACTTGGACGGAATCTCTTCCTCCCTGCCGGAGGACGTGCAGGAAGCGTTCCTGCGCACTATCCCGGGACTCCGAGAGGTAGAGGTGATGCGCCCGGGGTATGCCGTTGAGTACGATTTTATCGATCCTACCCAGCTGTTGCCCAGCCTGGAAACCAAGAGGCTGAAAGGGTTCCTGGTAGCAGGCCAGACAAACGGTACTTCCGGTTACGAGGAAGCGGCCTGCCAGGGCCTTATGGCGGGGATCAATGCGGCCAGGGTGATGCAGAAAAAAGAACCGGTGATCCTCGATAGAACCGAGGCGTATACCGGGGTTCTTATCGATGACCTGGTAACCCTGGGAACCCGGGAGCCCTACCGTATGTTCACTTCCCGGGCGGAATACCGCCTCTCCCTCCGTCATGATTCTGCGGATATACGGCTCTTTATGAAAGGATATGAGGCAGGACTCCACTCGGAAGCAGCTCTTCAGAGGTTCCAGCGAAAAAAACGGGGCATAGAAGAGATCAAGGAACTTCTCTATCAGCGCAGATGTACAGGGCAGGATCTGCGGCCCGGAAGCGGTTCGGACGTACGGGAAGGAATACCGGAAAAACACCTGGGGAAAACGTTTTTTCAAATCCTGAAAGATCCGGACATACACATCGGAGACCTGGCACCATTGGTTTCCGCGCTGGCGGACCTGCCGGAACAGTGGCTTGGCCATGCGGAACTGGATATCAAGTATGAAGGGTATATCAAGAGACAGGAGAGGCAGGTTCACCGTTTTAAGAAGATGGAAAAGGTTTCCATTCCCGCCGATTTCGATTATGACAACGCTTTAGGCCTTTCAGCGGAATCGAAAGAGAAGTTTAAGTGCATCCGTCCCCTTTCTGTTGGTCAGGCTTCCAGGATTTCCGGGGTAAGGTCCTCGGATATTGCAATTCTCATGGTTCAGCTGAAGAGATAACCGTGTGAAAACACCTGGTACGGTAGAGGAAACACTGACCGCCGGGCTGGAAGAACTCGGAATCGGGTATACCGGTACCCAGTTGGACATGCTCCTGCGTTACGAAAGGGAGATAGCTTTCTGGAACTCTTCCTGGGAAAAGGGAAAGCCCGGGATAGGTCTCGTACGGGCGGAGGGACCGGAGTTGATCATCCGCCATGTTCTGGATTCTCTTGCCGGCCTTTCCGTTATCCGGGATCTTGCACCCACAGCGATACTAGATGCGGGCTCCGGGGCGGGGTTCCCGGGGATCCCCCTCTCGGTTTTTCTGCCGCATACGCGGTGTGTACTCCTGGAACGCGCCGGGAGAAAAGCCGCATTCCTCTGCAACGCAGTCACCATTCTGGGACTTGCCAATACGGCCGTTCGGGAGCAATCACTGGAATCGGTTCGTGATACCTTCGATCTTATCATCTTCCGGGCATTCGGAAAACTTCGGGACATCGTTCCTCTGTGCTCTCCACTCCTGACAGGGTCCGGCAGAATAGGGGCCTACAAAGGAAAGAGGGAAGCAATAGAAGAGGAACTGGGCATGCTTCAGGGATCCATGGATGAGGATCGTGATTATGTACGTATCGTTCCTTTAAAAGTACCGTTTCTGCCTGAGGAGAGGCACCTGGTGATACTAGGGTTTCCTCTGTTCAGATAGTGCTTACCCGGTGGTCCATGTTGTTCAGTTTCTTCATTAGCTGATCCTTGCCTACCAGATCGATAAGCCTGGCTTCCACGAACTGACGCGCCCCTTCGGTAAACTCGCCTGCAGAAATACAGAACCCGCGGCCGGCTTTCATGTCCTTGATGCGGACATACAGGTCCCTTAAGACCAGCTCTCCAATCTGCCCGGTGGTACGGACAAACCGGAACAGGATGAGATCTTCCCACTTTCCGGTACTAACTTCTGCGAGAACATCGGCGTACTCGCTTTTGTGTACAGAGATATCGACAATTTTGGTCTTCGACCTGGGGATGTAATTTTCCGCGAGTTTTCTGCAGAGGGAAACGAATTCCGAAGGAGCCGACATGAGGAACACCTGGAGGTTCCTGTTGGAATTGAGCTCTGCGTATTTATTCAGCTGGGAAGGTACGTCTTTGTATCCCGGTGCATCATCCTGGATTTCCTGCAGGATTTTTACTGCCGATGCCAGGTCCTGTCGTTTTATGTATGCAGCAGAGAGGCGGTATTTCATCTCCAGAACTGTTTCGGGTTTGATTTTTTCGTGACGAAGGCCTATTTCAAAGTCGAGGATCGCCGGTTCATACTGCCGGTTGTTCAGGTGGATGGTGCCGGCATAGAGTGCCGCAATAGGGCCGATATCCGGATCGGTTCGCAGATGGGTGAAAATTTTAATAGCCTGTTCGTTCTGGGACAGCTCGTGATAGCACTGGGCCGTGGCGAACAAGGATTCCTTGTCATCCGGCTGGAGGTCGATCGATTTCCGAAGGGCTGTAAGGGCGTCCTTGTAGTGCTTCAAACGGAACAGGCTGTGGCCGAGATACCGAAGACTCTGTATATGGTCAGGCTGCGCCTGTACAGCGGGTTGCAGAAGGGCGGCCGCTTTTTCGTAGTTTTTCTTCAAATACTCGAGATAACCGAGATTGCTGTTCACTTCGAAATCATCTTTCTTGACTGTCCTGGCCAGTACGAGGCTTTTGTATGCCTCGTCGAACTTTCTCATCTTCAGTGAAGAGAGGCCGTATTTCTTTGTGATCTCGAATTCATCCAGATCGGGATTTGTCGCGCAGAGGTCCTGGAGAACATCGAAGGTTCTCATCGCCTTGTCAAAATTCCCTTCCTTAAAATAGAGATCACCCAGTGCAAGGAGGGCTTCAGGATCTTTCGGATTCTGGGCGAGTTTCCGGTTTGCATCTTTGAGGATGGCGTTTCTGTCCTTCATTTTCGGTTTTTTTTCCTGTTTTCCCTGTTTCTTAAAGAAAAAAATAGAGAAAAAAAGTACAGCGGATATACCGATAATGATGAGGACAAGAATAAACGGATCGAAGTACGACATGTCATTATTATGGTATTTTGCCCGATGCATTGTCAAGGAAAGAAATTCATTGACAAAGGGTTACCGAAAGGGATAGCCTTGATAGTAAGGAGGAAGCGTGGATAACGCAACCATCGGAATAAAGATTGCAAATGGGGAGTATTACCCGGTACTCGAAGAGGATGCCCGGGGACACAAGAAAAAACTGGTTCTTACCACGGTAAAGGATGATCAACCGAGTGTTCAGATAGACCTTTACCGGGGGCAGGGCAGGGAAATCGAAGATGCCATTTACGTCGGTTCTCTGGTCATCGAAAACATCAAGCCCGCGTCAAAAGGGGAGCCGGAAATCGACCTCATCATCGGTATCGATGAAGAGGGGAATCTGAATGCCGCCGCCGGAGACCTTGCGACCGGGGAGCGGCAGAGCCTGAGTGTAAGCCTCGAATCTCTTTCTGAGGACGGCATATACGAGGTTCCGGAGTTCGAACTTGGCGAAAAGTTCGAGCCTGGGCCGGAATTGCCGGAAGAGGACTCAGAGGAAGGTGTGTACGAACAGGAATATGGAGAGGAAGAAGGTGTAATCCGGGAAGAACCGAAGAGAATACGGCCCTTTTTCCTTATCGGGTTCGTGATAATCGGTATTATCATCATTGCCCTACTGGCGTTCCTCATTTTCCAGACGTTCCAGAGTCCTGATGTGCCGCCTTTACAGGCGGAAAACGAAACCGGCACAGAGATCAGTGAGCCGGCGGTGGAACAGGAATCCCGGACAGCCGTGGCAGAAGAGGCGGCTGAACCGGAACCTGCACCGGTTGTTGAAATACAGCCGGAACCGGTCCCGGAACCGGAAACCCTGCAGGAGCAGGACCAGATATGGTATAAAATACGGTGGGGTGATACACTTTGGGATATCTCTGCATCCTTTTATCGTACACCCTGGTTATATGGCAAAATCGCAGCGGAAAACAATATTAAAAATCCTGACCTTATTTTCGCCGACACCCTTCTCCGGATCCCTCCGAAGTAGATTACTGATCATCCTTCTCTTTTCCGTATTCCTCATCCCCTCCTGTAAATCCAGTGAAATTTGGAACATCCCGGAAGAACGGTTTACCTCCCTTCTGCAGAAGGGGGACACTTCTTTCTTATCTTCCCTCAGTATCGATGACCGCAGCCTGGATGAAATCGAAATCCTGGGACCCGGGAGCGCGTACTACCTGTCCTTTTATTTCAACTCTTTAGAGCGTCACGACCTGGCGGATTCCCTGTTGGAGCTGGAGTTCCGGAAGGACCGGATGCCCTGGAAGTATTACGCAGGTCTTTCATACCTGGACAGCCTGCTGGAACGGAACCAATTTGAAAAAGCGGAAGGGTTTGCCCGAAGGATGACGTCGGAGCTTAAGGTGGACCCGGCGATACTGAGCCGTTTTACCACGGCCCTGTACCGGCGGCGGAAAGACGATGAGGTGATCGATACCGTTGCAGCGGCTGAAGGGCTTGTGCCGTCAAACACTCCCGGAGCTTTCGATTTCAAAGCCGAACCCTTTTCTTCGGATCCGGAGCTGGCCCTCATGCTGGCAGTATCTTCCTACCGGCTGAAAAAGGAGAACTGGAAGGAACTGTTTCTCTCCCTGTATACGGATTTTTCCGCAAAAGAGATTCACCAACGGGCTTTCGTGTATGCCCGGAATCAACAGGTCATGCGGGAAACCTTTAACAATGACCTTTATACGTTCTTTGCCTGGAAAAGTGCACTTTTCAGGGAAGAGTACAGGCAGGCCCTCTCGCTGATGGAACAGCTTGTAGGCAGGGAGGATGTTTCCGGTGTCCCGGACCAGGTGATGTACTCAGGGAAAACCATAAGCGACATGGGAGTGATGTATTTACGTTCAGGGTACTTTTCCCGGGGCGCGGAACTGATGGACAAACTGTCCCGGAGGTCTTCTCTGAAAAAAGAAACCGCCAGGGCGGTATTTCACACGGCAGGAGTACTCCTCCGGGCAGCCGGAAAGAACAGGGAGGCTTCGGAATACTTCCGGCGGGCCTTGAATCTCTCCGACCTGCCGGAAACCTATGACCGGGAACTCTGGTATCTCATCAGCTCTTTATACAGGGTATCTGTTCCGGCTGCCGTTAAAGGGGTGGAATCGTTTTCTCCTGCCTGGCATGATCCCGGTTATTTCAGTGATATTCTGGATGATATCCTTTCCGCACTGGTCCGCAGCCGGAACTGGCAGGTTGTAAAGAGGTTAAGGAGTGCTTTAGAAGGTGCTGCTGAACCGGATTTTCTCTTCCGCATGGACTACCTCCTGGCGGCTGCCGGACAGCGGGAATTCCCCCTGGAAACCTTTTCGGCACCGGATGGTGCATACGAATCGCTTCTGGTGTCGATCATGAAGGAAGAAGATCTGCCGGGATTTCTCAAAACCCGGGAAGACCTTTCTGTTACGGAAGATGCCGTGTCATCCCTGGAATCATATATCCTGGGATTTGCCCGGTTCGGACTGTATGAAGAGGCGTATACCCGGGGCATGAACAGCATGGACAGCCTTTCCTTTACAACAGCGGAGAAACTATCGGTCACATTGCTGGAAAACGGTTTTCCCCGGGAAGGGATCAACATTATAAGCCGTAACTTAAGAAGGTCCGGTACACTTCCCACAGAACAGGGCAGGTTCTACCTGCACCCGGTACTATATGAGAAAATAGCGGAACATGCTGCCAAGAGGGAGGACATTCCTCTCTTTCTCCTGTATGCCCTGATTCGGGAAGAGAGCTATTTCGATCCTGATATTGTGTCCCATGCAGGGGCAACCGGTTTAACACA
>JAJSAL010000145.1 GCA_024274705.1 Spirochaetota bacterium
AGATACTTTGATACTCTTGGTATGTACTCGTTCGTCGACAGTTTGTTGACGTATCGCGATGGATTACGAACCGCCGTGGTACGGAACCGTATGCCCGGTGGTGTGGGAGGACGGCAGGTGTGAGCCTGCCTCCTACCCGATCCTCTCGGTTGGGAGAACCGGATTGTGATTTCATAGGCATAAGAAGCGCTTTCTCATTCATTTCGGCATTGTAAAGCCTTGTTTCTTACGTTATAATCTTACGTTAGAGGATTGATATTATGAATAAAATATTCTCCACCAGGGTTGACGATTCTGTACTGATAATCCTGGACGAACTATCCAAGCGGCTTAAGAAATCCAAGAAAAAGATCATTGAAGAAGCAATTGAGAAATACGCAGAGGAAAAAAAGGATGCGGGGTTCGATATTCTTAAGGAAACATCCGGCTGCTGGGTAAGGGAGGAATCCGTCCAGGGCACAATAGTAAATGCTCGAGATAGTTTTACTGAAACTTTCAAAAGGCATCATGAATGAAGGTTTTTTTCGATACGGATATTCTCATCTGGCATCTTCGAGGGTCTAAACAGGCTTTACATTTTTTTAAAAAGGTATCGGAAAAAGATGGACTTGAATGGTGGATCGGGGCTCTAAACCGTGCAGAAATCGTGTTCTTCATGAGGCCAAGCGAAGAAGAAAGGACACGTCTTTTCTTAACGCGGTTCAACACACATCCAGTAGATTCTGCAATTGTTGATGCCGCATCTGCCCTGTACCGCCAGTGGAACCCTTCTCACGGTATGGACATAAACGATGCCATACTCGCAGCAACTGCGGAACAGAACGGTGCCTTGTTATACACCCTAAATACAAAACATTATCCCCTGAAAACATTATACATTGAGAAAGCCTGGTAGGTTCACTGCAGGTGTTATCAACCGCTCTCATCCTCCGTTAAACCTCTCATCAGAACGGAACTTCCCGGCGTTCCCGCTTTTTCCTGCCAACCATCCGATGGATAATACTTCCGGGCAGTCGAATTCCGGTACAAAGGGTTTAATATCCAGGAGCGGGGTACCATCCAGGATATCAATGTCTTCTAAATAGAGCGTGTTTTCTTCCCGCCGAATCAGCCGGACCACGGATAGACCAATGGGATTCGGTCGCTTTGGAGCCCGGGTTGCGAAGAGTCCACGTTATTTCGTGTCCATAAATGGTGTTACTTTCAGACTGAAACCCCGGGACTTATGGAAACAGTAGATAAGATAGATATGGGAGAAACCCTCCAGATCTTTGAGTCCTTCACCGTATTCAGGGAAAATACTGACGGTGCCCTGGACTCCCCTGGCACCGGCCGGCTGTATAGGCATGCCTTTCAGACCATTGAATGGAGAATAAACCGTTCCAATCGGTTTGAAGATGTACTCTGTCTGTTCGTCTATCATGATATCCATTATACATCAGATCAGTTCCCGGATATAAGAACTTAAGAACGTTCCCAGCTTCCGGTGTCCTGCCGCCTCTATGTGCACCCCGTCCTGGATACTGGAGGATATGACACTCCCGGTTTCGATGAGCCTGACTCCATATGCATCAGCCACTTTCCGGTATTCTTCGTACATAGATTCAGACTTGATTATCTGGAGGCGGTACTCTCCGGCAAACCCGTTCGGAAGATGTACCGGGAGGGGGCTTAAGACAAGGATCGCCGGAGAGGCCCTTTTGTCCGTTTTCGAACCGTTTTGAATCAGTTCAATTGCATACCCGATGTTAAGGGCGATCTCTTCAGCGCCGATATCGTCCCGCTGGAACAGGTCGTTGATCCCTAAGCCGAGAATAATCATATCAAGGTCCGGAAATCCAGGCAGAATGCGCTTAAGATATTCCAATCCGTTCAGAGGATTGCCGTAAGGCATAAAAGAGCCGATAGTCCTCCCGTTCAACCCTTCCTCGAATATCTGAAAACCTTCTCCGAGTCGCCTGGCCATAACGGCGGGCCACCGGGTATTCACATCAAACCGGACTCCTCCTCCCGGGCTGTATCCCCAGGTGTTGGAGTCTCCGTAACAGAGTATGTTCATAGACCGCAATGATATCAGAAGCTTATGTGCAGGTGAAGCAGGCAGGATACTCCACAGAGTTTGACCTGTGTAGGTGTTTCCGATAGAATTGCCCGAGGTGGACAGTACAATGGAAACAGAATCACTTACCTACAATTATCTGGACGACATCGATGAAATCAAGAAACTGTGGTGGCTCCACGACTCGTTCTGGCATGCGTCCCTTGTACGGGAGTTCGGCCCTGAAACTGCAAACCGGATTAACCTGAAAACCAACGAGCGCCTATTCCGTATGCTCACCATGATGCTATTAAAGAGAGGAATCATTACGAGACCTGAATCGATTCAGGATCTTATGGGTGTTTTCAAGACCATATGGAAAACCTGTTTCTTCGACGATATGTATATCACCGAACCCATTACCTGCGAAAGAAACAACGCAACCTGGATCGGTTCCGAATGCAACGCATACGATTCGATCACCAGGGCGGGCATGGCCTCCGGTTATGCATGCGGGTGCCAGGCGATTCGAAACGGCGTGATGAAAGCCCTCCGGCTCAAGCCGCTCCATACCATAGAGGAAAGCCTGGTGAAGGGCAACGGCCGATGTGTAATCAAGCTGGTTTTCGAACCCTCTTAACCACGGTAAACCCCTTTACTCCCCGGAATCCCAGATATACCTCTTATCCTCCCGGCCGATACCTGCACGTTCGATTGATGAGGAAGCATCTCCTAAGTAGCTGTATCTCGCGGCAAGTCCCGGGGAAAGGTCTTTAACCCGGGCATAGTACCGGGAGGCTTTACTTTGCTGTTCCTGTTCGTGATAACTCCTTGCGAGAAGGAGATTCAACAAAGGAGAATCCGGTTTAACATCGAGCCCGTCTTCGAGTATAACAATTGCCTCTTCTGTCCGACCCATGGACAGCCGCAAGTTTGCCAGGTTCACATAGGGAGAGAGGAACTCAGGAGATCCGCTGATGATACGCCGGAACACTTCTTCCGCCTCCCGGTTCTCCCCGAACCTGGCGTGGAGAATACCGATTTTATTCTGCACTTTAAGCGCCGTTCTTCCCGTGGTAGCCCCAATGCGCTGTTCCAATTTCGACAACCCCGAACGGTACAGCACCTCTGAGAGGGTGTCCAGGGAATTCTCGTACAGGTTTTC
>JAJSAL010000146.1 GCA_024274705.1 Spirochaetota bacterium
GGAATATGGCGGTAATCCGTTTGCCTTTGCCGTTTCCACGAGACTGAACAGAGCGGCACTTGCATGTGCTCCTCTAGGAGTATTTGCGAAAAGCCAGTTGCGCCGGCCAACCGTGAATGGACGGATTGCATTCTCAACCCTATTCGTATCGGGAGTTAAAAATGCTTGTTCAAGGTAGAGAACCATCTTCGGCCATTGATTCAAACAATAGCTCACCCCTTCTCCCAGTTTCGTCCTGGGGGGCACCTGGTCAATCTTTTTTTCAAGCCACTCCCGGAACTCTTCAAGTACAGGCCCCGCCCGTTCCCTTCTCGTATTCACAAACTCATCATCGGAAAGAGCTAATTCTCTCACCTCTCGTTCAATAGTATACAACTTTTTAATGTACTTCAGTGCGATATGGGCGGCGCCGGCTTTCTTAGCCAGCAATGAAGCGTCAAAGAAATACCGTCTGGCGTGAGCAAAACAGCCCACATGAACGATCGTTGGTTTTTCGCCAACTTCATCATATCCGCTATACCCGTCCGTTTGCAGATACCCTTCATAGTCTTTCAGAAGAGCACGGGGAATCTCCTTCGACCGGCTCGGATGATAATGATACAGAATAATCGGGTTCTTATTCTCATATCCTATGGTTACCCACATATACGATTTCTGTTTCGCCTTCCGTCCGAGTTCGTTCAGGACCTGGAGGGTCGTTTCATCCATCTGAATAAAATTGCCTTCTAACGTCTTCTCCCACAGAAGATCAATAAGGGGGCTTAACCGAAGCGAAACGGCGATCGCCCAGTTACACATGGTAGCTCGGGAAATCTCAACCCCGATCCGCTTAAAGATCTTTTCCTGCCGGTAAAACGGCAGACTGTCCACAAACTTCCCGGTCAGCGCGTACGCAAGCAACCCTGGTCCGGCAATGCTGCCCGGAAGTATCCGTTTCGGCCCGGATGCCGTCTTCACTTCAGGCCCGTCATCATGCTTCGATTCTTCACAATCACATGGCCCGTATTTCTTTTTGATATGTTTATGTACTTCTATCGTCGCCGGAATAATCTCCAGCTCTTCACTTTTTTCCTCTCCGATACAGGGGAGCTCTTTCCCGCAACAAGAACAGCTTTTCTCTTCATCAGAAAGGTCATAGATGAACTCCTTCCTCGGAAGGTCTTTCGGCAGCGGTTTCCTGCCCCCTTTCTTCCGGCTGTGCTCCCGTATTACCGTGACTTCTTCCTCTATAGTGTCCTCAGAATTCTCTTCACTTCCCTCTTCCGCTTCGTTAAACAGCCTCAGTTGTTTTTCATCTTCCGGTGAATACTTTTCGCTGGTCCTGACAAAAAACGTATGCTGCAATACCAGTAACTGTTCTTCAATATACCGGTACTCCATAATGGTCTTAAGCAGTTCGTCACGTAAGAGCTTAGGGTCGTCAGGTAAGTACTTCGCTTCTTGTAGGTCAAGGACTTTTGTCTTGGTCATTGAACAGATTCTATCATATACAAAATAAAATTAATAGTACTTTATACAACTTTTTCATATCGAAGTTCCTTGTGGGCCTTCCAAAAGTCAATCCCCGAAAGAAGCATCTGAATCTGCTCTTTCGTTATCTCCCGCGCAACCTCCTCGCCCCGAGGCCAGGGAAATGTATCCTTCTCTAATCTTTTTAACCACTGACAAAAACCGGTTTTGTCCCAATATAAGACTTTCAATAAACGCCGCCTCTTATTACAAAACACATACAGTGCTCCTGATAACGGATCCAGTTCCATCTCTTCATCTACAATGACACTTAACCCATTGATCTGCTTCCTCATATCAGTAGGTCCCGGTTTTACATAGATCCGAACGGTACTCCAGTCTATCAGCATCCTACCGCTCCTCAAGACACGCGATGATCGTGCGTAACAAATGCTCATCAAAGCCGCTCGTTATCCGTATCCCAATCCCCTCGCGTATACGTATTTCAATCCCTTCATTCCGTTGAGCCCTATCTGCGGTGATTTCAACAAACTTTCCCTTCTTGCCGGCGTGTTTTTTCCGGTAATAATCAAATGTCGATACTTTCAGGTCGTTCTGCCGGCTGTACTCCTTTCTGCTCAACCCGCTTACTTCCCATTTTCGAATATGCTCTGTCCAGAACTTCTTTTTGCTTTCGTTTTCTTCCATGGCAACCTCCTGGTGTGGTTACCATGACATAGGTATACCCATTAAAAAAGATGGGTTTACTTTGACGCTTACCTTGCAATGATCTCATCATTGCCGAACATATAACTCTGATCTATGGTGAAAATCTTCCATGCGCCGTCATGAAACAATTCTATGTCAGAAACACCATTATCATCGCTTGTTACAACATAAACAGCAAAAACATCGCCGTTCCAATGAGTATAAGCAGGATCGCTTGGGCCTGTATAAGCGCCATGCCTTAATTCTAAAGTTGGAGGATCATCAACTACTCCAGGAACAACATTGATGGTCATAGCATCAATTCC
>JAJSAL010000014.1 GCA_024274705.1 Spirochaetota bacterium
AATAATTCCAGGTGGCCGGAAACGGCAGAATAGGAAAGCAGGTGAGAGTCCTGCGCTCATCCGGAGCTGTATACGGGGATAAAAACGCCGGCCGGTTTATACCGGAAAGCCACTGCAGGTATAATGCCTGTGGGAAGGCGGCGCAAGTAAGATAATCCGTAAGCCAGAAAACCTGCCTGGGATTCCAGAGAATAAGAACTGAAGGATCACAACAGGTATTATTCACAAGTACTATGAAGTTAGGCTTAAAAGGGATCCCTTTCCTGGTTCTCCTGTGGTTATACACAAAAGACCGTGCGTATCTATGGAGGATCCTATGCAACGAAAAAAACACGTTTACTTGCCGTAATCTGGGGTGTGCTGTTTTTATTAGTATTGCCGGACTTCCCTTCCTCGGGTTGGGTGTTCAACCCCCGCTGATCATTGCCGATGAACCGACCAGCGCGTTGGATGGCGATCTATCCGACGAAACATTGATGGCCTTAAGACATGCCGGCACGGTAATCCTGCTGGTCAGCCATGATATGGCTCTGTTAGGTGCTCTTTGTCACCGATCGTGACCATACGCGATGGCGTATTATAAGAATTTTTTGATAAAAGGATGTATCATGACGGAGAGAAAGAAGGCAAAAAAGGTTATTCTCATTGTCAGTTTCGGTACTTCTTACAGAGAGGCCGAAGAAAGCTGTATTACTCCGGTTGAGAACAGGGTAGCTTCGGTTTTCGGTGATTATGATGTGCGCCGGGCGTTTACGTCCGGTATAATCATCAGAAAATTAGGGGGAGAGGGACGGGTGATTCAAATGCCCATAGATGCGGTCAGAACAATTGCGGATGAGGGGTTCACACATGTGATTGTTCAGCCGCTTCTCTTTATGAAAGGGCATGAGTTTAACAACAAGATTGTGAATCCCCTGACGGCTTTACAGAATTCTTTCGCAGGTTTTGTTATCGGTGATCCGCTTATGTGTTCCCGGGATGATTTTCAACAGATGGAAGATATTATTGCAGTGAGGAAGGCTTCGGTGGGAAATGAACCGGTACTGCTTATGGGGCACGGGACGGACCATCCATCGAACAGGGTATACCAAAAACTTCAGATAAGACTGGACAAGGAGAACAGGGATATTTTTATTGCTACAGTGGAGGGTTCTCCGGGGCTGGATGATGTGGTTCCCATTCTCCTCAAACGCGGGATAAAGAGAATTCACCTTTTCCCCCTGATGCTGGTGGCGGGTGATCACGCCCGGAACGATATGGCTGGTGATAATGAAGACAGCTGGCGGTCTGTTCTTGAGAGGCTGGGTATCGAGGCAATCCCTCATGTAAGGGGGATGGGCGAATCGGTTCTGCTGCAGAAGCTGGTGATTCAGCATATCCGCACATGTCAGGGAATGTTGTTTCCAGGATGAACGACCCTTGTGGATGTTCTCTCTATAAGGAGGAACTGTGCCTGCATTTCATGTAATCGGGATGGGACCTGGGGGGAAGGACTATATTCTTCCGGCGGCACTGAAAGTTATTGAACAGGCAGAGGTTCTGTTTGGAGTGGAGAAATTGATTACCCCCTTCACAGGCCCGGAAAATTCCAGAAGGGGATTTCTTTTTACCGGATCTCTGGAACAATTTCTGGATAAGCTCGATTACCACCGGCGGAGCAGAAGGGCAGCGGTGCTTGTCTCCGGCGATCCGGGATTCTACAGTCTGTTAGGGGCGATCAGAAGAAGATTCCCTCCGGGAGAATACGAGGTAGTACCCGGACTGGCGGCATATCAACTGGCATGTGCCCGGATTGGTCTGCCCTGGCAGGAATACCGGCTGATTAGCGTTCACGGACGTCCGCTGGAAAAACTGGACAGCCTGGCGGATTCCGATGAGGGGGTGATTATACTCACCGACCGCCGTAATCATCCGGCACGAATCGGTGAATACCTGGATAAAAGGGGATGGAATGACCGGACCGTCTGGATTTGTGAAAACATTTCCGGTCCCCATGAAAAAATAGAAGAATACAGGATAAGGGACCTGTATCGCCTGAAGGAAGGTACGTTATGTCTCATGATAATAAGCCCCGCCTGTGGGGAATAGGAATAGGACCGGGAGAACCGGAATTGATGACCTTAAAGGCCTACCGGTTGATAAGCGAGGCTGATATAGTCTTTGCCCCGAAAGCCCGGGCTAAGGGATATTCCCTGGCCCGTGAGATAGTTACCGGTGCAGGACTTAAAGATCTCCCGTACAGGGAAATCGAATTTCCGATGGTCACTGATAAGGAGAAATTGAAACGTACATGGGACGATGCAGCACAGCATATCGCCGATCAGCTGGGAGAAACGCAAAAAGGGGTTTTCATAACCTTAGGTGATCCGGGAATTTACAGCACCTGGACCTACCTTCAAAGAACCCTGAACAGGAATGCGCCGAACCTGAAAACCGGAATCGTACCGGGTATATCTACCATGAATGCAGCGGCAGCAGCTCTGGCACGGCCGCTGCTTTCAGGAAGGGAAAAACTGGCGCTGCTCCCCCTCCCTTCGGATTTGCAGGAGTTGAAAACATATATACAGCTCTTTGATACCCTGGTGATTTACAAAGTTTCCAGCCGTTTGAAAGAGGTAACCATTTTTCTGGAGCAGTCGGGACTTGCAGGACAGGCGGCTTTAATCCAGCGTGCAGGGATGGCGGAGGAGAAAGTATATCCGGTTCTGACAGGACTGCCCCGGGGAATCGATGGCTATCTGTCGACTATTATCATCCGCTGCAAAAAATTGACGGGAAGGAAGGAAAGTGAATGAAGGTTGTTTTCATCGGCGCCGGACCCGGGGATCCGGAACTGATTACACTGAAAGGGTTAAACAGAATTAAGAGAGCGGATATCATCATCTATGCCGGTTCTCTTGTGAATCCTGAAATATTACAGTACGCTCCTGCCGGTGTCCCCAGGTACGATTCTGCGGGTATGAATTATAAAGAGATATGCCGGGTATATACGAAAAATAGAAATACGAAGGGAATAATCGCCCGGATACATACAGGGGATCCCTCGATATACGGTGCTGTTCAGGAGCAAATCGATTTCTGCCGCAGAGAACATATCTTATGGGAAGTAATTCCCGGAGTAAGCGCCTTTCAGTCAGCTGCAGCCGCCCTCGGGCAGGAGCTTACCCTACCCGGAGTATCCCAGACTGTAGTGCTGAGCCGAATAAGCGGACGGACACCGGTTCCCGAAAGGGAATCCCTTGAAAGGCTGGCCCAATCCCGGTCCAGCCTGATCCTGTTTCTGTCAATCAGTCAAATTGATACAATCTGTGCTATTCTCGCCCCGGTTTACGGTAAAAAGACGGTCTGCATAGTTGTTTACCGGGCAAGCTGGCCGGACCAGAAGATTATCCGGGGAACCCTGGAGAACATTGCCGCCCAGGTGGAAGGGAGTGGAATCACACGGCAGGCCCTGATCATGGTGGGCGATGTCTTAAGAGCACAGGAGGCTCCTTTTTTCTATGAGCTTTCCAGACTGTATGACCCCGGGTTTACTCACGGCCGGAGAAAAGGAACCAGGCAATCATGAAATGTGCGGTTATTGCCATAACAGAGTCGGCAAGGATTACATCAGCATTTATTGAAGAAAATCTACCCGTCTGCCGCCTGTATTTTCATAAGGAAAAAGGGTGGCTTACATCAAACATAAGCCGTTTATTCCGGGAATATGAAGGTTTGATCTTTATCATGGCAGCAGGGATTGTTGTCAGGATGATAGCCCCTTACGTGGAATCAAAATTCAGGGACCCTGCAGTTGTGGTAGTTGACGATGCCTGCCGATATGCGATCAGCCTGCTGTCCGGTCATGAAGGCGGCGCCAATGTACTCACATCCAGGATAGCCACCCTGCTCAATGCAATACCTGTTATTACCACTTCCAGCGATGCTCACCGGGACATCATCGCCGGCATAGGCTGCCGCAGGAACACCCCTGCACATGAAATAGAGGCAGCTGTAGCATCCTGCCTGAAAAAACACGGGATAGGCTGGGACCATGTCCGGACGGCTGCTACCATTGAACTGAAACAAAATGAGCCGGGATTATTGGAATTGTTCTTCACGAAAGGGATCCCTGTTTGCTTTTTTAGTATTGAAGATATCAATAATTTCGACGGCCCTTATGATATCAGTCAGACTGCTGTCAACAGACTGGGCGTTAAGGCGGTAGCAGCCCCCTGCGCACTGATGGCCGGTTATAAAGCGGAATTAATCCAGCCTAAAAAGGTTATTGGAAATGTAACGGTCGCTTTGGCACGGGAGAAACCAAGACCGCACATTCCGGTACCGGATAAAAGAAACACGATTGACGGAGGGGAAATATGAGGGGGAAATTATCGGTAATCGGTCTCGGTCCGGGCTTCGAGGATTTTATCATTCCTGCAGCCCGGAATAGTCTGGAAGAGGCGGATATTATTGTAGGTTATCATAAGTACCTGAAATTAATTGAAAACCTGATTCCCGGAAAGAGAAAGCAAGGCACGGGTATGCATAAAGAGACAGAACGGGCACGTATTGCCATAGAACAGGCAGGGCAGGGGAATAAAGTTTGCCTGGTTTCCAGTGGGGATGCCGGGATATACGGGATGGCGGGACTTGTCCTGGAATTACTGTCCCGGGAGGAGAGTGTCGTTATTGATCTTGATATTGTTCCGGGTATTACTGCCGCATTGTCCTGTGCCGCATTGCTGGGAGCACCGCTGATGCATGACTTTGCAGTCATTTCGTTAAGTGACTTGCTGACAGAAGGCGATCAAATCAGAAAACGCCTGGCCCTTGCAGCGGAGGGAGACTTTGTTACCGTGCTTTATAATCCTAAAAGCTCTAAACGAACTGTTCTGCTGGAAGAAGCAAGAGATATCTTCCTGGAAAAAAGGGAAGAAAACACCCCCGTGGGAATTGTACGAAACGCATACCGGGATACTTCTTCTGTGGTAATAAGCACCCTGATGAAACTGCCCGCACTGTATGACCAAATTGATATGACCACTACCCTTGTTATGGGTAACAGCCGTACTTTTCAATGGGGAAAATTCATGATTACACCAAGAGGGTATAACCTGGCATGAAAAATGGAGTGTACAATCAGGGAATATCAGTACGAATAGGAATTAAATCCTGATGCCGGCTTTTTCTCCACCCCGCTTAACGATAGGAGCCGTTACCTCCGGTACGGGAAAAACTCTTTTCACCACCCTCCTGGGGAGAATACTGACCAGCCGTGGATACTCGGTGCAGCCCTTTAAGAGCGGCCCGGATTATATTGATCCTTCCTACCATACTGTTGCCTGCGGCAATATCAGCCGCAACCTGGATACCAGGTTGATTGGGGAAAACCAGGTGAGAGAGCTTTTCTACAGGCAGGCCGAACATGCGGATATTTCACTAATAGAGGGAGTAATGGGACTTTTCGACGGTGCAGGCGGCATTGATGAAAGGGGTAGTACGGCTCATCTGGCGAAAATACTGGCTTCACCGACAATCCTGCTCATTGATGTAGGTTCCATGGCCAGGAGCGCCGGAGCGATTGCCCTGGGTTTTCAGGAATTCGATCCCGGCTTAAATTTAGCCGGTTTTATTTTAAACAAGGTTGCCGGCCCGGGGCATGAGGAAATGGTCCGCTCAGCTATTGAAGCACGGACAGGGATTCCCGTTCTGGGAGCCGTTCCCAAAGATAAGGAACTGGTTATGCCGGAACGACATCTGGGTCTTGTTCCAGCCTGGGAAGGGGATAAAATTCGTGCCTTTCTGGACAGGAACACAGAAAAAGTAACATCAGCCCTGGATATGGATGCACTCTTAAGCATCGCCCGGTCAGCGCCCGGTTTCCCGGATTTTAAGAAGACCCTTTTTACTGAGAAAAGAAAAAAAGATATCAGGATAGCATATGCCCTGGATAAGGCCTTTCATTTTTACTATCAGGACAACCTGGACCTGCTGGAAAACCAGGGTGCTGAGCTGGTACCTTTCAGTCCCCTGAATGACAGTACCCTGCCCCGGGATATACAGGGGGTGTACCTGGGAGGCGGATACCCGGAGCTGTCCGCGGAACGGCTGGCTGACAACGGCTCAATGCGTTCTGAAATACGGGATGCCGCCGGGAAAGGGCTTCCGATCTGGGGAGAATGCGGCGGCCTTATGTATCTCATGGAAGAGCTGGCGGACTTTGGGGGGAAGACGTATCCCATGGCAGGAGTTTTTCCCGGCAGGGTTGTTATGAAGAAAGGCCTGAAAGCATTGGGATACTATGAAGGCGTCTTTAAGGCCGGCTCCTGGATGGGAAATAAAGGTGATACCATTATGGGCCATGTGTTTCACTGGTCCCAACTGGAAAACCTGCCGGAACAGACTTCCTTCCAACTGGAGTTGGTAAAAGACAGCCGCCCAGTGCTTACCGACGGCCTCTCTTTCAGAAACACCTGGGCAGGCTACCTGCACGTACACCTGGCAGGCTGCGAAAGGGTTATGCATAATTTTCTAAGTAGTTGCCGTGAGTATAAAAAAAATGAAAGGAGGAGTGTACATTTATGACAGGACAGGAAATAACAAGTAAGAGCTTTGATTTGATAAAGGAAAGATTGGGTGATTTTTCAGCTCCTCCCATGGAGATGGAAATTATTATACGGATAGCCCATACAACAGGAGATGTGGATTTTGCAACTACCTTTCTCATGTCTGAAGGGGCTGTTGCTTCCGGTGTGGCCGCTCTGAGAGCAGGTAACCCTGTCATTACTGACGTGGAAATGGTTCGTACCGGGGTTCGCAGAAACCTGCTCAAAGACCTGGGAGGAGAATCTCTCTGCTTTCTTAATGATCCGGATATACTTGAAAAAGTGAAAGGCTCCGGCACTACCAGGTCGGCCCTGGCAATGAAGAAGGCAGCTTCCAGGCTGCACGGCGCGGTTGTGGCCATTGGGAATGCTCCCACGGCTCTCTTCCAGTTAATGGAAATGGTGGATAGGGAAGAGGTGGCACCTGCCCTGATTGTAGGAGTCCCGGTCGGCTTTGTAGGTGCACTGGAATCCAAGCAGGTATTAGCTGAAAAGACCTGTCAGCATATCACAAACTTAAGTGAACGGGGAGGAAGTCCAATTGCGGCTGCGATTGTAAACGGCCTGCTGTCACTGGCAGTCCGGGCCGAAAACGAATAAAAATAAAGGTTAATAGGGGAGTATGGCAGCCGGTTACCGTGAAGTATTGGGAGCAGTGAACGGACTCAAAAGAGGGTTTACCACAGGTTCAACAGCACAGGCAGCCGCCAAGGCTGCGGCCATGGCCCTGTTTTTCCAGGCTGAACAGCCGGAGGTGGAAATCACTCTGCCCGAAGGGAATAAGCCTTTCAGCGGCCGCAGCATGCTGATCCCGGTCCGGGTTTCTGCCTGCACGGCGGCCGCGGGGTTTGCGGCTGTCCGGAAAGACGCAGGTGATGATAAAGATGACACGAATGGAATGGAAATTCAGGCACAGGTCAGTTTCTCACGGGAACCTGGTGTCCGGCTGAAGAGGGGCGTTGGAATTGGTGTTGTCACACGTCCCGGTTTACGGGTACCCCCGGGAGAGCCTGCCATCAATCCTGTTCCTAAACGGATGATCCTGAGGGAACTAAACCGGTTATTACAGGAGTATCCGGACACACTTCCCCCGGGACAACATGGACTGGAAGTTATTTTTTCGGCTCCGGAAGGGGAAAGAGTTGCGGCTCTTACCTGGAACAGCAGAGTGGGAGTAGAGAAAGGGATTTCCCTGATTGGAACCAGTGGTGTGGTGGAACCCCGCTCGGAAGTTGCCTGTAAAACCTCTATTGCCATGGTTATTAAATCGGCAGCGCAGGAGAGGGACAGCCTGATAATTGCCTCCGGTTACGTCGGGGACAAATACCTGAAAGGCAGGAACTTCCCGGATAAGGCCTGGTTAACTGTGGGAGATTACCTGGGGTTTGCACTGAAACAGAGTGCTCAACGGGGCATCCATAAGCTTTTCCTTGTCGGGCATATCGGAAAGCTCAGTAAAATAACAGCCGGGCTGTTCAACACCCACTATCAGTATGGAGATGCACGGCTGGAAACAGTAGCTGCGTTTGCTGCGGCCTGTGGAGCAGTACCGGAGCAGGTGGAACAGCTGTTATCCCTGTCTCTGGCAGAGGCAGCAGTGCCTCTGCTTAAGGAGTGGAAGCTGGAACGCACCTTCTCCCGGCTGGCGGAACGGGCAGCCTGGAGGTGCAATAAGCTTCTGGCACATATAGATCCTCATAGTGAAGTCAGCGTGGCTATTCTGGATCTCCAAAGCCGGATGCTCGGTTTTGCCGGGGTGTATAAAACAGAGGAGGAGCTGTGCCGCGATTTTATGTAGCCTGGAGTTCATGCTTTTCGGTTATTCTTAATAAAGTAAAAAAAATAGTAAAATAAAACATTGCAGGTTTTTTTTATTCGTGTATACTGAGCCCGATAATTAGTATTATCAATAATTCCAGGTGGCCGGAAACGGCAGAATAGGAAAGCAGGTGAGAGTCCTGCGCTCATCCGGAGCTGTATACGGGGATAAAAACGCCGGCCGGTTTATACCGGAAAGCCACTGCAGGTATAATGCCTGTGGG
>JAJSAL010000147.1 GCA_024274705.1 Spirochaetota bacterium
GAAGCTGATGATATCCTTCGTAACACGCGTAAAGAGGCAGAGGTTTTAAAAAAGAAACTTCTTGAAAAAGCGGAGCTGGAGACAGAAGAGATCATTGCCCAGGCGAGAGAGAAGATAGCAGCGGAACGGGAAGCTCTATTGAAGTCTCTGCAGGAAGAACTTGCTGATTTTGTCTGTGATACTTCTGAAAGGATAATCGGCACTTCGTTTACTTCTGAGAAAGACCGGAAATGGGCCAGGGAGCTTGCAAAAACGTTATGAGCGGACGGCTTGTGGTAAAGAGGTATGCCCGGGCGTTGCTGGAAGTTGCAGAAGAAGCGGACGGACTCGATGCAGTTCAGGAAGATATGCAGGTGCTTGACAGGTTGATGAAAGAGGCCCCGGCAATACGCGGCTTCTGCCTGGAGCAGCATGCGCAACGCGCGGTGGAATTCGAGTTTGTTAAAACGGCTTTCATTCCTTATGTTGAAGAATTCACCACGCGGATGATTCTGACGCTTATAACTCATGGACGTCTTGCGGCAATCCCGTTTATTCCTTCGGCATTTGCTGCACTTTTGGAACAGAGAGGAGATACCATTACGGTTCTGCTGGAAACAGCACATAAACCCGGGGAGGGAGTATTGAACCTGGTTACATTAAGAACGGCAGAAAAGACAGGAAAAAAAATTAATCTCCATGTTCACATTGTTCCGGAGCTTCTTGGAGGGTTTAGAATAATCTGGCAGAACAAAATACTGGATATGTCGGTAAGGGGCAGACTGAGAAAAGCCAGGGCGCTTTTAAAATAGAATTTATATGAGAAATGAAATTAAACCGTCAGAAATATTAGATATTCTTAAAAAGAAGATCTCCGGATTTGAGCCTACAGCAGAGGAAACGGAAATAGGCAGGGTTATCCAGGCAGGTGATGGAATTGCCCAGGTGTGGGGGCTCGATAACATCCTTTCCGGTGAACTTATAGAAATCGATACTGATGAAAGGACCGTCGTCCATGGCATGGTCATGAATCTGGAGGAGGAAATTGTCGGCGTTATCCTCTTTTCGGGTTATGAGCGTGTAAAGGAAGGGTGTACGGTACGCAGAACCAGGAGGGTTGCAGAAGTTCCTGCCGGCGAAGCCCTGCTCGGCCGGGTTGTAGACCCCTTGGGAAATCCTCTTGACGGAAAAGGTCCGGTTAAAACCGGCACATGGAGCAGAGTAGAGGTAAAAGGACCGGGTATTATTAAACGGCAGAATGTAATGGAACCTCTTCAAACAGGAATAAAGGCAATAGATGCGATGATTCCTATTGGCCGGGGGCAGCGGGAACTTATTATCGGAGACAGACGTACCGGAAAGACAACCATCGCAATTGATACGATCATCGGTCAAAAACATGCTGATGAAAAGGACAGGGTTCATTGTTTCTACGTCGCCATCGGGCAGAAACGCTCTTCAGTGGTACAGCTGGTGGAAACCTTGCGAAAGCACGGGGTACTTGAGTTCACAACCATTGTTGCTGCAACCGCTTCCGACCCCGCATCCCTTCAGTATCTTGCTCCCTATGCAGCAACGGCAATGGCGGAATATTTCAGGGACAGCGGGCGCCATGCCCTGGTCATTTTTGATGATCTGACAAAGCATTCCCAAGCGTACAGGGAATTATCCCTTCTTATGCGAAGGTCTCCAGGCAGGGAAGCTTATCCGGGGGACATCTTTTATCTTCATTCCCGCCTCCTTGAGAGAGCGGCAAAAATGAGCGATGAAGAGGGGGGGGGGTCTTTAACAGCGCTGCCTATTGTAGAAACCCAGGAAGGTGATGTTTCCGCCTATATCCCGACTAATGTTATCTCTATTACAGACGGACAGATATTTCTGGAAGCCAATTTGTTCAACTCCGGCCTTCGTCCTGCGATTAACGTCGGAATATCCGTGTCCAGGGTAGGGGGAGATGCCCAGATAAAGGCAATGAAACAGACTGCCAGTTCCCTTCGAATCGACCTTGCCCAGTTTCGGGAACTCGCTGCATTTATGCAGTTTTCTTCAGAACTTGATCATTCAACACAGAACCAGTTGAACCGCGGTGAACGTCTGACAGAGATTCTAAAGCAGCCGCAGTATTCTCCTATAGATGTGTATAAGCAGGTGATGATTCTTAAAGCAGGTATAAGCGGCAGACTCGATAAGTATCCGACTGCGAAACTCCTTGTGTATCAGGACGAACTTTTTGAGTATCTCGATAATGAAGGAGACTCGTTTATGCAGGAACTCCGGACCGCCTCCGGTTTTACTGACGAGCTGGGAAAAAAGATGGAAGGGGTTTTTGATGCTTTTGAAGAGAAATTCCATCCGGAGTCCATTGAGACTGGAATCGATTCCGGTTATACGGTAAATCTTGCCATGGCGTTGAGTCAGCGCCGTTCAAGTATAAACCGTGACATGCTTAAACTGATAGAGAGAATAACAGCGAGGGAACTCGCCTCTCCTTCCCTGGAAACGGAAATTGAACAGATAATAACAGGAAAGGACGTAGTAGAAAAAGACAGATTTGAAGATCTTATTGAATCCTGTAAAATCATCGACTATGAAAAGAGCAGCCATATGGGAACGCTGTTTAAAGCAGCAGCAAAGATAATGACTAAGGAATCCGGTGATATAAGCAGTTCAGAAATCTATTCGAAACTGATTGAACGCGAAAAGTCAAGCTCTACAGCTTTGAGTCCATTCTTTGCCATTCCCCATATAGTGGTAGAAGGAAAAGAAAAATTCCAGATGCTCATTATCCGTTCGAAAAAGGGTGTGAACTTTTCATCTTCAGCAGAGAATGTTCATGCGATGTTCTTTCTCCTTGGTTCGATAGACCAGCGGCACTTCCACCTTGTGGTTCTTTCCTCCCTTGCCCAGATTGTACAGCATCCCTCTTTTGAAAAGGAGTGGCTTTCTTCGAAGAACCCGGAGGAATTGAGACATCTCATTCTGAAAATCAGAAAGAAGAAGCCGGAGTAACTATCAACAGATGAGCAATATAAAGGATCTGGGGCATAAAATAAAATCTTTAAAAAACATGCAGAAAGTTATGCGGGCGATGAATATGATTTCATCGATTAAACTCCGTAAACTCTATGCAGTACAGGACTCCCTGGCTCTTTTTAATCATTCCGTCGATGAAATACGTACCATTATCCACAGTGTTCTCTCTGACTCTCATAATCCCATAGCTGCCGGTTATCAGGATGTGCAAAGGTGTCATGTTATCATGTTTACCGCTGATAAAGGTCTATGCGGCACCCATAACAGTTCCGTACAGAAAGCTGTTGATGCACTTATGAAAGAGAACTCAGATGCGGGTATACCGGTGGATGTTACCTGTATCGGTAATAAGGGAGTGAACTACTGTAAACGGAAAGAATATACGATATTTCAGCAGGCTGAAATAAACGAAAGAGTATTTTCGGTGGAGCAGTTACGTACTATCTCGTCAACAATCTTTAACAGGTACGCTGATAATGAGATTCAGAAAGTGTATGTGGTAAGTAATATGTTTTATTCCACCCTTCGCCACGAAACGGTCACACTGCAGCTTCTCCCTCTTTTTATTCAGGAACGAAAGGGTGATACGGGACCCGGTATGATAACAGAACCTGAGGGGGATGATTTCGTACTTTCCGCCGGGAAACTTTATTTTTTTTATAAACTCAGGTCGATCCTGCTGAATTCGTACCTTAGCGAACATTCTTCGAGAATGACCGCCATGGAAAATGCTACGAATAATTCTGAAGATTTAATCAATAAATACATTGCAATGGAGAATCATGCGCGCCAGGCAGCGATAACGGATGAACTTATAGAAATCGTTTCCGGCAAAGAAGCGTTAAAAAAATAACATATGCAGAAAGAGAAAAAAACAGGCAAGGTAGTGCAGATTTTAGGCCCGGTTGTTGATGTCCTTTTTGAGGAAGGCGAGCTGCCGGAGATATATACAGCACTAACCATAACAAATCCTTCCATCAGCGATGCAGTGAATAACCTGGTTTTGGAAGTTGTGCAGCATATCGGTGATAACACGGTACGGGCCATTGCCATGGATTCCACGGAAGGTCTCAAGCGGGGAATCGAAGCTGTAGATACAGGGAGCCAGATAACTGTTCCCGTGGGGGAGGAAACTCTCGGCCGTATCATAAACGTAACCGGTGATCCCGTGGATGAGCAAGGTCCGATTAAAAGCAGGAAGCGTTATCCCATCCACCAGGATGCTCCCAAATTCGATGAACTCAGTACGTCTGACGAAATTCTTATAACCGGGATCAAAGTGGTGGACCTTCTTGCCCCCTATATGAAAGGGGGGAAGATAGGACTCTTCGGCGGTGCCGGAGTCGGCAAGACCGTACTGATTATGGAATTGATAAATAATATAGCAAAAGTTCACGGCGGATATTCGGTTTTCTGCGGAGTCGGAGAACGGACCCGGGAGGGTACCCAGCTTTTCGGTGAAATGAAAGAATCGGGAGTTATAGAACGGACATCCCTGATTTTCGGCCAGATGAATGAGCCTCCCGGGGCAAGAGCGAGGGTTGCGCTTTCCGCTTTAAGTATTGCCGAGTATTTCAGAGACGAGCAGCAGAAGGATGTCCTGTTGTTTATTGACAATATCTTCCGTTTTGTCCAGGCAGGCGCCGAGGTTTCCGCCCTCTTAGGGAGAATCCCTTCCGCAGTAGGGTATCAACCCACCTTAGCATCGGAACTCGGTGAACTTCAGGAACGGATCACGTCTACGAAGCAGGGATCGATAACTTCGGTTCAGGCGGTGTATGTTCCTGCGGATGATTACACCGATCCGGCTCCTGCAACAACTTTTTCACATCTCGATGCGACAACGAACTTAAGCCGTGCCATCGTTGAAATCGGGATTTATCCTGCTGTTGATCCCCTTGCTTCCTCATCGCGGATGCTCTCTCCGGACATCGTGGGAAAAGGACATTATAACGTTGCCAGGCGGGTCCAGGAGATTCTTCAGGTGTACAAGAACCTTCAGGATATTATCGCGATTATGGGAATGGACGAGTTATCCGACGAAGACCGTAAAACGGTGGAACGTGCAAGAAAAATTCAGAAATTCCTCTCTCAACCTTTTTCCGTGGCGGAACATTTTACCGGTATGAAGGGGGTTTTTGTTCCTTTAGAGGATACCGTCCGGTCATTCGAGGAAATAATCGAAGGAAAGCATGATGATCTGCCTGAACAGGCTTTTTACATGGTAGGAACCGTGGAGGATGCCCGTAAAAAAGCAGGAAAAATGTAGAAACCTATGAAAACATTTACCCTCACCATCGTATCGGATTCGAAAATACTTTTTTCAGGCCATGCGAGCTATTGCGGGGTTACAACTCTTTCCGGTTCCCTGGGTCTCGAGGCATTCCATGAACCTTTTTTCGGGGTGCTTCTGGAGAATTCCGATATTACCTATACCGACAGCTCCTGAAAAAGTGTTACCGTCACCATTGAGAGCGGTATCCTCTCATTCAAGGATAATACCTGTACGGTTACGGTAAGCCTGCCTGTGCCCATCAAGAATAAACCGCCTGCTCCGGACAGCAATCATAAACTGTGAATTCCAACCC
>JAJSAL010000148.1 GCA_024274705.1 Spirochaetota bacterium
ATTTTTCCGCTTTCAGGTATTCAACAAGAACGCCACCCCCAGGCATCACATCGGCTTTGTATCCGGTGCGATCCTGATCCTCATCCTGCTTACACCGGTTCATCATTTTGCAAACCAGATGAAGGGTATGGTGTATGTTGGTCTGATATCTTTTGTATTGCTGGTAATCTGAAGGCGTATCGCTCTTAAGAAGAGGGAGAATTAGTTTTTTCTTCCAGGTTTGGGAGATGTCTTCCTGCCGAGAGGCCACGTTCACCCGTTCGCTCTGCCCTGGTTGGTTATGATTTGCTTTGGTTTCAGCTATTTCCTTTCTTATCCGATTGATTCAATAAATCTTCGGTAGATCCCGTTTCAGCTTTTCGATTGGAAAGTTTTTACCATGGGCGGGATAAATCTGCTTTGCCCCGGCGGACAGGATACGGTCCCAGCTCGCGGTGATCTTTTCGGGGCATTCAGCAAAGATCGGCATGCCCGGGGATAATCTCAAAGGAAATATGTTCATCGCCATATCGCCTACGAATGCCGCACCGTCTTCCAAAACAACGCTGATCGATCCCGGGGAATGACCGGGAGTGTGGATTATCTTTCCCTCGATTCCCCAATCGGCGAGGGAATAATCTTCACCCTCCATGACGATATCAGCATGGTATTTAGTGAACTCCGAGGGCATCCTGCCTTTTAAAAGTGTCTTTACGAGAAACCACCCCCAGCCGGTTATTCCGGGTGGCGTTACGGCGATATCCTGCGATAGCCTCTCGCTTTCTTCTGCATGGACCAATATTTTCGCACCGGTAAGTTTTACAATTTCAGCCAGATGACCGGTGTGGTCCCAATGGGTATGGGTCAGTACGATAAGATTAATTTCCTTTGGATCAATTGAGTTTTTCTCTAAAGCCTTACAGAATGAGGTGAACTTCCCTTTATCTCCACCATCCACAAGCACGATAGATTCGCCCCTGATAAGGTATATGTTGGTGATACCCAAAGAGATAGTAAGTAAAGATGTAGATGCAGCCATTTTTGCTTCCTTTATGAAAGAATATTATCATTAATACTCCACATTTCAGGATTGCGCCTATATATGGGCTACAGAAAACATCGGTGCTGACATCAGATTATACCGATTCAAAAAAGATAGGAAATAAACTGGGCGACGGCGGATTCGAACCGCCGACCCCTAGCGTATCGATTCTGTAGGTACACTTTTGTACTGTTTCCGATCCTTCTATAGTTTCCGATATTTTACGATATGGTAAGGATATACGTCAAGTTCGTTTTGTAAGTTTTTCGACATTTTCAATACTTTTTTATACATTTAGATGATTCATGGCTACAATTTACCGACCCATATATTCACGAACATGTTGAATTTTCCAATGCAACATCGGCTGCTTTGCAATTCTGTCCTGTAGTGATGGATCGTCAGTAATGAGTGAGGGTTCGATTATACCCTTCTCGTTCACGAGATCCAGGAACTTCTTCTCCTGGTCATTAAAGGGCAATACGATAGATACAAGCTCCTTGCACTCTCTGACGAGCTTTTCAGCATATACAGTAAAATCTTGATGAGAATCGAGGATATCTTGACGCAGTAATGGTAAAAGATTCCTTTTCAATTCCTCACTCTCAACACCCAAATTTCTTCCAGAGATTTTTCTCCAATCTTGACGATTCAGAGCTCCAAATACAATGAAAGAAATCCTTAGTAGCTGTTCGACAAAATCGAGCTTCGTCCCAATTTGGTGTACATCAAAGAGATCCCGTGTCTGATTGCGAGCAAATAGAGCCGCGAGTTTCCCAGCCACAAGCTCTTGTTTACTTAGAACTGGGATTCCTTCAGCATTGTATCCACCAAGTTTATAAGAATTCAGTTTCTGGATATCGAATAACGGAACACGAAACATGTAATTGATGTCAATTTCAATTGATCCGGTTCCACCTCCTGCATTGGGATACGTTATTCTCCACTTTCCCCCTGCGTGATCGTTAGCTTTTTTCTTTATTAGAAAGTCCTCACGTTCGAGAACCGCTTGTAACGCTTTTTCAATCTTGGGTCTCGCTTCCTTCATCGTATCCAGATTACCAGCTCCAATATAGTTCAAATCAATATCAACTGATAATCGTGGAAGTTCTAGCATGAAGAGGTTTAAAGCTGTTCCGCCTTTAAGCACGAATTGATCTCTTAAATAAGGATGATTCTGTATAGCTGATAGGATACTAAGGAGGTGAAGTACCTTTTCAACAATATCAGGCTGAAATCCGGATTCAGTACTTACAGCTTCAATTCGTTGAGAAGAGAATTTCATACTACATTGCTCCAGGTATGCTCAGTTACTTCATCCGGAACAATCAAATTCCATTCTTTTATTAAGCTGCCTTCCTTGGAGCGATCCATATAATGAGGAGAACGTGGTACCATCTTTTTTAAAGTATGAAGATGCTTATCTTCAAGCATGTACTGTTCGCGATGTTGCCAGAGAAAGAATCCTACCTTTGCAGCGGTGGTACGGTTATTAAGAAGAACAGTATACGCAACAACTTCATCTGGATTAAAGTATTCTACACCTTCCAATGATCGCCAGATTTCTTCCCAACTTCCGGTCACTTTAGGTTTGTCGAGGCAGTCCACCAAAGTTCGCTCTATAGAGCTAACTCTAATATTCTGACCTTGTCGCTCTTTAGTGATTACCCCAACCTCTTCTTTCTTCTTGCGCATCAACTCCCCAGGTATAGAAACAGGAAAGAATACATTCCCACGAAACTGAACTTGATTGTTCGAGTGCACAGTCTGATAGGTAAACCGATGATATATAGAATATGCATAGCCAAAAAATTCCAACGCTGTGTGGTTTATAAGCACTGCATCATCACTCATCTTAGAAGCTAAAAGAAATGGGTCTGGGGAGAATGTATCTGGATTTGATCCTTTAGGGACCACTGCATATAAGCCCCTCTTGATACGAATCAACCTTCCCCGCTCCACATAATACGCAAGGAGAGTCTCTATGGTACGCTCCAATGAGAGACTCTTTGATAGGCGATAATCTTTGAGATCGCTTATTGTAAACACTGGGTATTTTATAAAAAACTCTTCCATACATCTAAATACTTGAATAAATCAAGCATAACCCATAATTATTTTATGGGTTATGCTCTAAATTGTCAAGTAAATATTGCTACTGGAATAAAAACATCGAAACCCATGGTTTTATTATGGGTTTCGTTAGTATAACTCAAGTATTCGATCAGAATAAACAATCTCGTAGTATTTTCAACCTGAATCCGTATAAAAATACTAGTTTTTAAAAGCAACCCCTTAGGCTATAATGATTTAGCAATAAACCCATATTCACCTAAGGGGTGCATATGAAATTCACTATAGATTCTACCACAGAACATATACAAAGCACAGGCGGAATTGCGTTAGCAGGAAAAATAGCTGAAAAAATTGGGTTCAATTTTTCTGATGATGAATCAAAACATCAACTTGTCCACCCGGAAATATTAAGAACAATATATGGATTGTTTATTCAGGGCAGAAGCAGCTTTGAAGAAATCACACTGTTTCGTTATGAGCCCTTTTTTAAGAAGGCCTTCGATCTTTCCTATGTACCAGCCGCTGAAACCGTACGACTATATCTTGAGCGGATTGCTGAAGGGAAAGATTCTATACTGCAAAGAATATCTGAGTGTAATGTGAACCTATTAAATATGACAAGAATTACCCCGGTTGAAGTATCGGGAAGAAAGTATATACCTGTCGATGTTGATGTTTCCCCATTGGATAATTCTAAAAGTCATAAAGAAGGGGTAAGCCGTACCTACAAAGGACATGATGGATACGCCCCCATCTTCAGTTATATCGGAGCGGAAGGATATATGCTCGATTGTGAACTTCGGGAAGGAAAACAGCACTGTCAAAAGAACACCCCGGAATACCTTGTTCGAAATATAGAAAAACTTCAGAAACTACATCTGGATAATTCAGTGCTCTTTCGCCTTGATGGCGGAAATGACGCAGCCGATACTATTCGGGTCCTTGCCGGGAGCGGCCATTATTTCCTCATTAAACGTAATCTGCGGAAGGAACCCCGTGAATATTGGCTTGATACAGCCAAAGCAGAGGGGACGATAACCTGTAATAATGACAGAAAAACAGTGTACACCGGTATTCATACCGGTCGTACTCCTGCTTCTGATGAAACACTTCCTGAAATGGATATTGTGTTTCAAATAACGGAACGCTACGTAGGTAAAGATGGTACCAAACTGCTTTTTCCAGAGATTGACGTCGAAACTTTTTGGACCAATCTATTTGAAACACCGGAACATGTAATAGAGCTGTATCATGCCCATGGAACAAGCGAACAATTTCACAGTGAACTTAAATCTGATATGGGAATCGAACGACTGCCTTCTGGTAAGTTTGCGGTCAATGCTGTCCTCCTGCATATAGCGATGATTGCTTTTAATGCTTTACGCTTTATCGGACAAACATCCCTATCTTTTCACACAGAGCTTCCCTATGAACACAAAGTAATCCGAAAACGCCTGCGGAAAGTCATCGATGATCTTATTCGTGTTGGCTGTAAGATTGTTTACCATTCCAGGGAATGGTGGATCAAACTTTGGGACCGTGACCCGTGGTTACCGGTATTTTCCAGGTTGTATGAAACCTTTTGTGATCTGTAGATTCCATACAACAGCTCATTTGTAAATCTTGTGGGATAACTGTTCCTGCACAGCTTATAAACCTGTCAATATCTGATACATTACTCTCAATATCACCGGGTTCTGTCTACATCGATAACTATTTTTGAAAGTTCAGGTTCTGTTCATGTCGGAATATGATTCTTTACTCTTTTAAGCCAAGGGCCGTATTTTTATACGGATTCAGGTTTAAGGGAAAATGATCTTTGTTGGCACCCTGGAAGAGAGAGCGTTGAGCGGGTGTACAGCCGTGTAGGCGGAGAGGATAAATAATATGATTGCTCAAATATCCGATACAAAAATATCTTGCAAGATTACTTTGTCATCAGTGTATGTATAATAAATCACGGCTGAATTATGTTTTCCGGGTAAGTCTAGTGGCACCGCATGAACAGGAGTATTACCGATCTGTTTACCCCATTCGGGCCATACGAGAAAGAAACCAATCTGTGCCATTCATTATGTCATCAAATAATTCAGGTTTAATGCCCAGACTTTCTTTTGAATCAGAAAATTCTTTGCTTTCGATAACGGTCCTGTATCTATCCGGCAATTCTGGCTGCAACTTCTACCCCGTGATGTATTTCCTCTTCGGTCAGCTCTCTTTCGGACAAATACACGGATGAATAGGGGATTGTCTCGCGATACCCGGCTGCCTTCCACTGTAGTAGACGGTGGGTGATCTCGCTGGCAAGAGTACCGTTAACGTCTCTGAAAGCCTCAATAATTCGATCTACCTCGGCTATCTCTTCACCGGTGAACTGGCTCAGATCCGGCTTTCTGAGTGCAACAAGTCGTTTTTGTACATAGCCGTAATAGTCGGTTTCTTTCAAAACGGCATCACTCGCATCAAGTAGGCTTTGTTGAATAGGCAGTAAACGGCGGGGGGCTGGTCCTTTTTAAAGCTTCATGTATTCCTGCCCAGTGATAGAGTTCCCTGTTTTCCAATACATTAAAAAATCTGAGTAAAAAAGGGTTTTATTAAGCTTTATTGCCCCGAAGGTGGGGTCTGTTTCTGATTTTTCAGCCACATAAAGCATAAGCTCCATTAGCTTCTTGTCATCGGGTATTTGTCTGCTAATATTCATAACACTTCTTGTAATCTTTTATCTCAGCCATCGCAGCACTCCTCCCCTGGCTACAACTTGGCTACATCTGCCCCTTTTTTCCAGTCCCTCCGTAGGATCGTTTTTTAATTCCTCATCTCGTAAGTAATTAAAGTGGGCGGCGCAGGATTCGAACCAGCGACCCCTAGCGTGTCGAGCTAGTGCTCTAACCAACTGAGCTAGCCGCCCAATACATTGATTTATTCCGGGAAAGTATATACAACTATTTTAAAGCCATCATCACCCTTTCGAGAACTTTTTTTCTGTCCAGGGGTTTCACAATATAATTCTTTGCCCCGATCATGAGGGACTTCTTAACCAGGTCCTGCTTACCGAGGGCACTGATCATGATAACCCGTGCGTCCTTGTCGAATTCGATTATTTTTTCAAGGGCAGTTACCCCGTCCATTTTCGGCATCGTGATATCCATGGTAACCAGATCCACATTCGGGTACAGCTCTTTATATTTTTCCAGTCCTTCCTGTCCGTCACCAGCGGTTGCTACAACATCAAATCCTTCAGACGTCAAAATCTGTCCGATCTGCTTCGTGACAAACATGGAATCGTCTACAACCAGGACCCTGTAGGATTTTCCCTCTTCATTTTTTCCCTCGGGCTGCCGTTCGTTTATATTTGGGAAGTCCATCTTTGTTTTCATGACCCTCTCCTTTTACGCTCTTTCCCTCACAGCTACATTTATCTCGATCTTGCCCTGGGGCAGTTCCACCGGAACGATCAGGGCTTCTACACCTGTATCGGAAACTGTCATATTTTCCCCGGTTATAATGGCAGGCGGAGTCAGGTCAAATTTAAAACCTAAATCGTGGAGTTTGGTAACTGCCTGTGCAGTAATCATGTTTGCCAGTTCATTAATTGTTGCTTTTGCAAGCTCATCCAGTTCCTTCATCTCTTCCATATTCATGGCTGATGCAATTGATAAGGCTGTCTCTTCCGTCATGTCAAAAAGCACACGTCCTTCGACATCACCGGCAAGACCGACAATGGTTGCAACTCCTAATATCGGCTGAGAAGAGGATTTAAGGTAAAGTTCCCCCCGTTTCAGTTCTGTATTCAATACTTCTTTGAGTATATTGAATGCAGATTCAACAAATGGATTGATATATTCTATTCTCATACACGGTGCTCCTCAGTTTTCGGTAACATAGTCATTCTATTCAGTTTCTTTACGGAAAGCAACTATATGCCCCTCTTCAAGGCGTTCCCAGCCAATACCCGGCATTTTTTCATGCTTTCCCAAAAAGAGCAATCCACCTTTTTTTAAATTCTCTTTAACATCAATAATCATTTTCTGCTGATCCTCTACTCTCAGAAACGAAAGAACATCTCTTGTAAAGACAACGTCTACATTACTATAAGGATTTTCATGGAGGATATCATGATATTCAAACAGTATCGCATCTTTTATCTCAGGTTTAAATTGGTAGCCATTCTGGACTTCGACGAGGAAGGGCTGAAGAACAGGCGGTACAAACTCATTACCGAATACGAGTGAAGGTGCGGAGGATATTCTCAACAGATCATTATCGCTTGCCCACACCTTAACCTGCTTATCCGGGAAGAGCGCTTTCATGAAACACGCCAGGGAGTAAGATTCGAGACCTTTTCCGCAGCCCGGGTTCCATACACGGATGACGGAATCGGGCGATAAAAACGCCTTGAGAGCGTTGTAATAGTCCTCTCCGAGGAGTTCTCCGCTATTCTGAGAATAGAAGGGGCTGAGAAACTCTTCGGCTTCTTCAGGCGTTTTCAGCTGAAGATCCGCCGCATCCTTACCCCGTATGGTTTTCCATTCGGCAAAACGTGTTTTCACCCAGTCACTATTGATTTCCGAGACAAAAAAATGCATAAAAGTAGATAGCGTTTCGGTTATAAAGGTCAACTCCTGTTCATCTTCATGAACTGCTGATGGTGCATCGTTCTGAACAGATGGACCTTCCTTGCTGCTGCAGGGCGGTTCGACGTAACCCTGTTGCTCCCCCGCGGTCTGTCCAAAGATTTTTTCTACATCGAGTATGATGTACAGGCGATTGTCGTGTTCTACAACACCGCTGATGTATTGGACATTGATATCACCAAAAAGGGGATGTGTCGGCTGGATACTTTCTGAAGATACCCCGACAATTTTATCGGTTGAATCAACTATCACTCCAAGGATATAGTCCTCAAGCCTGAGAATGATTATATTTTCAACTTCATCATCCGATTTTTTTTCTACCGGCAGGTTGAACATGATCCTAAGATCAATAATCGAAATAATTTCCCCTCTCAGATTGTACACCCCACGGACATAGGGAGCCGTGTTGGGAACGTAGGTGAAATCACTGTCTTTGGCGATGTCTTTTACCTTCATAATATCGATTCCATAGTCTTTCCCTGCAAGAGAAAAAGTGACCATCTTGAAATCGATCTTATCGCCCTTTTCCTGAACAGCGTCCCGTTTTATAACACTACCTTCAACAGCACTCATTAAGAACTCCCATCCCGAGTAATACCACTTATGTTATCGTTGATTCTCTCAACATCCTCTTTTCCCGTTCAGTCTTCAACCCGAGATCGAGGAGCTGACTCACATCGATGATAAGCGATACAGTTCCGTCTCCGAGAATCGTAGCACCGGCAATTCCAGGAGAATTCGTATACCGGTCCTTGAGGGGTTTGATCACCACGTCTTCTTCGCCTATCAGGCTGTCTACCATGAGACCCATCTTTTTATCTTCACTCCCCACGATAACGACAAAGTGATAATCCCCCTTCCCATCGCCGGAGATACAGAACAGCCTATCCAGGCGAATCAGGGACACCACATCATCCCTTACGTTAAAGACTTCGTAATTATCGATGAGTTTGATATCAGTTGGTTTTATCCTGTGACTCTCCAGAACAGACGTTATAGGTATAGCATAGATTTCCTTTCCCAACCGTACCAGGAGTCCCTGGATAATAGCCAGTGTTAAAGGCAGCTTTATGGTAATTTTAGTTCCTTTTCCCTTTTCGGACCACACACTGGCAGAACCGTTAAGCTTTTCTATCTGCTTTTTCACAACATCCAGGCCGACTCCCCTTCCGGAAATATTGGTCACCGATTGTGCGGTAGAAAAACCTGGTTCAAATATCATGTTAAAAGCTTCAATATCCGAGAGGTTTTTATTGGGATGGATGATTCCCCGTTCGGTCGCTTTTTCCCTTACTGAATTGACATCTATCCCTTTTCCATCATCGATGATTTCGATAATGATCATACTTCCTTCACTGCTCGCCTTCAGCAGTACATTTCCCTCTTCCGGTTTTCCCGCCGCTTTCCGGTCCGCCGGGCTCTCGATCCCATGATCTACGGAATTCCGAACACAATGGATGAGCGGATCAAGGAGATCTTCGATTACCGATTTATCGAGCTCGGTATCTTCACCTTGAATGATGAGGTTTACCTTCTTTTTCAGTGATTTTGACACATCCCGAACGAGCCTGGGAAAACGGGAAAATATTTGAGAAACAGGAACCATACGTATCTGCAGTACTTTTTCGTGAATTTCCCCGGTAATCCGTCCCAGGTTCTGGGAGGTACTCCTGAAATGTGCTACCGTTGATTTTATATTGTTTTCTACATCATCAAAAACGGTAAAGATGTCCCCAAACCGCTCAGTAATATCTTTCTTGATCTCTTTAATCGATGTTCCGGTATGTATCCTCTCCAGGTAATCCGGAAGACTATCGAACAGCTCTTTCTGCTGTTCTTTAAACGCTGTTTTTGCCGTTTGAAATCGATTTGGACTTCAGCAAAAAGGGTACTTATCTGATTGAAAGTCGCTTTGTTGATAACAGCTTCACTGACAAGATTGAGCAGGTTATCGATTCTCCTGCTGTCGACCCGTAGAACAGAGCTCTTAGACGCCCGTTTTCTCTCCAGCTGTTTCTGCTGTTCTGCTCTCTGCTGTTTCTGCTGTTCCTCGTCAGAGACGGATTGATCTTCTTCTTGTGGTGTTGCATCCTCTTCCGGCAGGTTACGTTCCGCTCCCGGTTCATCCCCCACACTTGCACTTGCGGGTTCCTCTATTTCTGTTACCGATGTCGAAAGAACAACATCAGGGATATCCAGGTTCTCCAGGATTGCTTCCTCATCCTCTTCCGTAGCTACATAGTACTCAACAACAGGGAAAAACCTGTCTTCATAAAGCTCTTCAAAATCGGGAATTGTTTTCAGAACGGTTCCGATATTTTTTAAAGCAGCGAAAATCTGTATTCCTCCAACAGTATTCATAGGATTTTCTTCGTCGAAGTTCACCGCTACTTTAAAAATGCTGCTGTTCTCCCCTGCAGCTTCCAGAAGTTCCAGGAGCTCATATTCGGAAATTCCCTCTGCAGGCACCGCAGGGGGATGGGTCTTCGTTTTCGGTTCCGGTTCTCCCTGTTTACTTTTTCCCGGCAAGAATGATGTAAGTCTATCTACTACCGGCGATACATCCCCCTCGTAGGGACTTCCGGCACTCCTCACCTCGATCATCGTTTTGATGATATCGATGGATTCAAGGAGTGTATCGATAACATCCCCGGTAACGGCAACTTTGTCGCTCCTGATCTCGTCGAGAACGTCCTCGAGCACATGGGTGAAATCGGTGATCTCAGTCATCTGAACAGTTGCAGAACTGCCTTTAAGGGTGTGAGCGGCGCGAAATATTTCGTCGATGGAATCACTGTTTCCCGGATCGTTCTCAAGTGCAAGAATGTTCCGTTCCAGGCTTTCCACCTGCATCTGGGCTTCGGTAAAGAAATCCTTAAGGAGTTCTTCATTGTTGGGGTCTAGATAGTCACTCATTATAAAATTAATTCTTATATAATTAGATTCAATAGTCAAGTCGAAATTTTCACCGTTTTGCAGCTTATAGAGACATTAAATTTCTTAACTTCCCACAGTATTGTGAATTAAGAAATATACCCGTGAGATCGATAGTTAAGGTAACACGAAAAAAACAAGTTTAACCTTTTTTTTTTGTCTTGTACGATATAACATTATATACGGGGGAGTTCCATCATGAAGAAACGGATTATTCTCAAAGGCATCCTTCTGACGCTTACCTTTTTGTTCCTCTCAGTATCCCTTTGGGGAGCTGATCTGCTCGTTCCTGAAATGGAATTGATTACCCGTGGATATATCGAAGACGGCTCGTTGAACCTGGGTACCCGGGGGACCTTCGATTTTCTTATTGCCGGCGGATATAAATTCGGCGGCAGGATCGTTCTCAACATCGAAAGTGACTACCTGGAAGATCTTACGACTGATAAAAGCCTTCAGTTTAAAGCCGCCAGCATCACGGTGAGAGACATATTCTCCCTGCCGGTAAACCTTTCCTATTTTACCGGCTCAATAGCGACACTCTGCACCGGAGACATATTTCCGGAACAGTTCGGCACCGAGAGGATAGCCACCCGTTACCGCGGTTACGTCTATTTCCCTGAAGGTATCCGCTATGACGGTATATCCGCGGTTTCCGGGACCGGCCTCGCAATATCGTCCACCTTTGCCGAAAATTTCATAACAACCGGTTATATCTATCAGGACGCATACCTGGGAACGGGAAAATACTCTGCGGACCTCCATACGATACTCAACCTGGAACTTATAAAGCTGGAAGCATTTATCGGCAGTTCTTTTCCCATGGCCACCTCCGGAATTTACCGGGGAGGACTTCTTCTGTTCTATAAAACCGAATCCGGCGGCGAGTTTCTTACGCAGATAGGTGTCCCCAGGTGGGACCCTATGAAAGATCCATTCAATATCGACCTGTTCTATTTCCTTTTTGAGCCAAGGGTGAAACTGAACAAATTCTCCGTCATCCTTACCCTTTTCTGGCATCCGAATTACTATCTGCAGTCACTTACTAACGAACTTGGATCTGTGGATATCAATGTGAATTTTCTGATAGGCAGTCCTGAAGTATCCCCGTTAAGCGGCGGTATTGAAAACAGTCTTAAATTCAGCACCACCAGGGATGAACAGTTTCAGGCATTCATTTCCCCTTATTTCAGTGCGGTTACATCCGGCGTGCTCTGGAATTTCAAGGTAAATACCAAAGTATTTCCGTTTGTTCCGGAAAATCTCTTTGAATTTTTTGTTGGCGTTAAAGCGGAGTTTTAATGATGAATCCCAAAACACGTATTCTCCTGGTATCTTTCGTACTGCTCTTTGCCTCCATTGCTGCAGGATTTTCTTTGGATATTGGAACTTCCTTTCATATTGGAAATCTCAATTTCGAGAAGACCCGTGTATCCGGTGATACAGGATTCACCGGAACTACCTTTCCCTGGGGTATTGACGCATTTATCAATCAGAACATCTCCGACGGCTTGAACCTGCACACTGCATTCTTTATGGACCCAATTCTTCGAAACATCTCATACACTCTCTTTACCTACCGGCAGAATTTTTTCAGTATTGGTGTGGGACCCTTTTTCGGCATCTTCAACTCCACTGCGACTGTCCTTAAATCCGGGATATCCACAGCCGTCAGGCTGGAGTTACCTGGAATCATGTACCTCTCCTTTCGCGCAGACAGTAGCATAGGCGGTAGATTGATCCAGGATGGTGATTATATTCAGGAGCGAAGCGACGTGAGTTTCGGCTACTATATCCGCAATGCGATCTGCTCTCTCAACCTCCTTACAAAGCGGTACACCATGAAGACTGCTGCCGGAGAATCTATCGATTCGTTGACAGAATACTCCTTCAAGACTGATATTTTTCAGAAAAACGTCCCGTACCAGGTTCTTCTCTCTCTTGGTTTCCACAAACTCTCGAAACTCTTTGTTGAAAGCGGTTCCACCATAGACCATTCACTTGGGTCCCTGGTGATAGGCACAAAAGTCGATGTGTTTTTAAATGATTATCTCGCCCTGGTATTCGTTCTGGACAGCAGTGTGTACTCATTCGGTATGGGAACCCTTGTCGGCGTGTCAAACCCCGGACCCGGAGGGTACCTTTTCAAAGCATCTACCGGAATAACCCTGAATATCGATAATATTCCCCGCAAAAACCAGTAATCAAGTCAAGCAGGAGTGGGTCGAGTCGAGAGAACCGAGGGCAAATCAAATAGAGGACACTTCCTCCTACATCGTTATCCTTAGCGGCATTATCTATTTCAATATATCCGTATATTCTTTAAGTCTCTTCCTACGTTCCTGCAGGTTGGTGATTAGATTGCCCGGCCTTCCGACAGCCCCCATTGTTCAAGGAGGATAGACCCCAATGTCCAGTGATTTCGGGCAGTCCGGCGGAATAAAAAAAACCCGGTTACGGAATCACTTAAGTGTTTACGTAACCGGGAATCGTTATCGTTTTCTTGAAGGGAAGGGTCTATTCTATTTGTGTTTCGTCTGCAGGTTGACCTTCCTGATGCATCTTTTTCTGTTCCAGATGTCTTAAGATCTGTAATTCGCCGAGTTTAGCAAACTCTGCGTTTCTCCTGGAATCTTCCCTGCTCTGCAGTATGCCCCATACTTCTTCGTTGTTCACATCGGCGTCCAGGGTGAGGACTGCTTTGTCATATATCATCGAGATG
>JAJSAL010000149.1 GCA_024274705.1 Spirochaetota bacterium
AAGGGTGCGTTAAGCTGCCCTCACGGTTCCTGCTGCTTAGCAACCTTGACCGGCCTTTTTGCCCATACATTCTGTGGAGGCAAGGGTGCGTTAAGCTGCCCTCACGGTTCCTGCTGCTTAGCAACCTTGACCGGCCTTTTTGCCCATACATTCTGTGGAGGCAAGGGTGCGTTAAGCTGCCCTCACGGTTCCTGCTGCTTAGCAACCTTGACGTAATGAAGATAACACTTCAATCTTGTGTTCATGAAGGAAAATACACCTGATGTGTTAAAAAAGCGTTATATATGGATTAAAGAACATTCTGCAAAGGAAATTTCCCCCGGTTTTGCCCTTGAAATCATTGCCGAGGACAGGATCGGACTCATGGCGGACATCGCGTTCAAAGCTTCAACCCTGGGGTGTAATCTCAATTACATCCAGTCATGGATCGAATACGACGGCTTAACCCACATCCTGATTCAGGTAGTAAAGGATATTGAATCCGGGCCCCTGGAAGAAGCTATTCGGGGTATCTCCTCGGTCCACAAAGTCACATTATGCCCCACCTACCGGAAGACCTACGGAAAACGGGTTATTATTCTCGGCGGAGGCGCCCAGGTAGCTTCGGTTGCTGCCGGTGCTATTGCAGAGGCGGACAGACACAACATCCGCGGAGAAACGATCTCTGTGGATACCATCGCTGTCGTAGGCGAAGAGGAGATCGCTCAGGCGGTCCGTGCCGTAGGAAGGCTACACCGGGTGGGGCTTCTTGTCCTGGCTGGGGCCCTCATGGGAGGTCAGATTTCCCGGGCCGTAGACGAAATCCGAAATATGTACGGAATCCCTGTCATTTCCCTTAAAATGGCGGGTTCCGTTAATGGGCATTCAGACCTGGTTGTCACGGACCCGGTTGCCGCGGGAGTGATGGCTGTCATGGCAATAAGCCACGTGGGCCAGTTCAATCTGCTGGAACTGGAGGGTAATGTTTACTAAGACCTTCATTGCGAAAAGAATTTCCCGTATATATGGTGAATACAGGTCAGGATAGTTCTTCAGGATGCCCGTGACTATAGAGACCGGCGTACTTGTTGAAATCTATGGTAAAAAAAAGCCACAGAGTGCATCAAGGTATTTCCAGTTATCCTTACGAAGTACATTCGCCTTGCTGCTCCCTGTGGCAGATATATGCTGCAATGGATTTTATCAGTGTTTCTTTTTCTTTCTCTTTTTTCCTTTTTGCTTTCTTGAGACAGGGGGTGTCGGAACGAATTTGCGTTCCGGTTCCTTTTCAATAGCTTGCTCCGGCGGCACCTCTTTTGGTTCTTTTCCTTTTTCCGCCGATACCGGTGCCTCAATCTTTCTGCCGTATTTCTGAGCATCTTTCAGCTTTTTCCTTTTCAGCAGACGGTTCGTCCAGCCAAGGTAGATCGGGGAGGCAATGAAGATCGATGAATACGTACCGACAATAATTCCGACGATGAGAGCCAGGGCAAAGTCTTTCATTACGCCGCTGCCGAAGATGTAGATCGCAACAACGGCAAGAAGAGTCGTGATAGAAGTCATCAGTGTACGGCTTATACTCTGGGAGATACTGGTATCCACAATGGTAAAAAGGTTCTCGTCCCTCATCAGACCGTTATTCTCACGGATCCTGTCGAAAATAACGATGGTATCGTTTAAGGAATATCCAATGATGGTCAGTCCGGCTGCAATCGTTGCAGTAGAAACCTCCATACCACTCAAACCGATAAAACCGGCCATAACTGCGACATCGTGGATCAATGCAATAATAGCAGACACGGCAAAAGCAAGTTTAAACCTGAACCAGATGTAAAGAAGAATAAGGCCAAGGGCGAAGCTGAACAGGTAGATAGTCTGCTGAGCAAGATCCTGGGAGAACCGGGGTCCCACATAGTCTGTCTGTTTTACGATGACCGTACCGGTCCCGAAGTAATCAACAAGAGCTTTCCGTACCCTCGCCGAAGCATTAGTGCTGAAGTTCTTGTCCGTACCGTCATCCTGGATTTTCAGGATGAACTCCTGGTTTACCATGTCCCCTACCAGCTGTATCTGATCGACACCCGCATTTGCAACAGCCCGGCGGACTGATTCTATCGGTGCAGTCATTTCGCTTTCATTTGCAGGTATGACGTTGACGTAAAAAGGCTCACTGGAAAGGGTTGTGAGGTAATTGAGGCCGATGATTCTGCTGGATTCCGCCGTATTCAGAACACCTTCGAATTCCCGGGTAGCCAGGATTACCAGACCGTCGATACTGGAAAGCCCGTTTATGATGCTCCCAACCGTAGCATAACTGGAGAAGGGGTACCGGTATGTCCGTTTTTCAGCTCCTGCCCGGAGGATCTCAATACTCACTTCACTATTGGCAATATTGAAAGTACAGGTTCCCTCTCCCGTGTAAGCAATGGAAAACGCGGGGGAAGCAATCTGGAGGTGAAGGTTGAGCCCGGCTTCAAAATCGATACCCAGGTCGAAACCGCCCTTGAGGTACGTGCCTACTCCACCGCCTACAATAACAATAAGAGAGAGAATGAGGAAAATATAACGTGTTTTTGTCCAACGGATTACTCTCTTCATTATTTGATCCTCCAGCCGATGCTCAATTTCTTTGCTTTCATCTGTTCAATCCTGAAGTCAAAAATGAGCCGCGAGATAAACAGGGCTGTAAACATGGAGGATACGATACCGATGGCAAGGGTCACGGCAAATCCCTGGATTGGACCGGAGCTTAACTGTGACAGGAAGACCGCAGCGATAAACGTTGTGATATTGGCATCCAGAATCGTCCACAGGGCTTTACGGAATCCTGCTTTTACCGAAGCTTCCGCAGATTTACCCAGCCTGTACTCTTCTTTTATTCTCTCGAAAATAATGACGTTTGCGTCAACCGCCATACCTACCGTCAGGATGATACCGGCAATACTGGTGAGGGTAATGGTAAGACCAAATGCCGACAAAATTGAAACTGTAAAGAACAGGTTGAGGATAAGGGCCAGGTCCGCGACAAGGCCGGATCCTTTATAATACACAGCCATAAAGACGATAACCAGAATAAGGCCTAAGGTTATAGCTCGGATACCGGCCCGGACAGAATCTTCTCCCAGCGATGCGCCTATTGCCTGCTGGTTGCTCACCCTCAGGTCCACCGGCATGGCTGCAGTTCTGAGGATAAGGGCCAGGTCATTCGCTTCTTCCCGGTCAAACCCGGTCATCCGGACGGCATCGCGGATCGGTTCAGATATCCTGGCACCGGCCTTTACTTTATCATCCAGAACAATCGCCAGGGTTTTTCCCACATTTGCCGAGGTAAGTTTGAAGAAAATCTCTCCCCCTTCCTTACTCAGCAGGAAGTTGATAACCGGCTTGTTGGTTATGGGATCGGTACCTACCTGGGCATCCCTGATATGGTTCCCATCCAATCCGGGAACTTCTTCGATAACGATGTACCTGAGTCTCCGGTCGATACCGTATTCATCCTTGGTATAAAATCCCCGTACGACCCTTCCTGCTTCCAGGAAAGGGAAATTCTGGTCCCCTTCCGTCAGCTCCCTGGCAAACGCCGCCGGGTTCTGTTCCTCGTAAGCCTGAAGCGCAGTTGTTGCTTCATCATCAGCAATATGAAAATTCAGCCGTCCTTTTCCCATGAGAAAAGACTGGATCCTTTCCGGGTCCGCGGCACCGGGAATTTCGATAGCAATCTGATCGGTCCCCTGCCTTCGGATCTGCGGTTCGGTTACACCGAATTTATCGATCCTGTTGTTCAGGATCTCCATAGCCCGGTCAATAGCGGACCGCCTGTCCTCCACTGTCGGTTCATGTCCGAGACGCTCGGCAAGACTGTCCATATCCGCTTCTAAGAGAACACTCATACCGCCGGAGAGATCGAGTCCGAGTTGAAGAATATCCTGTTGTTCTTCCTTGAGTACAAGAAGGGTGTCCCGGTGATAAGCCTCTATCCTGTTCAGGAGTTCCTGTTCACCGGTGAAACTGGCCAGCACATTCTGCACTGTCCAGACCTTAGGCGGGGATGTATTTTCGAGTTTGTAGTTTTCCTTTGCAATCTCTTCCAGAAATGTATACTTTTCCGGAAGAGGCATATCTTCTTCCCGCTGTGCCAGGCTTTTTAACTCTATGAGTTCCTGGGCAGCTCTGTTCAGTGCATAATCCCGGATCTGTTGACGTGAAGAAGCGGCGAGCTCCTTCTGATCCGCATCTGTCATAAAGTACCATCTGTAGGTAGGGAAGAGAAATGCGCCGCAGATTATCAGTGCCGCTATTACCAGGAAAAATCTGAAACGCTTGCTCATTGTATCACTCCGACTTTCAGGATGTTAATGTATAAGCTTCGGTAAGCCAGTATCTAGCAGGAATATGCTATTGAGATTCTTTCCGTTCAAGAACGTTGGCGATCGCACTTTTCGAAAATTCCATCTTCGTATTATCGTCCACCTTAACGACAACCGCATCATCCTTCACAGCCTGAACCGTTCCACGGATTCCTCCGATGGTAACGATCTTGTCATTCTTCGCCAGAGAAGAGAGCATACTCTGAGTCTCTTTCTTCTTCTTACTCTGCGGCCGGATGATCAGAAAATAGAAAATACCGATGACAAGGGCGAAGGTGATAAACGTGGTTGTTACCTGTCCTCCGCCTCCTCCTGCGCCGCCGGTACCGCCTGTAGGAATACCCATTAAGATGGGTAAATTTACCAAAACATTAATCATAATGTAATTCAACCTCTATAATATTAAATTTTTTCGTAGAATCTGCACACCGTACCACGTATCTCGAAGGTGCGTCAAGCCGTACCGATTTTCAGGACAGCACATTTACCCTGGTAATTCCTTCAGGAAGACCAAACACACCGAAGAGCCTCATCAGCTCCTCTTCAGATGAGAAAGCAGTTCCTGAAACCTTATTGTACTGCTTTAGAACAATCCGGGTTTCTTCCTTACTCCCACTGAAAAGTGCAGAACAGAAAGCTTCTTTGAAAAGACTTTTTTCAACCAGATCCTGTGTGGACAGGTTTTTATACTTTTTCATCGCCTGGCCGTCTACGATAGCAGACTGGCCCTGGTAACCGATGGTAAAAACAAATTCCTCTCTCTTCATAGACCCTTTCCTTCATGCTCATAGTACTATAAAAAAGGCCCTTATACTACAGGAGTATAAGGGCCCTGTATATTCTATTAAGAATGGACCTACATCATGCCGCCCATGCCGCCCATGCCGCCCATGCCGGGTGCTCCTCCGCCGCCGGCAGGCATTGGAGCCTCTTTTTCCGGAATGTCTGTAACCGTACATTCAGTGGTAAGGAGAAGACTGGCAATAGAAGCAGCATTCTGCAGAGCAGAACGGGTAACCTTTGCAGGATCGATGATCCCGGCTTTTACCATATCCGTCCAGACCATTTTTTCAGCGTCGAAACCGATACCTTTCTTCTCATTCTTCGCCCTTTCCGCGATGATGGAACCATCGAGACCGGCATTTTCCGCGATCTGCCGGATAGGTTCTTCCAGAGCCCGTTTTACGATCTTGAAACCGACTTTTGCATCCTCATCCCAATCGTCCGTGGATACTTTATCGAAACCCTTTACCGCCTGGATAAGGGTTAACCCGCCTCCGGGGATAATGCCTTCTTCGATTGCCGCCCGGGTTGCGCTCAACGCATCTTCCACCCGGTGCTTTTTTTCTTTCAGTTCCACTTCGGTTGCAGCACCTACATTGATTACTGCCACCCCACCGGCCAGTTTTGCCAGCCGTTCCTGCAGCTTCTCTTTGTCATAATCAGAGGTAGTGTCTTCTATCTGCGCCTTGATCTGAGCAATTCTGTCTTTGATGTCCTGCTGCTTGCCGGCGCCGTTGATGATAGTGGTGTTTTCTTTTTCGATCTTGATCGATTTTGCCTGACCAAGCATGGTGAGATCCGTAGATTCAAGTTTAAGACCGAGCTCTTCAGCTACAACCTGTCCCCCCGTAAGGATCGCAATGTCCTCAAGCATGGCTTTTCTTCTGTCCCCGAACCCGGGAGCCTTCACTGCAACAGCACTTAAAGTTCCCCTCAGGGTATTTACCACGAGAGTCGCCAGGGCTTCACCTTCTACATCTTCAGCGATAATAAGGAGGGGTTTCCCCGACTGGGCGATTTTCTCAAGAACCGGAAGAAGATCTTTCATGTTGGAGATCTTCTTGTCATGGATGAGTATGTAAGGATTTTCCAGAACAGCGGTCATGGTCTCCCGGTTGGTTGCGAAGTAAGGGGAGAGGTACCCTCGGTCAAACTGCATACCTTCTACAAATTCGGTGTTTGATTCGATGGTCTTGGATTCTTCTACGGTAATAACGCCGTCTTTCCCGACTTTTTCCATTGCCCCGGCAATTTCTTCACCGATTTCCATATCGTTGTTTGCGGAAATAGAAGCAACCTGGGCGATCTCTTCCTTTTCTTTGATGATTTTTGAAGCTTTCTTGACTTCAGCAACGGCAAGTTCTATCGCTTTATCGATACCCCTCTTTATTCCCATGGGGTTGATGCCAGCCGCTACACTCTTCATTCCTTCTTTGATAATAGAATAGGCAAGTACAGTTGCCGTGGTAGTACCGTCACCTGCGACATCATTTGTCTTGGTCGCAACTTCCTTGAGAAGCTGAGCACCCATATTTTCATAGGGGTTTTCCAGTTCGACCTCTTTTGCTACCGATACGCCGTCTTTTGTGACTGTTGGAGCACCAAATTTCTTGTCCAGGAGTACATTTCTCCCTTTAGGTCCCAGGGTAACTTTAACGGCGTTGGACATCTGTTCCACACCCCGAAAAAGTGCTCGCCTGGCTTCTTCATTAAATTGTAATTGCTTTGCCATTTCTATACCTCTCTATAAGATAGTTAATAATGTGTTAAAGTATGCTGATTTGTTCTAATTCCTGGACTAAGATACAAATACTTTTCTCAATCATCAATAAAAATTTTCACTTTTTTCTTTAAAAGTCCCTATCTCTCGACCTGGAAAAGGATTTTACAGGAAAAATGATACCAGGGATCATGGCAGAACATACAGATGCTGAAGGGACCTATGCGCTGCAAATGATTCCACCGCCTAACACAAGATCTCCTTCGTACAATACTGCAGACTGCCCCGGGGTAATCACCGATTGCCTTCCCAGAGTAATCCGGGCTGCCGTTTCACCGGTTTTTTCTACCCTGCAGGGTGTTTCAGGAGAATTATACCGGATTTTTACAGAACCCCCGAAGGTATCCGGGAGGCCGGTGACAAGCCATTTGCACTCTTTTATGGAAAAGGCTGCCGTACCGATCTCTTCTTTCCTGCCTACGACTACTACATTGTGTTCCGGATCCAGGTCCGCTACATACCAGGGACCGTTGCCCAAATTCAGTCCCTTTCGCTGTCCCCTGGTATAACCGATATAACCGGTGTGCATTCCCAGTACATTACCGCTAAGATCTTTAATACTTCCCGGCTTCCGCAGATCCTGCCTGCCGAGATACTCCTGAAGAAACCGGGCATACTCCCCCTCAACGAAGCAGGCATCCTGACTCTCCTTCACAAGGGCGGAAGGCAGGCCTTCGGCTTGAGCCCTTTTCTGAACCTCATCCTTTGTGAGCTCCCCTAAGGGGAAGAGTATATTCGGGAGTACGTCAGAAGACAATCTATAGAGCATGTACGACTGATCCTTCCGTTCATCCCTCCCCTTTTTAAGGTGCCAGCCGGATCCTGCCTGCTCTATTCGCGCATAATGCCCGGTTGCGAAATACATCCCTTCCTCCGGGTCAAGGAGAGACTCATCGATGAGTTTCTCCCTTACCCTTCGGTAAAAAACATCGAAACGGAGCCGTTCGTTGCACCTGACACAGGGATTAGGGGTGTTCCCCTTCACGTACGATTCGGCAAAATCATCAACAACACTCCTGGAAAACTCCTCCTGGAGATCGATGACATAATAGGGAAATCCGAACCGTCTGCACAGGGCTTCCGCCCGGTTTAGGACCGTTACATTGCAGCATTTCGAATCCGGCCAAATATAATGGGTAGCTCCCACAATGCGGGAAAACCGTTCCTTCAGTATGGATGCTGCAACACTGGAGTCGACACCCCCGCTTAAAGAAGCTGCGACTACTGCATCATTTTTCACAATATATCCTATAATAATGTGCTTCGCTTATGTTTATCATAATGTATCGGCTTTGTGTAGACTTTCCCGGCTGCAACGCTTGATATCATTTATTTTTTATTGTATCTTTATACATAATAAACGAATAATTATACACGAAGGTGATGCGGTGAAAGAGAGAGCAGCCCGGCTGAGGGCTATCAAGAAAATCCTGAACACAAATACCATCAAGAGTCAGGAACTGCTCCTGGAAAAACTCTCTAATAATGGGTTTAACGTGACCCAGGCTACCCTGTCGAGAGACCTTAAGCTTTTAAAAGTAGCAAAGATATCCAGCGGCGCAAAAGGATATTACTACACCCTGCCCGGGGAGGACCAGCTCAGGGAATCGGACCAGAGTTTTCTACAGGATATCCTCCGGGGATTCATCTCCCTGGATTACTCCGGAAATATCGGAGTCATGCACACTATGCCGGGCCATGCGGACAGCGTGGCCTTTGCCCTGGACAACCTTGGTCTGCAGGAAATTCTCGGAACCATGGCAGGAGACGATACTATTATAATCGTGCTGAGGGAAGGATTCAGCGGGAAAGAGTTTATGAAGAATCTGCAGAAGTGGATTCCTGAGCTGGAGCTGTAAGTGATGAAAGCTGCTGTACTGGGCTGTACCGGGTATACCGGAATGATTCTTCTTCGGATACTCGGTTCCCATCCTGATATCAAATCCATCATCCCTGTTTCCTCTTCCAAAGCCGGAAAAAGTGTACTCTCTACGGATCCGGGCCTGGGTGCTGATCTGGACAAAAGCGGACTGGCCGGGAAAACAGCGCTGACCCGGGGCTGCTGCGTTTCCCTCGATCAGGCTGTAAGGTTTGAACCTGATGTAGTGTTCTCTGCTCTTCCCCATCTGGAATCTGCAAAACTGTGCACTCCCTTTTTCGGGAAAAGTGTCGTTATCGATCTTTCGGCGGACCTTCGGATCCGGAACCCTGCGGCATTTCAGAAATCTTACGGCCATGACGCACCAAGACCGGACCTGCTTCCTTCGGTTGTATACGGCTTATGTGAACTCTACCGGGAGGACATTAAAGGATCGGATATCATCGCCAATCCGGGATGCTATCCTACAGCAACGATCCTTCCCCTGGCACCCCTGGCACAGAGAAGCATGCTGAAGGGAACAATCATCATAAACGCCCTTTCCGGCATATCCGGCGCCGGGAAAAAGGCCGAAACCATGCTCCTCTACGGCGAACGGACAGAGAATACCTGCGCCTATTCTCCAGGAAAAAGTCACCGCCATACCGGTGAAATAACCCAGGAAATTGTTAAACGGGATGCTTCCCTGAATGTCCTGTTTATTCCCCATCTTGTTCCCCTGAAACGGGGAATGGCGGTTACCACCACGGTACATGTACAGCCCGGTATAGACGAAACAGCGGTAGAAGAGGCGCTGGAAGAGACCTACCGGGATGCGCCTTTCGTACATTTGTTGAAGAGCAGGCTGCCGGAAACCAGGGATGTGTGGGGTTCCAACCGCTGTGACATTGCCTGGTACCAGGAAGGAGATATCCTGATGCTCTTTTCGGTGATAGACAACCTGGTAAAGGGAGCTTCCGGACAGGCGGTGCAGAATATGAACATCCGCTTCGGGATCGAGGAGACCCGGGGGCTTCGGGTTCACGGAGAACTGTAATATATGACCACTGTACTCCTTAAAATCGGCGGACGCACCGCATCTGATGAAAAAACATCAGGGCTCCTGTTCAAAGAGATGGCCCGCCTGAGGGACAGATTCGACTTTATCCTTGTTCACGGAGGGGGGGCGGAGGTTAGCAGGATCAGCAGCCACTTTGGATTTCAGCCCCGTTTTGTCGACGGTATCAGGATGACTTCCCCGGAGGAAATGGACATCGTAGATATGGTCCTGGCCGGGAAAATAAATAAACACCTGGTAAGAAAGCTGAATCTCGAAACGAGAGCAGTAGGAATAAGCGGGAGTGACGGCATGCTTTTTACCGGAGAAGCGATACAGACCGGCGGAGGTCCGAACAGGACCGGCCGTATTACCGGTGTCCGGACTGAACTCCTTTCCTGCCTGCTGGACCGGGGTTTTATTCCGGTAGTTGCCACTACATCAATGGATACAAAAGGGTCGGCACTGAACATCAATGCCGATGAGGCGGCTCTCCACCTGGCGGTGATCCTTGAAGTGGATCACCTGATCTACCTGTCGGACATACCGGGTATTGACGGGGGAAACGGGGTACTCCGGCATATAGATGAACATGCTGCGGAAACTTCAATACTAGAGGGCGTTATTTCCGGGGGGATGATTCCAAAAGTACGCTCTTCCCTGGATGCCCTTCACAAGGGTGTCGGGCAGGTTATCATCGGCCAGTTCAGCAGTAAAGGTGATCTGGAAAGACTGATCCAGGGCATCATCGGTACGAGTATTTCTCTAATGGAGGAAACAGTATGAAACAGTCGCCAATCGTAACACATCCGCCGCTCCCGAACAATTATGCTCCGGAATTCCTCGTCCTCGACAGGGGTGAAGGTGTCTATCTTACGGATACCGCAGGAAAGAGCTACCTGGACTTCGGTTCCGGGATCGCAGTCAATTCCCTGGGGTACGGCAGGGAAGACCTGGCGGAAACGGGATACAGGCAGATGCAGAAACTAATCCACAGTTCCAACATCTACACAACCGAACCTACCCTTTCACTGGCGAAACGGATGACAAAGATGGGTGCCTTCGCGGCTGTCCAGTTCGGCAACAGCGGATCCGAAGCAAACGAAGCGGCAATCAAGTATGCCAGGCTGTACGCTCTTCGGACCAGAGGTGCAGGACATTTCAAAATCTTAAGCCTGGAGAACGGTTTTCACGGGAGGACCATGGGCGCCCTTTCGTGTACCCCAACACCTAAATACCAGGAACCCTTTACCCCCCTGGTTCCGGGGATGTCATCCATTACCTTCAATGACGTGAAAAGACTGGAAACGGTACTGGATGGTTCCTTCGCCTGCGTCATCGTGGAGGTTATCCAGGGAGAGGGAGGCCTCCGGGTTATGACGCCTGAATTTGCACGGGCTTTAGGCACCCTCACCCGGGAGTATGATGTCCTCCTTACTGCAGACGAAATCCAGACAGGTCTCGGCCGGACAGGATATGCCTTTGCATCAGAGATAGTTGGTCTGAAACCGGACATCATCACCCTCTCAAAACCCCTGGCAGGTGGACTTCCCCTATCCGCAACCCTTATCCCGAAAAAGGTGAATGATCTTCTCCACATCGGAGAACACGGAACCACCTTCGGCGGCGGGCCTGTAACTACCGCAGTGGCTGGAAAAGTCCTGGATACCCTCCTGGACCCCTCCTTTCTAGCATCGGTAAGGGAAAAAGGGGAATTTCTGAAAGAAAAACTTACAGAGCTTAAGGAAGTCAATCCCCGGATTTCCGAACTCCGGGGGGCAGGACTTCTCCAGGGTCTAGTCCTGGACCTGCCGGCAGAACACGAGGCGGACACCATGAAATCGATTCTCACGAAATCACGGGAAAAGGGGCTCCTGGTACTCAGGTCCGGCTCCAATGTCATCAGGATTGCTCCGCCTCTCATCATCGACAACGGTGAAATAGAAAAAGGAATTATAATTCTATCTTCCGTATTAGAGGAAGTCACGAAGGAGAAATAGAATGAGTACACAGGAAATCAAAAAAATAGTTCTTGCATATTCCGGCGGACTGGATACATCCATTATCATTCCCTGGCTGAAGGAACATTACGAAGGTGCAGAGATCGTGTGTGTGTGTACCAATGTAGGGCAGGACGAAAACTGGGACGGCATGGAGGAAAAGGCCCTGAAATCAGGCGCTTCGAAACTGTACATCATGGATGTGCGTGAAGAATTCGCCAGTGATTTTCTCTTCCCCCTCCTCAGGGCAGGGGCATCCTACGAAGGGAAATACCTTCTGGGCACCTCTATTGCACGGCCCCTCCAGGCGAAACACCAGGTGAATGTTGCCCTGGAAGAGAATGCCGACGCCGTTTCTCACGGCTGTACCGGTAAGGGAAATGACCAGGTGCGGTTCGAACTGACCTACAAGGCACTGGCTCCCCATCTCAAAGTGATTGCACCGTGGCGGCTCTGGGATATCAATTCCAGGGAGGCTGCAATAGAGTACGCGGAACAGCACAACATCCCACTGGGAAATATCTCCAGGAAGAATATCTATTCCAGAGACTGGAACATCTGGCACATGAGCCATGAGGGAGGGGACCTGGAAGACCCATGGAACCGGCCGAAAGAAGATCTCTACCTCCAGACGAAGTCTCCCAAAGACGCGCCGGACAGGGAAACGGAAGTCACCATCAAATTCGAAAAAGGCTTTCCTGTCCGGATAGACGGGAAAAAAATGAATCCCTATTAAATACTGGTACGTCTGAATAACCTGGGAAGCGAGAACGGCATCGGCAGGGCAGATGTAGTGGAAACCCGGGTAGTCGGCATGAAGAGCCGTGGAGTATACGAAACCCCGGCGGGAACAATATTGAGCACCGCATTGCGGGAACTGGAGATGATAACCCTGGACAGCGATACTCTCCATTTTAAGCAGTCCCTGGCCCTGAAATATGCGGACTTAGTGTACTGCGGGAAATGGTATACCACTTTGCGGGAATCCATGGATGCATTCATGAGAAAAGCGTGTGAATATGTATCCGGAACGGTGCGCCTCGCACTGTACAAGGGTAACATCATCATAGGCGGCAGGAAGTCTCCATACTCCCTCTACCTGGAGGACCTGGCATCCTTCGGAGAAAGCAATTACGATCACAAAGATGCCTCAGGGTTCATCAATCTCTATGGCCTTTCCACCGGCGTTACAGCCATCGTTCACAAGGGAATTACCTCCAACGAAGGGCAGGCATCGGAAATCAAGGAGATGGCTTCCTTTCGGGAAAAGTAGGGACCTTTATGGATGAGATAACAGTACGCCGGGCGCGGGTGGATGATGTCGATGCCATCTTCTCCCTGACGAACATGATGGCAAAAAACGGCTACATGCTGCCCCGGAGCAAATATAAGATCATCACCATGCTCATGGGGTTTTATGTAGCGGAAGATTCGGAGAAAGCCATCGTGGGCTGCGGCGCCTTTACTCCCCTGTGGACCGATATGGGTGAAATTATGGCCCTTGCCGTGAAAGAAGAATACTCAAGGGTTGGGGTCGGGAAAAAGATAATCGACGCCCTCATTGCAGAAGGCATCCGTCTCAACATGAAGGAGATCATCACCCTCACCTACCAGGTGGAGTTTTTTAAAAAGATGGGATTCGTTATAACTGGAAAAGACCGGTTTCCCAGAAAGCTCTGGCGGGAATGTCTCGAATGCCCTAAACTGGAAGAGTGTGACGAAACAGCGATGCACTATTTTCCAAAAGAAGGTAAACATAATGGATTCCGTACGATTCAACAATCTCGACAAGACGGATAGTTTCAGGAAGCTCTTAAGCCTGGGAGAGGCCGTGGATATACCATCGACTCTCACCCCGGAGAGAATCCGGTCCTGTGCAATCCCGATAGGGGGCGGACTTTCCTATAACTATGCCGCCAAGGGGTTAAGTGAAAAGGTTATCACCCTCCTTTCCGACCTTGCGGAAGAACAGGAACTTGCAAAAAAATACCGGCTCCTCTATGAAGGGGAGATCATGAACACAGGGGAAAAGAGGATGGTCCTTCACCATCTGACCCGGGGACAACTGGGGGCGGAGGTGCAGTTCGAAGGGAAAAACTTAAGGACATTTTACCTGCTCCAACAGCAACGGATCGATTCGTTTGCAAAACAGGTCCACAACGGCATGATCAAGGGGTCTACCGGTAAGAAATTCGATACAGTGGTCCAGATCGGCATAGGCGGTTCCGACCTCGGTCCCCGGGCCTTGTATCTGGCACTTCAGGGATATGTGGAAACACTTTCCGGCGGGCAGCATATGAAAGCCCTCTTTATTTCAAATGTCGATCCGGACGACCCGAACATGGTCCTTTCAACGATTGACTTCGAAACAACCCTGTTCATCCTTGTGTCCAAGAGCGGTACCACCCAGGAAACCCTCACAAACATGAAGTTCGTTATAGAAAAGATGGGTGCCGCTTCCATACCCGGTCTTGACCCGAAAAAGCACATGATTGCCGTTACCAGCCAGACGAGCCCCCTGACCGGTTCCGATGACTACATGGAAGCATTTTTTATCGATGACTTTATCGGGGGGCGGTATTCCTCCACCAGTGCAGTGGGAGGCACTGTTCTCTCCCTGGCCTTCGGCGAGGACGTGTTTGCAGATTTACTGGCCGGAGCAGCCGAGGCGGACCGTCTATCCCTTTCAGAACATCCCGGGAACAACGCCGGCATGATGGATGCCCTGATCGGCGTGTACGAACGAAATATCCTCGGCTTACCCTTGACAGCGGTCCTTCCCTACAGTCAGGGACTTCACCGGTTTCCAGCACACCTGCAGCAGCTGGATATGGAAAGCAACGGAAAGAGTGTAAACCGGTTTGGTGAACCCGTATCATACTCAACCGGCCCGGTTGTATTCGGCGAACCCGGCACCAACGGACAGCACTCTTTTTATCAGCTCCTCCATCAGGGTACCGACGTAATCCCCCTGCAGTTCGTCGGTTTCAGAGAGTCCCAAACCGGTTTCGATCTGCCCATCGACGGCTCAACCAGCCAGGAAAAGCTCAACGCGAATCTGGCGGCACAGATTTCCGCCTTTGCAATGGGCAAGGAAGATGAGAACAGAAACAAATATTTTCCGGGAAACCGGCCCAGCAGCATCATCTACGGCAGCCGGCTGACCCCCGCAGCCCTTGGCGCCCTTCTGTCCCATTTCGAAAACAAGGTGATGTTCCAGGGTTTTCTCTGGAACATCAATTCCTTTGACCAGGAAGGGGTTCAACTGGGAAAAATTCTGACGAAAAAGGTGCTCGACGGCGATGTTGCCGATCCTGTGTTACAAGGATATATCCGGTTGTTAAGTGGGTGAAAAAAAACCCTCAGGGAAAAGGAGGTAAAAACCCTGAGGGAACTATTAAAAGGAGGTTTTGAAAGATTGCTGCACAACCTTCATGAAAAAACTAAAACCATTCTATACACATAATATAGCACAGAACAAAATAAATATCAATTTTTGATACACATTTTTTTGATATTTTTAAGGTTTTTAATTTTCTGTCAGCTAACTGATAACGCCCATTCGATTCTCAGATAAACGCACCTGAACTATGGTATATTATAGCAAGGTTGGAAAAAAAATGCAATACCCTGCCGAAAAATCCTACTGTATTGCATTTTCCCGGTACTGGATTCAGTAATAAAAATACTCTATAGTACCTCCCTATGACATATTCAGGAAAACGGTTCAGAATTGTCTGCTTCTTCGGACATGGGGTAAACGATCTCTATTGGTTTATCCTTCCCCTGGTCCTTCCCCTCATACTGAAAACGTTCGGCCTGAGTTACGGCAAAGCCGGCGGAATTCTTACTGTGTACCTGCTTGTCATCGCTATACTCTCATTCCTGTTCGGGAAGCTCTCGGACCGTTCTTCCCGGTGGATACTGCTGGGTCCCGGATTTTTTGCAGCCTCCGCCGGTCTTATCCTCTCCGGATTCATGCCGAACCTGGCCTTTTTAGTTCTCTGCCTCGGCATTACCGGTATCGGGGTAAGCACATTTCATCCTCTGATGTATGCAACCATCGATGAACGGACAAGGATCAAGAGGGGGGACACGTTCGGTAAATATGAGTTCTGGGGAAGCACTGCCATTTTTATCATGTTCGTTGTAAACGGCACCTTACTCAGGATCATCGGTTGGAAGCAGATCCTCATTATGACGGCCCTGCCGGGGGTCGCTGCGGGAATTATCTACAGCATAGGTAAACCGGAACCAATGGCTATAGGGAAGGAAGAGGACGAGGCCATTTCCGGATCTACACCCGGGCTGCCGTCCGGGATTTTTATACTGTTTCTCCTGTCGATTCTCCTCCGTATCCTGGGAACTACAGCAACCATGAACTTCATTCCTACCTACCTGGTTGCCGAAGTGGGGATAGACAATTCGATAGCAACCTATGCTTCGGGGTTGCTTTTTTTCGGAGGCATGCTTGCGTCGATCCTGGCGGGAAAGTCTGCCGACAGGTGGGGAGCATTTCCCATTCTGGTCACGGCAATCCTTGTGATTATTCCATCGATATTCGTTCTCACTCTGAAGGTGCCCCTTTGGGTGTACGGTGTGAGCATTTTCCTCTTCGGAGCCGGTGTTTCTGCAGGTCTTCCCGCTCAAAACATGGTGGCCTTCAGCCTGTCTAAAGGAATGGGAGGCGGAGAGGTGTTCGGCATTATTACAGCAATGATGACGCTCATTGCCGCAGTAAATCCGGTGTTACTGGGGATGCTGGCGGACCGGACCGGTCTGGGAAACGCATTCAGGATTTTCGCAATTCCTCTGGCAGCGAGCCTGATCATCACTATCATCCTTATGCGCTCCCGGAAACCAAGGAGAAGTCCCCTTATCCACAGGAATAGACACACAAGGCCCCCTCATCAAGGGTAAGAATAAGATCGAAAATGCACCAGGCCTGTTTCTGTGGCCTGGAACGTGAAGAACGTTGATCAGGCCTCTATATAGGCCACCGTCTCACCCCATTCGACAACATCTCCTTCCATGGCAACTATCCTGGTAAGACGCCCTGAATACTCAGATTCGATTTCCATGGACACCTTTTCACTCTCAACTATGAGAAGTACGTCACCTTTTTCTACGACATCTCCCTCTTTTTTTACCCACCCTTCAATCACCCCTTCTCCTGTCTCCTCACTGAGTTTCGGCAGCTTTATTTCAATCTCCACGCCTCAATACCTCCTTGACACTGCACACGATATCATCTGCCTGAGGAATACAGGCATCCTCCAGTACGGGACTGAATGGGACAGGAACATCCAGGGCCCCAAGCACTACCGGCGGATTTTCCAGAAGGTCAAATCCTTCTGCTGTAACACACCTTACAATCTCTGCACCAAAGCTCGCCTTCGGAGCAGCTTCCTGAACAACAAGGAGGTTTCCCGTTTTCCTGCACGAAGCAAGGACCATCTCCACATCAAAGGGATCCAGGGTTCGGGGGTCGATAACCTCAACATCCACACTTCCTTCAAGGCGCCGTGCAGCTTCAAGGGATTTATGAACGGCATTTGAGGTTGCAACAATTGTAATATCCTTTCCCTTCCGTTTTATATCCCCTTCCCCTATCGGTACAATCCACTCCCCATCAGGAACCTCTTCCTTATTGAGATACAGCATCCTGTTTTCCAGAAAGAGCACAGGATTATTGTCCCGTATCGCGGATTTCAACAGACCCTTCGCATCATAAGCTGTAGAAGGCATGACGACCTTGATCCCCGGGGTGTTTACAAACCAGCTCTCGAACTGCCTTGAGTGTTGTGCAGCCTCCCTGGACCCGACACCTATCATTCCCCGGATGACCAGAGGTATGCTCACCTCGCAGCCGGACATATAGGCAAGGCTGGCAGCCTGGTTGATAATCTGGTCCATTGCCACCAGAGAAAAATCCATATACATGATTTCTACAATAGGCCGCAGACCGGTCATTGCAGCACCTGCAGCCAGTCCCACGAATGCCGATTCGGAAATAGGAGTACCCCTGACCCGTTTTTTACCAAACCGTTCAACAAGGCCCCTGGTTATTTTGAACACCCCCCCGGAGATGTCAACATCCTCCCCAATAACGAACACATTTTCATCCCGCTCCATTTCCTCATTCATTGCCTCTGTAATGGCTGTCCTGTACCATACCTTCCGCATCACCATTCTCCTTTCTTAACCCTAGGATATCAGCCACGATCTGTTGTGCAGCGCTTTTACATCGGGCCATGGACTCTCTTCAGCATAAGTAACGGCTTCATCAACAATGGTTTGTGCTTCATTCTCAACCAATTCAACGTCGCTATGGGTAACAATTCCTCTTCTGAGTAGTTCCTGTGAAAAGACGCTGACAGGGTCCTTCCTGATCCACAATTCCTGCTCCTCCTCCTTTCTCTGATCAGGAATAATTCCGCAGTGAGGTTCGATCCTGTAGGTTTTACATTCAATAAAATGCGGTCCCCCGCCGTTGCGCATCTCCCCTACCGCCTTCTCCGCCTCAACCGACACAGCCTCGACATCATTTCCATCAACGGAAACAGCAGGGATACCGATCGCCCGGGCCCTTCCCGCAATGTTCTGATCTGCAATACTCAAGGCAACAGGTGTTGTTGCAGCATACTGGTTATTCTCGCACACAAATAAAACCGGAAGCTTCCAGAGGGCAGCCAGGTTAAGAGACTCGCTGAACGACCCTTGGTTTGATGCCCCGTCAGAGAAAAAGGCTGCTGAAACCTGATCTGTTTCCTTGTAGTGAGCATGAAAGGCTGCTCCAAGGGAAAGAGGTATTCCGCCCCCTACTATGCCGTTTCCGCCCATAAACCCTTTACCCGAATCGAACAGATGCATGGAGCCCCCATGCCCCCGGGAAAGTCCCGTGTCCTTTCCCATAAGCTCCGCCATAATCCGTTTCACCTCCATGGTCTTTGCAATCGCATGGCCGTGCCCCCTGTGGGTGCTGAACACATAGTCATCATCATTAAGGGCGGAACAAATCCCCACCGGGACCGCTTCCTGTCCTATACAGAGGTGAATGGCACCGACAATCCTCTTCTCGGCGTAAAGCTCTTTTACCGTTTTCTCAAACCTCCGGATCAGGATGATCTTTTTCAGCATTTCGATCTTTTTTTCATTTTCAGCCTGAATATCTCCCTGCACCATATTTTTCTCCAATTATCAGTATTTTCCCCAGGCCTTTACCGCCCGAGTCATCGCTTTCATATTCTCTGCCGGTGTATTTTGGGGGATCCCTTCCCCTGTGCAGAAAATATAACCCCCATTGCCTTTGGCCTTTAATACCATATCCTTGACAATTGACTCAATCTCCGGCGGAGATTTTGCCTGTAAATCATTTATCGTATCGAAATTTCCCATAATGCATGTAACACCGCCAATAACCCCCTTTACCTCACCGATATCGGCCCCTTCCCCAATATTGATCGCGTCGAACCCGAGGGTACACATGATCTTTAGATGGGCAATCGATTTTTCATTTCCGTGGTAGAACACCAGGCCTCCACCCCTTTTAATCCGGTTGATACTCTCATCCGCGTATTCAGCCGCAAAATTCTTATACTGTGCAGGCGATATAAAGTGGGAGGATGCTACGCAGTCCCCAAGCCAGATTGCGTCTGCCCCTGCTTCAAGCTGGGCCTGTGCGACAATATCGTTGTATTCTACAAGAAAGTCCATATACCGCTTGAGAAGGAGAGGGTTTTCCAGCATCATTAGCAGGGCCGCATCAATTCCAACGAGAAGGGTGACCGCGCTGAAAGGAGCGGCGATTCTGCCGGTAATACATGTAGATTCCCCCAATTCCCGTTTAAGATTTGCAATGCCCTCCAGGTGTCTTGCAGCACGGCCCTTTTTTATAAGATCAGGAGGGATTGTAAGACTTTTTACGGCAGCTTCCGAAGCGGGAAGATACCCGGAAACGGCCGGAGGCAGGTCCTCCTCGGAAGTGATTGCCATTCCCATATCCTCGTACTCAAGCAGGTCATCCGGGTGGAGCATATAAATGTCATAGTCGAAATCCTCGATTGCCTTCAGGGCAACCTTCACCATTACCTCCGGATCTTCCCGCCATTCCTTGTGGGTGAACCCTGCATAAGAGAAATCATACATCCCGCTGATGGGAAAGTAAGGAACCCGGGAAGGCTGTTTAATATCCACACATTGCCTTAGATCACCAAGTATCCCATTATATGCCATACTTACCTCCTATCCGGAAAGATCTCCATTTATCGTTATTCCACCGTCTGCAACGATCACAGCCCCATTCACATAAGACGATTCATCGGATGCAAGAAAAACAGCGACATCCGCTATTTCTTCCGGCTTTCCGTAACGCCGGAGAGGTGTTCGCAGTGTAAGAAACCGCTCCTCATCGAAATTCGATGAATCGAGACTGCTTTGGTTAAGCATTGGAGTCTCGATTCCTGCAGGGGCAATGCAATTCACCCGAATATTTTCGGGTGCGTATTCACAGGCAAGGGAACGCGTCAGAGAAATGGTAGCCCCCTTACTTGCCGTGTACGCGTCACAGTCTGGTATACCGATAACCCCGGCACTGGAGGCGGTAGTAATGATAGATCCTCCACCGCTTTCAATCATAAGGGGAATACCGAACTTACAAAACAGAAAAATGCTTTTGAGATTAACGGCAAGTACACGGTCCCAGACCTCCTCCCGGATATCGACAACCTTCCCATCTTGTTGCGGAAGAAACACCGAGGCATTGTTGTAAATGACATGAAGCTTACCGATGCGTTCTCTTACTTGTTCAACAACTTCCTGTACTGCCGAGCTGTTTGAAACATCCGCATGAATGAATAACACACTCCAACCGGAATCGGAAAGTCGGGATGCTGTTTCCTCCCCTGTTTTCTTGTTAATATCGACAATCACAACCGAGGCCCCCTGTTCTGCGAATCTGTAGGCCGCCGCTCTCCCCACACCCTGGCCGCCGCCGGTGATAATGGCCACCTTCCCTGCAAGCCGTTTCATCTGCACCTCCTCATTTCAAGAAGCCTGGAAGCATTTTCGGACAGAATCATCCGCTTTTCCCGCTCAGAGATATCGGCACATGCCACTGCAGCAACTGCGTATGGAAGATCGATCCAGGAATAATCCGATCCGAACACAATCTGCTCTATGTTGACCCTCGTGACAAGGTATTCAAGAAATCCCTTTTTCATGAAACACCATCCGCTCAAGTCAAGATACACATTGGGATACGCGTTTGCCAGCTTTATACAAGCCTGCATACCCGTAAAAGTTTCTCCGGTATGGCCCAAGATAAACAGGCCATGCGGGTAAGCGGGTACGATGCTTTCAAATTGCGCGGGTTCGCTAAACGGCTGTCCTTGACCGGTGTGACAGAGAACCGGTATCCGGTTTGTCTCCGATGCAGCCCATACCGGGGTGTACTTATTATCTGTTATTGCACATCCGTGTACCCGCGGGTGTATCTTGATGCCTCTGAATCCATACTTATGTATGCACGTATTGACGTACTCTTCTCCATCAGTGAAATTGGGATTAAACACTAGCAAGCCGATAAAACTATCGGGATACCTTTGAACCAGGTTTATTATTTCTCTGTTCCCTTCATAATGATTGCCTCCTGTTACAGCCTCCGTCGCATTGATACATGCCCGGGAGACCCCGATTCTCTGCATACACCCGATAAGGCTTTCCGCATCGGTGGAAGGCTTATATTCCCAGGGGAAGGGACCGATATGAGTGTGAATATCTATAATATTATAGTCCAGAGGTTCTCCGGCTAATATCTTCCGAAATATGGTTTTTCCCGGAACCCCCTCCCGTGGTTTACAATCAAACCCTAAGAGCCCTGCTAAATTTCCGCCCAATATGCTGAGCTTGTCGCTTTTCATTATGTCTGCATAGGTAACCATCATCAGGGGCATTGCGGAAACCTCTTTTGCATTTTCACTGTAGGGGGTTCCGAAGAGTAGGCGGTGCGGGCCAAACCGCCTGCATACTTCCTCCACAATGCCCGGGTGAGGGTCCCACTCCAGGGACAGATGGAGATTCGGACATTTTTCCAGGAGATAGTAAAGCCCACGCAAACGTCCCGCGCATACTATAGGCAGCGAAGGATAGTTACGGCACACCGAAAGGAGAACATCCATGTAAGCATCGTCCCGGTCAGGGACCGGAACACCCATATACGGAAATTGGAGGATCGTCAGTATCCGCTCCTCCTCCAATATACGGAGGAGATCTTCCAAAAGCTCCTCTATGAAGCATACATTATAGTCAGCGAAGGGAATGCGTACCGCCCTGATACCATGTTCCTTCAACAACTCTGAAAGTTTCCGCCCGCAAGGCACATCCCCGGTGGAACAGGGAAGAAGGTGCCAACACGCAAACAGTCTGTCGGATTCATCAATTTCCTCTGACAGGGAAACGTTCATCCCCATTATGTCTCCCTTTAATGCCCGGAAATGGGAAACCAGTGCATAATCCACCCCATAATAGCCCATGTTCCGCAAAAGCTTTTCCCTGTCGGTATAGCCGGTAAAACGGCCACTCTCCGGGTCAAACACAGGCTGTCCGATTGTTCCATTAAGATCGAAAACGACCGGGTTTTCTAATTTCTCCATATTCATTATTAAACGGAAGTTTATAACTTGAAATGGGCCATTGCCGCGGTTAAGGCCCTGTCCAGTATTTCAATACTTTCATCGATCTGCTCCCTGGAAATGATGAGGGCAGGCGCCATTACGAGAATATTCCCGTTATTTCTCATAATCATACCGTTTTTATAGCAGTAATCTCTGACAAAGTCTCCTACTGTCTGGTCCAAACCAAGGGGGATGTGTTTTGAATTATCTGCCACCAGAAACAGTGCCTGTAAAAGCCCCATACCACTCAATAACCCCACAATTCGGTGCTTACTCAAGGCCTCCAGCTTTTTCCATAGATATGCCCCCAGCTCGTGCGCCCTTTCTACCAGTCTGTCATTTTCAATAACTTCGATGTTTGCAAGTGTAGCGGCACACGCAAGTGTGTGCCCACCGTAGGTGGAGCCGCTCCTGAACTCATGCCCCGGTCTCTTAAATGGCCGGTATATCTTTTGCGAAGTTACCGCTGCTCCAAGAGGGATATAGCCTCCTGTGAAACCCTTCCCGATCGTCATGATGTCCGGGACCACATTCCAATGTTCACACGCAAACATTTTCCCCGTTTTTCCGAATCCTGTTTGTATTTCATCAAAAATCAGGATAATTCCATATTTGTCACACAGTTCCCGAACACCCTGTATATAGCCGTCAGGAGGAACAGGGTACCCGACATTGGAGCCCGGGAGAGGATCCATAATGAGAGCCGATATCTTTTCAGGACCCTCCCATTGGATCTGCTGTTCCATCATTTTCAGGCACTTGAAGGAGCACGAAGCAGGTGACAGGCCGAGCTCACAGTCATGACATCTTGCGGAATAAGTCGGGATAAACCCGGGCAATAAGGGTTCGAAATATTCCCGGAACCACCCAAGCCCGGTCGCCGAACTCCCTCCCAGGGTCGTACCATGGTACGAAAACCGCCTGAACATCACTTTATACCTGGCGGGCTCTCCGTTTTCAAAATGGTACTGCCGTGCCATTTTCAGAGCCGTCTCATTCGCCTCGGATCCGCTGTTCACAAAAAAGGACACTTCAATATCGCCGGGCATGATATCCGCCAGTTTTTCCGCAAGTTTAATAAGCGGAACGGTAAAGGTATCCACGTAATTGGGAAAAAATTCGAGCTTTTCGAGCTGGCCGCGAATGGCCTGGTCCACCTCCGGTTGATGGTGACCGCAAATTGTAGTAAGGAGAGACGCGAAAGTATCCAGGTAACGGTTTCCGTCAATGTCATAGACGTAGCATCCCTCCCCTTTGACAAGTATTTTGGGTTCCCTCTCTAACAGCTCCCAGCTTGCGAAATGGGGAATGATATATTTTACTGCGTTCTCAATCAGATTTTCCTTTTCTTCCCTATCCATCAGAATCGCCTGACCTCCTTTATCCCTTTACAGCTCCGAGAGTAATCCCGGCCATTACTTTCTCCGAGAGAATGATGTATATCAGAACAGTTGGGAGCATCACTATAACCACGGCAGCGAATAAACCGACCCAGTCTGCGGTAAACAGCATGGCGGATTGGATGGAATACAGCCCGAGTGAAATGGTCCGCTTCTGTTCCTTCATAATAAAAACCATTGCCAGCATATACTCATTCCACAGGAAAATAAAATTAAATATTGCTGCAGTAACAATGCCGGGCTGGGCTAAGGGAAACATAATCTTCCAGAATGTCTGAAATTCGTTACACCCGTCCATCATTGCCCCGTCTTCAAGGTCCGAAGGGAGACTCCGGAGGAACCCTGTGAGAAGGTAGGTCGTAAAGGGAATACTCAGGGCTATATAGATCAAAGCGAGCCCAAAAAGCGAATCGTTTAAATGAATTTGAAAAACAAGTTTATACAGCGGTATCAGCAGAAGTTGGTAAGGTATGCCCATACCAATAATGAACAGGTTATTCAATGTCTTACCGAGTTTAAACTTGAACCTGCTTAAGACATAGGCGGCGGGGGTACACACGAAAGTTAAAACAAAAATTGAAGCGAATGTGACAACCACGCTGTTCAGGAAATATCTCTGTAAATTCACAACAGTCCAGGCTTTCTTGTAGTTCTCCAGATGCATCTCTGTCGGCAGGTTCCACACACCGGCATAGAGTTCTTTGTTGGATTTAAATGATGTATAAATCATCCAGATAAGCGCGAACAGGGAAAACGCAATCCATATACCTAGAAAAATATACGTAACCGTGTGCCTGAATGTGTTCCTTCCGGTTAATGCTGGATTCGCCATAATGCCTCCTTAAAACTCTACTTTGTCTCTTCGCATGAACAGCCTGGTAACCCCTGTTAAGACGACTACCAGTACCAGCATAGTAATTGCCACCGTTGTTCCGTACCCCATACGGTAAATCGCCATGCGTCTTCCGAAAGTGAGAATAAACATATACACCGCATTGGACCAAAGGGCTTTGGGTGCTGTTACACCTCCGGTAAAAGCGAAGAGAAACTCAAAGAGTTTTATTGCCGTGATAATCCACAGCACAATAGCGATTACGAGTACGTCCCAGATGAGCGGAACGGTAACCCGAAAAAAGATCTGGACCCGGTTTGCTCCCGCTATATGAGCCACATCGAAATAATCCTGAGGTATCTTCTCCACACCCGAGAGGAGCATAACCATATAGAACCCTACATAGGTCCATACCAGAGCGACCAGTACCGCCCAAAACACAAGATCAGGACCGGTCCACGTTCGGATAAACGCATCGAGACCCACAAGGCGGAGCAGACCGTTGATCAGACCGAACCTGGGGTTATATAAAAAACTCCAGAATGTGGCAAGGGCAATGGGAGCAACTACATTCGGGTAGAAAATAATGGCCCGGAACACCTTTTTCCCCTTGATCCCAGAGGTAAGGAAGAAGGTGAACAGGAAGGCTAAAAAGAACACAGCTCCGCCGCCGATAAGAAGGATTTTCAATGTGGTTAAGAGGGACTGCCAGTACATCCCATCGCGAACCAGTTCACGGAAATTCCGTAAACCTACAAATTCCATCTTGCTGGTAAAGCCTGTCCATTTATGAAGCGATACCCACAGGGCCTGGATTGCCGGGTATATGAACAGCCCCAGATAAAGGACCAGGGCCGGGACCAGGAGAAATAGAACCTTCCTGCTTCTCAGCATGGCAACCTCCTTAAAAAAAATAAAATGCCGGGGTCCATAAGGGCCCGGCATTTCGGAAGTTTTGTATGCCTACTTGTTCTTCCAGTAGTTGATTGATTTTTCTTTAATCTGCTTGATAAAGTCTTCAGGTGACAGCTTGCCGAAGAGTACCTGCTCATTTAAGGGGAACATGATCGTCTGTGCGTACTCCGGCTCAAACTGTCCAGGACCGCCTGAATAGTCTTTAAAAGTTCCGGTCTGCTTTGCCATGATACCCTCGAGGTCTTTGAATATATCCGGCAAGTCGACTCCCATGATTACCGGGACATTCAGGGCTTCCTTTGCAAACCTGGTCTGGGTTTCTTTGGAAACCAGCCTCTTGAGGAGATCGAAGGCAAGGTCCGGGTCCTTGGTGGATTTCAGAATAGCAACGCTCCCGGTTATTGAGGTTAATTCATACTGGTCTCCCTTTCCTCCCGGCACCGACGGGAAAGGAAAAGATCCGAAGACAAAATCATCGGGCTTGGCGTCCGCTACCTCAATGGGCATGTATGTGTGGATCAAGAGCAGGGCCCCTTTCCTCTGTACCCAGTCGATCTGCCCGGCGGGAAACTGGTAACCTTCAAATCCTTCGATGATATACCCTTTGTCCACGAGTTCCTTTACCATTTGCTGCGCTTTTAAAAACCCGGGCTTATCCCAGCTTTTGCCCGTTTTATCATAAATCGCATCGAGCAGGGCATTGGGGCCTTCTATCCGGTCAGCCAGGTGGGAGAAAAAATACATATTGTAAAAATCTATTCCACCGTCCATAACAATGGGTGCGATCCCTTCACCCTTGATCTTTTCACAGAGATCCAGAAATTCCGGCCACGTGTCCGGTGTCTTTGTAATACCCAATTGCTTGAACAGTGTCTTATCGTACCAGAATACCGTCAGATACTGCTGGAGCGGCATGGAGTTGATTTCACCACGAAACGTACATGGATCAAAAGCTCCTTGAGGAAAGGTGTCCCAGACCTTTTTGTCTATATCATAGGCATCAACATTTTTTAAGTACGGTGTGAGATCCAGTACCAGCCCCTCTTTCCCCAAGGACGCTTCAATCAACAGGGGATCTTCATCATAGAAATCCGGTGGACTCCCGCTTTGAATCATTGCCATGAGCTTGGTATTTACATCCCGGCCCGCCCACAACCTTTCGACTTCCACATTCGGATTGTCTTGTATCCAGCCCTCGATTGCATCGTTGACGATCTCCTGGGTAACCTCGCCGACGTTCCACTTTGACAGGTATACCAGTTTGGTTTTTCCCTTCTCTTGTTCTCCGCTTGCAAAAACGGCTGTTACAAAAACAAGAGACAGAACCAGCAGCAACCCACAGATGAATGTTTTTTTCATTTCTCTACTCCTTATAGTTTTTATCGTTCAGCATTATACCAATGCCGACATCCTAAAGTTGTGTCGCAATTCATTCCCTATATTACACCGGGATCGGATACGTACCGAACTCCTTAACTGTTTCCACCATGGCAACGAAGTTTTCTCCCTTTACTGAAGACGATATAGAGTTACCTGATGAGAAAAAGTGTCCGCCCAGAGGCGAAATACGGTTTAATTGCTCTTTCGTTGATTTCACTACCTCTTCCACCGTGCTCCGGGAGAGTAAATCAACATCAATATTCCCCATGACCCCGGTCTTCATACCCGAATGCCTTCTCACCTCATCGAGGGCCATGTATGCGGGTTCAAGGGGGCCGAGCATGTCAATTCCCGTAGAAATCAACATATCCAGAATCGGCCAGATATTTCCGTCAGTGTGCTTTATACAGTAGGCACCGCACTCCTTCACCGCCTGTACTACTTCTGTAAGGCCGGGAAGAATGAACTCTTTGAAATGCGCAGGGGACATAAAGGGGCCGTCTTTCCCGGCATAATCATCCCCGAGAACAACTATCTCTACCCCCTGATTAATGAGTTTCCGGTAGAGTTCAACATGGTACTCCACCCCGATTTCAGCCAATTTCTTTACAAGATCCGGCTGGAGAATATAATCCATCATTAAGGGCGCAAGCCCTCCCCTCAGGTTCTGTGAGGGTGCAAACACAGCCTCACCTACCACTGCAATTGCCTTTTCCCCCTTAAAACGATCCACGAGCTTTTGAGCATACCTTAAGACATGTGCTTGTGATGGATCAGGAGGATCGTAATCCACAAGATCTTCGATAGTGCTGATTCTAGGGGGCTGTACAGGAATGGATATAACTTCACCGGTAAAGGCCTGACGTGCACCCCATTTGTCTTCCCATATTCCCTGCTCTCTGTCACACCAATTGATGTCATCCACTTCATCAGCCATGGTAAGACATGTAACTACATCCATTCCGATATACTCGAGAAAATCGAAGTAGTTCATACCACCGCAGATAGAGTCAGCTACATGTTGATCGATAAAAAGCTCCATTAAAGGAACCCGGTCAGGTATCCTCCCCTGGAGTACTGCTATCACCCGTTCCCGCGAGTTCATACACTTTTCTCCAAGGTTTCCCTTGTAACCCGGGCTATGGATTCGGGGGAATATCCGAATTTATCGAGGAGCCAGTCATGGGAGCCAACACTATGTACATACGTATCCGGGATGCCGATACGCTTAAAGTGAACCCGGGAACCTTCTTCGGCCAATACTTCTGCAACAGCGCCCCCTAGCCCGCCTATGATTGTGTGTTCTTCAACCGTAATAACGGCGTCCGTTTCATCCGCGGCTTTCAGTATCGCTTCTCCGTCGATGGGCTTGACCGTATGCATACTGATAACCCGGGTGCTGATTCCCTGTCTTTCGAGTATTTCCGCGGCTTTAACCGCACGGTTAGTGATGGTCCCTGTACCGATAATGGTAACATCACTACCGGTGCATACAGTCAAAGCCTTTCCGATTTCAAAATTAATGGCGTTTTTATGGACAGGAGGCTCTTTTTTATATCCGCACCTGTAGTATACAGGCCCGTCATGCAGGAACATTGCACGGGTTGCGGCTTCCGCTTCTGCAAAGTCTGCCGGCGCAAGGACAACCATATCCGGCAGGGCGCGCATGATTGCCAGGTCCTCTGTAGAATGATGCGAAACTCCTAGAGCTCCGTACGCCAAGCCCCCGCCTATTATAACGATCTTTACGTTAGCCCTGTGATAGCATACATCGTTACGGATCTGCTCAAGACACCGGAGAGTGGGGAAATTGGCAATCGAGTATGTTACTGCAATATTTCCTTCCATGGCAACGCCGCAGGCCACACCGGTCATATTCTGTTCAGCCACTCCCACATTGAAAAAACGCTCCGGAAATCGATCGGCAAAATTCTCGATCTCTCCATAACCGATGTCGGCAAGTATCAGGAAAATGCGCTCATCCTCTTCGGCGATTTTAAAGAGGGTCTTGTTAAATACACTACGCATCAGTTGCTCCCAGTTCCCGGTATACTGCGGCCAATTCATCATCGGGCACACACGCGTAATGAGAACCCACCGTGTTTTCCATGGAGGCGATCCCCTTCCCCTTTACAGTACGTGCAATCACGAATGAAGGCCTGCCCTTTGCAAACGGGATATCCAGGAGAGTGGACTCTATTTCCCCAAAATCGTGGCCGTTGATCTCCCTTACGGCCCAGCCGAAATCCTCTATCTTTTGTGCCAGGGGTTCCATATCAATAACATCTTTACTCTTTCCAAGAGCCTGAACACGATTATAGTCCACTATGACGATCAAATTATCAAATTTGTGCTGCCCGGCGAACATAACCGCCTCCCATGTTGACCCCTCGTTGCAGTCTCCGTCGCTTACGAGAACAAAGATGCGGTGTGTTTTGTTCTGCTGTTTTGCAGCCAGGGCCATACCTACTGCAACGGGTAGTCCGTGCCCTAAGCTACCTGTTGAGAATTCAACACCGGGAACATGGTGGGAGATGTGGCCGCTGAACCTGCCGTCGTCGCAGTAATACGTTTTAAGCCATTCCTGCGGGAAAAAGCCCTTCTCAGCCAATACTGAATACAAGGCAGCCGCCGCGTGTCCCTTGCTCAAAAGGAAACGATCCCTGCCCGGCCAATCCGGGTTCTTTGCATCAAACCGCAAAACCGGCCCATAAATAACCGGAAGCAGGTCGGCCATGGAAAGGCTGCTTCCCACATGACCTGAGTGCCTGAGATTTGTCATCATAACCGCATCCGCCCTTATTTTTTGGGCAAGTTCTTTGTACTCCCTGTATTTTTCCATTAGGTAAAAATCTTAAAGCAAAAAAAGTTTTTGTCAAGTCTTTTTTAGTAAATTAGCAACAATAAAGCACTATCATTATAAATAATTCCTATTTACTCAATAATAACACTACTTTATTATCATTATGTTACTTATGTAATTATTATATCATATATATTAACTGTAGTTATCAAATTGTTATATAATACTTCGATCCGTCTCACATCTCCCTGCGCACCGGCAATGAGGTGATAGATTCCTTTCATGCGTGGAAATTTTAAACCGGGTAAAGGAATTGCCATTCTATCTTATAGCCCTGGTAAATTTATCAATATCAGGTGAAGTGTTTTTCATAACCGTCATAGCCGGGAAGGTCATGCCGCAAAGCATCATCCATAATAATAAGGACTTCCCTGAAAAAAGGTAGCAGAGGGTGTTTACGGTTATCGATCAGTTGCCGGAGCCGGTAAAACAGAAACTGGAAAGTTCCTGGGCACATACCTTCTACCATGACTATTTCTGCAGGCTCGACAAGACGATTTTTTCCGGCCTATACAGTACTAAACAATCAAGACCCAATACTCCCGTCAATATTCTGGTCGGATGTGAAACACTCAAATCCGGGTTTGGGTTGAGTGACGAGAGGCTCTACAACCAATTTCTCTTTGACTTGCAGTTTCGCTACGCCTTTAAGGCTGCATGATGTTGATCAATGATATTTTGATCTTCGGACTATATACAATTTTCCGGCGAATTCTGATTTTCGTGTATCAGCTTTTTTCAGGGGAGTCATAATTAGTTTGTTATAGCGGCTGATACGTTATCAACTGCCAAACCGTTTTGATTGCCCCAGAATATCAACGCCAACTTCCCTGCTCCATTCCTCCAGCAGCTTACCTGCAACATGTCCGGGCCAGGAATCCCCTATCTTATGATCATCAATACTGCAAATCGGCATAATACAATAGGACGATGTTGTCCAGAATGCCTCCTCAGCGACATAAGCTTCATAGAGGGTAAGATCCTTTTCAACAACTTTCAGGCCTATTTTTTTCGCAAGCCGGATAGCGTAATTTCTGCTGATCCCCACTAGAATATTTCGTGTTGTTGGTGTATATAGCACTCCATCCATTACAAAAAATATATTTGCTCCGGTACCTTCGGAGATAAATCCTTCAATATCCAGCATTAAAGCAAATGCCTCCGGATTCAGGTGTTTCGCATTATATTTTGATAAATAATGGGGCAACCGGGCGCGGTTCTTACAACGCTGTTCAAAACATTGGGGTGGAATATTTCGATATAAAGAGGTAATAACCGGTTTGCCGTTTTTATAAGACTTATAATACTCCTTATGGGGCAACTCGTTTGAATAACAAAAAATAGTGGGTGAAGTGTCAAGGTTTTTCAAAGTTGGAATAGGAAACCCCTCTCCTGGTGTTACTTCAACACACACCCATATATCATCATCTTTATCTGTTAAATGAATATTAGCTTCAAGTGTTTGATTTACCGCTTCCTCGACTAAGGAAAAATCAACATCCTTTGAGAAACCGGCATATTGCAATGATTTTTTCAGGCGTGCATAATGCTCCTGCAGGGTAAAATATTCATGCTTAAATGTTCTTATTGACTCATAAAATGTTGCCCCATAGAGACGGCCCACATCAAAAATAGAAATTTTCGCATCTTTCTCAGGAATCATCTCTCCATTCATGTATACCAATCTTTTGTTATCCGTATCCATATTGCCCCTCCGGCTATTATTACCGAATGTCTTACTCAACAAAAAATTTCCGCATTACTGCATATGCGGCACCCCTGGCGCTTGCATAATCATCAAGTTCGCTTAGTACAATTCTGGGGTCGTGATTCAGTGGATAAATACAGTGCTTCCGGATGGAATCAAGGACGTTCCGGGAAAGCAACTCACCCGCTTTTATTAAATCGCCGTAAAGAACAATATCGGTTATTCCAAGAACATTAACAACAATCGCGAGCATATCACCAACGGCCTTGACTGCTTCGTTTAACGAGAGAAGCGCAAGCTTGTTGCCCTCCCTGGCGTTCAGAATAACATCGTCTATGGTAATCTCGTCCCCGGCGGCTCCGCCCTTCTGCGTCTTGAAGTATACCCCTTTATCAATGTTCTCTTTCACCTTCCTGATAATAGCGCCTATGCCGGCCACTGTTTCCAGGCATCCCCTGTTCCCACATTTGCAAATCTCACCGTCTTCCAGAAACACGGTATGCCCCAGTTCCCCAAAAATATCGGTCGATCCTTTCAGGTGACCATGGTCCCGGAATACCGAAAGACCGATACCGTTGTCAAGTTCCACACACATGAATACATCGGTATCCTTGAAAGCACCGAATTTGTGCTCTGCAAAACAAAAGGCATCGGTACACCGCATGACAATAATGGGAAACCCCAACTGCCCTTCTACAATGGCCTTGATATTGATACTTCCCCAGCCGGGCATCCAGATTGACCTGGTCTTGAGCCCGGTCCCTATATCATGAGGGATGACGTCACCGAATCCAATACCGACTATGCAGTCCCTGTCCTTCCCGGACATAGCAATACTGTCTGTAATGTGTTTTACTATGTTATCAACCCGCCCCTCGTCAAACACATCCCCCATATCAACAGTACGTGAAAAAACGGTGCGCGAATCCGCCCCAAGCATGACAATCCTCAGGCAGTCCGTTTTATGCTCAATCCCAATCGAGATGAATCGGGAAGGGTCCAGGCTGAATTTCGAGTTTCTCCTTACATTCGGTTCGACTTCGAAAATTTCGCCTGCTTTAAGCATTTCTCTGAAAACAACGCCGATGGTATTTTTCCGAATTCCGTGTTTCTCTGCTATTTTCGTCCTTGTTGACGGGCCGTCCAGGAACAAAGAACGTAATACCAGCTTATGATAATCGATTTTTTCCATAACGGATGCTTCCACCCTGTTTATAAACCTTCAGTCGACATCCAGCTCCCTTTTCGCCCTGAATACCAATGCATCCAGGGCTTTCATCTTATCTTTATCCTGGGCAGGAGGCTCCCACTTATCCAGATTTTCACGCCACATCCGGTCGCATTCAGACAGGATGGCATCCTCGCTTCCGTCCCACACCCCGGAAGAGGGGTCAACGGAAAGAAACAGGGGAGAATTCCACATGTCCCCGAGATGCCGAACGGTGTGCTCACTTCCGAGAAAGTTGCCGTTTTCCTCAGTTACCTCTACTATGCCTTCCCAATTCAGGGTCTCCTCATCAACTGTTATTTCACGCATCCCACGATATTCGGCTTTTCGAATCTCCATGTCAAGAATGAATTGCGCCGGAGACCCGAGACCACCGTTATTGAGGGTTCCCATCCCGGCATACGGGATACAGGGGTCGCCCTCCCAGCATTTGCGGCAGTTTGTGCCGTTGTAATTCTCAAATACTGCCTGAAGGCCGGGTTTACGCGCGGTGGGACTGAAAAAGACCTCAACCATACAGTGACCTCCCCACTTCATCAGAAAAAGCTGCCTGACCGCATTGTTATACTGGGTGTACAGGGGGTTGAATGTTGTCGAATTTCCATTCCTCATATCCGCGATGAGGCAGATCATCCTGCCGCTTATATCCGCTTCCGGATCGACGCACCAGCAGAGTGCCGTGCCGCCGAGTATTTCTGCGGCAGCCATAACAACAGCACCTGCCAGGGTTACCGGTGTGCTGACGCCCAGGGTGGGCATGCTTGCCACGTGGTAGCGGTGAACTCCGCACTTCTTACGTTCCAGGATATCAAAGGCTGAACGTTTTTCCAGCTTTAGGGGCATTGTCATACATTCGGAACCGGCGAGAAATGCCGATGAATCGGGGTCATCATAGTAAATAACACTCGCCTCCTTAAGGTACTTGATGACCTCAGGATAAATGGCCTCGATTCCATCCAGTTTGGTAGTCAGCTTAAGCCCATGTACAAGTGAATATAATCTCTCGATCATTGGAGAAAGATCCTGGCGATACCAGCACCCGATGTATCCTATTTCCGGAGTAGCTTCCGCAAACTTCATCATTTCATCAAAAATTACTTCATCAACGGGTACAATCCTCGATTGCCGATAATCGTAGTATGTCGTGGGGCCGCAATCGAATGCCTGCATCAGAAATTCCCTCTCGTACCGCTTTCTGAAGGCTTCAGTTTGCCCAGTCCATTTCAGATGATGTGTCCAGTCGGGACCACATGTATAAATCAGCTCGTGGTCCCCTTCGAATGAATCCTGGCTTTTTTTCTGAAATTGAACCATTTCATTTATCACGCCCCTGGGAATTCGAACCCGGTGATCGGTACCCTCTGAACACCCCTTTTTGAGACAGATATCCATAAGCTCATCATTCTCCACGGTTACGCCGACTTCTTCGAGCAGTTTATATACCTTCTTTTCCAAGACATCAATATCTCCGGTACCGACCATGCCTATCCTCCTCAACTAAGTTATCACAAGGGTAAAGTTTTAAATTAATTTAACAGATTGTCAAGAAAGAATATTGACTAAATTAACAATTATGTAATTAAATTAGGATGATGGTAAAACATACCGGATATTTTTATTCCTTTATTGTCTTTATGCTACTTTATCTCTTAAGTTATTTTTTAATGAATACTCATGTTATCATATAGATATTGTTTGGTATAAGGAGGACCAATGCTCTGTCTTACAGGCGACGTACACCATTCATCACTGAAAATCAATGAACAGAAGTATATCAAAGATCCCGGTGACTCAGAAGTAAAGATCGCCTGCAGGTATGTCAAACTTATCGAAGCTGCAGGTTTAACGTATACCCTCTATGTCACAGGAAAGACGTTAAAGGAAGAATGGGAAACATTCAGGCCGATCACAGATTCACCTGCCGTCGAGATCGGAGGCCACACATACGCAGGACTCCCAAGGAACTTTTTAAAAAGGGTACAATCCTGTTTCACCGGTTATCCAACAATTTCCCACTCCTTCTCCCACGGTTCCTATACAAAGCAGAAGCGAGACATAACCAAGACGATTGATATTATTCGGGAAAAGACAGGAAGAAAAATAACTGCCTGGAGGAGCCACGGCCTTGTCAGGGATAACAATACGTACAGGATACTGCAAAAAGCGGGGATACGTTATATCTCTGACTCAACCGACTGGGCCAGTTTGTACCCTGAAACAACAAAAGAAGGGCTTATTTCCCATGCCATAAATGTGATTATGGACCATGACCACATTTATCATGCCCATAGAACTAAAGAATACGTGGAACGTCAAAAACGGAACTGGACTTATACCTGCGACCCGACAAAAGAATCTTACACTATCGAGGAATGGGCGGAAATCCTGAAGAAACAGGTTGCTGAGAGGGAAGCGGCAGGGGGGCTGGTTACCGTGCTTATGCATCCGATCTGTATGTATACCTCGGACGAATTCGAGACAGCTAAGAAACTCTTTGAGTTCTTCTCACAATTCACAACCATCCGGGCAAGTGATATCGAACGTCAAAATGACAATCTCTCATGAAAAGAAGGAGACACGTAAAAATGATTAACATCCTGCTGGTTGGAATCGGCCCCCTCGGTCAGATGATTGCCGGTCATATTACTAAGCGTACAAACATGACTCTTGTCGGCGCTGTTGACATTGATCCCGAAAAAGCCGGTAAAGACCCGGTGACTCTGGGCGAAGGCACGGTTACAGGGGTTACCATAACCAACAGACTTGATAAAGCAATACGGAAGGGCAATCCACATGCAGCAATCCTTACAACGGTCTCCGATCTTAAGCGTCTGACCCCACAGATAGAGGAAATCGTCAGCTTTGGGCTTCCCGTGGTCTCTACATGCGAAGAACTCTCCTACCCATGGCACGGTAGTCATGTGTTTGCCGAACGCATAGACAGGGCGGCAAAGGAGCATGGTGTTCCGGTTTTGGGGACGGGTGTCAATCCGGGGTTTCTCATGGATTCATTCCCGGTAGTTCTTACTGCCGTTTCCGAAAGCGTGGAAAGGATAACGGTCTCCCGGATTCAGAATGCGGAATCCCGAAGGGTACCCTTTCAAAGGAAAATTGGGGCCGGGCTCAATCTGGAAGAATTTGAAAAGAAAAAAGAAGCAGGGGTCTTAAGACATGTGGGACTTACCGAATCTATGGCCATGATCGCGGCACGAATAGGCTGGAAGCTTGATAGAACAGAAGATATAATAACCCCTGTTATTGCAGACCACACGATTACAACAGACAATCTGATAATTGAAAAAGGGGATGTGTCCGGTGTCCGGCAGGTCGGCAGGGGCTGGTCAGGGGGCAAAGAGAGGATTACCCTCATATTTCAGGCTTCAATAGGAGAAAAAGAACCTGAAGATACAGTTGAGATTTCCGGCAATCCGAGCTTCATATCTACTATCAGGGGGGGCATCAACGGCGATATAGCAACCTGCGCCATTACCCTCAACGCAGTTTCCTCCCTTCTGAATGCGGCCCCGGGGTTGCGTACCATGGTTGATATACCGGTTGTTTCCTACTCCGGAGCATAATGGGAGCATAGTGTATGAACATTTTCTTTATCCTGGAGGATGCTTTACGGCCGGACCATCTCGGGTGTTATGGCTATGAAAAAAATACATCCCCCAATATCGATAAAATAGCACGCGAGGGAGTTGTTTTTGAAAACGCAATAGCAACGGCATCCCACACCCTTCCTCCTGTTGTATCGATGATAATGGGGCAGACAACCGCGGGTCACGGTATTGTCAGTCCAAAACGATACGAAAAATGGATCACAAGCAGTTTTTGGAAAAACAGGGAAACATCCCTTACTATATTGAAGAAAACCGGATACGAGATAGACGGCGAGCTTGTGCTCAGGTGGAAGCCTCTTGGTTTTTCCCGGGACACGGATACCGGGGAAATAGAAGCATACTTTGAAAAAAACCGGGACAGAAAATGGTTTTTTATGGCAGAACCCTACCCTACCCACCTCCCTTACAATCCTCCTGCTGCTTATTTCATGGAGTTCCTGGACCCGGGATACAAAATGAGCAGGAGCACAAAAGAAAACCTTTCCGTAGTACAATCGAAACTGATTGTCCATCCCACAGGTTTAACAAGCAAACTCGAAGCCGGGGAAAAGGATCCGATCCCTGACTCGGATGCGGATAAACAGCACAAGCGTACAGCCGGTGTTGCAGACCTGAAGCCGGAAGACCGGCCGGCGATCATTGCGAGTTATGATGGAGAGGTCAGGGTTTTCGACGACATGGTCGGAAAGTGGATGGAAAAATTAGATGCCCTGGGTATGTATGATGATACCCTTGTCATTATTGTTTCGGACCACGGCGAAGAGCTTATGGAAAGGGGACACGTGGGTCATTGTTCATGCAACCTGAAGGGCACTCTGTATGATGAATCGATTCGTGTTCCCCTTATTTTACGTTATCCGAAGAGGTTCCCAAAGGGAAAACGTGTCGCACACCAGGTCTCCCAGATTGACATTATGCCGACGATTTTCGACCTCCTTGAGCTTAAGGTTCCGGATTTCATTGAGGGGCAATCCATGCTGCCACTGATCCTGGAAGAAGCCCGGGATTTCAGAGAGGAAGTCTATGCTGAAACAACACCGGCCGGATGGCAGGCCCTTGCCGGTGATGACAGGGAAATATGGTGCGTTCGTACCGAAAAGTGGAAGCTCATTCTAAACACCGACAGCAGGAGCTCTCACCTGGAGTACGAGCTTTACGATCTTACATCCGACCCCGGGGAAGGGAGGAACATCTTTTCCCGGAGCCATCCGGTATTCCGGCATCTGGATAAACAGCTTTTACATTACATCAACAAGGCAAGAAGGTTGAAGAACTAAGCCGGGTTAGTACCCCTCTGTTCAAAAACGGAATCTCCCCGACAGCGTCATCGATGAGCAGTGTGTCCGGAGCCGCATTACCAGGCAGTATAACCGCCATCGATGACTATTGTGCTTCCAGTCATATAATTCGTTACATCCGAGGCCAGACACGCTATAAACCCGCTCAATTCTTCTATAGCTCCAAGCCTTTTCAAGGGAATCATATCGATAACATTGCTATATATTTCGGGATTCTTTTCGAACCATTTTCGGTTCGGGTCTGTATCATAGTATCCGGGAGAGACGGCAAGTACAGTTATATTATAAGGCGCCCATTCCACGGCAAGAGCTTTGGTCAAAGCAACAACGGCTGATTTCGAAACATCGTAGGATCCGCCGTGGAAATATTTATTGATGACCTGTCCGGAGATGGACGCAATATTTATTATCTTTCCCTTTCTCCGGGGGACCATGACCTTCCCCACCTCCCGGGCGCACAGAAATGTCCCGTCCACATTCGTATGCATCACCGATGTCCAATCCTCGAGACTTGTTTCTTCAGGGGCCCTATTGATCCTTTCGGTCCCGGCATTATTGATGAGAATATCGATTTTCCCGAACTCGCCTATTACCTGCTTAACCATCCCTTGTACCTGGGATTCCCTGGTAATGTCACACTCGATCGCGAGGGCCTTTCTGCCGGCCCTGTGGACCGCCCGGGCGGTTTCATCCAGATATTTCTTGTGCCTGCAGAGGATAACGATATCCGACCCTGCCTGGGCAAGCATAGGGGCAAAGGCCGCCCCAAGACCTTTACTGGCACCGGTTACAACGGCCACTTTTCCCTCGAGACTGATAAGCTGGTGAAAATCCGCCATACTCTCTCCTGTCTGCCTTACGAATAATCCACGTCCAGGGGTTTTCTCTCCAGGGCCGATTCCATAACAGCCAGTACCACTTTACTAACCCTGTAGCCGTCTTCAAAACCGGCGATAAACTCCTCCCGGGTAACCAATTTTTCGATAAAATCCTTTATGCTCTCATAGGCGAAACCCATGTATTTCCCGTGGATAACAGGCATGACAAGGAGATCGGGATGATCGCTCTTATCTTCCAGAAACCGCTCTATTGCCTGGTTTCCCGTCAGGTCCAGGTTGAACATGCCTTTACTCCCCAATACATTGAGCTTGATATCATTCCAGTGGGGATTTGTATCTGGAATGATCCAGGCATTTTCAATGGTGGCAATCACGCCGTCATCAAATTCCAGCATGCTCTGATACACATCCGGAACGGGGATACCCCTCCGGGTCAGTACTTCAGACCGGCTTAGGGAGTATACTCTTTTCACTTCACTTCCGGTGAAAAACCTTAAAGTGTCAATGGTATGACTTCCCAGGAACCACATGATCGACGATTTGGAAGCCCAAGACAGCATCTGAGTGGGCACAAAAATGCGGTCATTCAACCGGTAATACATGGAAATAACATCACCTATACTACCTGCCCTTATATCATCCCTGACAATGACAAAGGGGGGATTCCACCTGGAGTGGAAATCCACCATTACCCGGCTCTTCGAATTCAGGAAAGCTTCTCTCATCGCTTCCAGGTCCTCGGGCCGTGTAGCCAGAGGCTTTTCGATGAGAATATCCTTCCCCGCCTGACATGCGGCGATAAAGGGTTCCCGGTGTGCAAAATCCGGTGTGGCTATACCAACAGCTTGAATATCGGGATCCTCTAAGAGTTTTTCACAGTTTTCATAGTACTTTGGAGCTCCGTACCGGGCAGCAACTTCGGCGGCTCTCTCCTTGTTGAGATCGCACACTGCAACGAGGTTCGACAGGGGGTGGGTGGAGAAAATACGGGCATGCGACTCCCCCCACAAACCGGCACCGATTACTCCCAGGTTTATTTTTTCCACTTCTTCCTCCGGATATTCTTAATTAATGCATCTCTGCTTCACAGACGCCGATACCCCCCCTGTAGAAATGGAAGTGGACGTTCGGATGATCAGCCAGCAGAGACATAGGTACCGCCGTATCAGCAACACCCAGGGAGATCATCAGGGTGGTAAGACGCATACCAAAGGGGTTATCATGCCACCCGGGGTGCCAGATCGAAACTTTCCCGGATTTCCATGTTTCAACAGGGCCAACGGTAATTGCCTGTGAAGGTACGTTCTGAACAACACCTCCCCCGGAGGTCCGGGCATTCTGGATGACGGTCATCGGGTGAAGATCCACAACCCTGGCCCCCTGTTTCCTGTAGACCTCCGGCGACGGAGCTTCTTCCAGGTAAGAACCCTCCCGCTTCGGGGGATCGTTGAATGCCCAGTGTTTCACTTCACCCTGTCCGCCCTGCATTACCAGGCATTCGATCTGATCGTAGGATCGGGAATAATCCTCTAAGCCGTCGGCTGTCAGAAAGCGGATATTACTATCGGGCATGCGCAGTTTTTTATCTATCCGGTTAAAACATAAGTCGAGATCGGCCTTTGCGAAGCTGAGCGGATGGGTCACATCCACCTCTTTCCCTTCCACGTACCACTCGTCCATGCCCCAGAAATGGCCGGCCCTTACATCGATTTCCAGGTCATTGACTATCTGCGCCACAAGGGGGAGTTGTTCCGTCGGACCGATGGGACCGCAGATTCCCACGGGTTCACTGTCAGTGGCCTGCATCCAGGTATTCACGTATTCTAAAGCTTCGGCGGTAAAAAAGGACTCAAGGGTGTCATAGAATGAAATCCTGAAACCGGGACGTGCCAGTCCCTGGAGGTCCTCCGGTGCAAGCCGGGCTGCATCGCTTAAGATTTCCCTGTCAAGGGTAGTATAATCCCACCATCAATGGGCGACTTTACTGTTAAAACGCACTTCAAACCTCCTGTTCAGACATGAATATAATTCTGGCCGGAGCACCGGAGGTCCCCTTCACTTTCAGAGGCATGCACATGAGGGTTCCCCGGTCCTCCTTCAGGTCCCCCAGGTTGACAACCGGCGCGGCCAGGAGAGCCCCGGTTTTAAAGAGGGCCCCTAAGAGGCTCCCTTTCTCGAGCCCGGGTTCCGTCCCGTCCTCTTCCTCGTCGATCCAGGCAGCTTCAATACACGTCACATCGACTGCGAGAATACTGATCTTCTTTTCGAGGATCCACTCCAGGGCGCCGGATGTAAAAGTGGGACTATCAAGAACATACCCGGGCTTGTTCCACATGCGCCACCACCCGGTATCGATCAACAGGGCATCCCCGGGGGTAATCTCCGGTGCTTTTTCTACAAGCATCTTACGGTCCACCAGTGCCTTGGGCTCCCGGGGCTGAAGGCGGATAATTGTAACCGGCTTAATAAAATCAGTGATCGAATAATCGTCAAGACACTTACCGTCCTCCAATATATGGGAACCCGATTCCAGGTAGGTCCCGCTGATCGTTGCCACCTCTATCCTTGAGGCGAAAAATTCCTGTTCCTTCACCGTAGCAATGGTCTCGATTTTGACCCGGGGAACGATAGTCTCCAGTCCGGGCAGGGAATAATACCCCCACAGATTATTGTCAATCATTCCGGAAAGATCGATAATGTTGCTCATTACTTCCTCCTCACTCATATCCTGATGAACCTGGAGCCCTTCCCCGCCGATTCGAAGCCGGCGAATAACAGCTCAAGGTTGTGAATAGCATCTGTTCCATCGGTATAGTTTTTATCGATTATAGATTGTACATGACCGGCGATCTGCTGCTGATAGATATTGCGACGGATCCCCGGATCAACTTCCGAGACACCATTACCGGACTCCA
>JAJSAL010000150.1 GCA_024274705.1 Spirochaetota bacterium
ATATCCGGGTACTGGAACGGAACGGACACGGTACACAAGGCGGCTGATCTTACCTGCATGGGGAGCGGAGAACCGGGTACCGGCTGCCACGGGGACACCGGGCAGGTTAATGCCCACGGCTCTTCGAACAGGGGTCTCCTGACCTCGACCATGAATTTTCCCCCTTCTGCGGTTCAGGATTTCGAGTATGACAACTACAAACTCTGTTTCGACTGCCACGATGCCTACCCTTCGGTTTCCAAGGAAATCGTTTTGGGATATAAAGAGGGGGGCAACTATGATGTCTGGTGGGCTCCCACCCCCTATTATACCACGGAGATAAAGAGCCTGTTCCGGGACCGGTATATTTCCGGGGACCCGAGGACCTACAGCGACACCATCTGGGGAGATTCCTATATTCCCCTGCACAATTACCATATAGGACCTGACGGCTGGATGACGAATGCGTGGAAGTACCGGGGTAATTCCACGGAAACAGGCAGGCCCACGTGTACGACGTGTCACAATGTCCACGGCACGAACGGTACCGTGCGCAGTACCTACGACGAGTTCGGCATTACCGCCTTTACGAACGGCCCGGACGAATATAAAAAACTCGTTCCGGATACCAATTACCAGAATTCGGTGTTCAAGAATTATCCGGTCAATTGCGATGTGAGTTGTCATAGTATCGTGCCTGGCACATCCTACTGGCACACCCCCAGCGATGAATAGACAGGGGCGTACCCGGGGCCGGCCCCCGCGTGGTTTACTTAAGCACCCGTAAGGCGTTGAAGATCGCCAGGAGGGCCACCCCCACGTCGGCGAACACCGCTTCCCACATCCCTGCCACCCCGGCGATACCGAGGCCGACAAATACGAGTTTAACCGTTAAGGCCAGGATGATATTCTGGTATACGATTGTTCTCGTCTTTTTACTGGTTCGTATGGCCTGGGGTATTTTCGATGGGGCATCGGTCATGAGCACCACGTCCGCGGTGTCGATGGCGGCATCCGATCCCAGCACGCCCATGGCGATACCCACGTCCGCCCGGGCGATGACAGGTGCATCGTTGATACCGTCCCCCACAAAGGCTACCTTCTCGTTTTTCCCTGCGGCCGCCATAATACCGGTTAAGCGGTTCACCTTGTCCTCAGGGAGAAGCCCGGCATAGTACGTCCCGATCCCTAAGCGTGCGGCAACACTCCGGGCAACGCTCTCGCTGTCCCCGGTAAGCATGGCTATGTTTTTCACGCCCAGGGTTTTCAGTTCGGCTACTGCCTCTTTCGCATCCTCTTTCTCTTCGTCTCTTATGATGATGTACCCCGCGTACCTGGAACCGATAACCACGTGGGCCACGGTACTGTCCACATCGCATATATCATGGTCGATATTCTCCCGGTGAAGGAGCTTGTCGTTTCCAACCAGGACCGCTTTCCCTGAAACCGAGGCCTTGATACCGTATCCTGAAATCTCCAGGTAATCTTTGACAGCTCCTTCGTCGATCTCACGGCCATAGGCTTCCCTGATCGATTCCGCGATGGGATGGTTGGAATGAGATTCCGCCAAGGCTGCACTTGTAAGGATGTCATCACGGGTAAAGCCGTTCCTCACTGCAACTTCGGTGACCTTGAAGGCCCCCTTGGTCAGGGTTCCTGTCTTGTCAAAGACCACTGTTTTGACCTTGGCCATCACGTCGATGTAGTTGGACCCTTTGATGAGGATGCCCCGCCGTGACGCCCCGCCGATCCCGCCGAAGTATCCTAAGGGGATACTGATTACCAGCGCGCAGGGGCAGGAAATGACCAGGACAACCAGTGCCCGGTAAATCCAGTCGGAGAAGCTTGCCCCGGGCAGCAGGAGGGGAGGCAGCAGGGCGATACCGATGGTGATCAGCACGATCACCGGCGTATAATAACGGGCGAAGGTGGTCATGAATTTTTCCGTTTCCGCCTTGTTGCTTATCGCGTTCTCTACCAGGTCCAGTATCTTGGAAATCGAGGACTCCTCGTACGATGTGGTCACCTTTACGGTGAGTGAGCCGGATTGAACGATCATGCCGGAGAGAATCGTATCGCCTTGTTTTGCAAAGCGGGGAACGGATTCGCCGGTTAAGGCGGAAGTATCCACTTTCGAGGTGCCGGAGAGCACTTCGCCGTCTAACGGAACCTTTTCCCCGGGTTTGACCAGGATGATATTTCCCACCTGTACGGTCTCCGGGGACACCTTGTCATAGACGGAGCCTCTCTTGAGATTGGCGTAATCCGGCCGGATCTGGAGGAGCGATTTTATCGATCTCCTGGAGCGGGCGAGGGACAATTCCTCGAAGAATTCACCGACCCTGAAGAAGATCATCACCCCGGCCGCTTCCGGCAGGGCGTGGATAAGGATTGCCCCGATGGTGGCGATGGACATGAGGAAGTTTTCGTCGAACACCTTTCCGTGGATGATGTTTCTCCCGGCATTGAAGAGCACCTTCCACCCGCTTAAGAAGAATGCCGTCAGAAAGACCGCATACTCCCCCAGGAAGTAGGGGGTATCATGCAGGGTTGTTTTAAACACCATTCCCAGTACAAAAATAACAACCGATATTCCGATCAGGATGAGCTCGGCGCCCACCCGGAAGGGATCTTCCTCTTCGGTGCTTCGGGACCTGTCTCCCTCTCTCTTGATCACCTGTACTTCGGGTTCGATCCTCCTGATCTCCGCCAAAACCTCCTCTTCGTTGTGCGCCTTCAGGAGCATGCTCGCCGTCGCGAAATTGATGGAAACGGATTCCACGGATTCCAGGCGGTTCAGCCCCCTCTCTATTTTTACCGCACAATCTGCGCAGTCGAGGTTCTTCAAGTGATACTTCTTCATATTTCCTTCCTTATCAAGCATTATTGCGGGCCTTCCGTTGTATGCGTAAGCCCCTGTTCGATGATCTGTTTTACGTGGTCGTCTTTAAGAGAATAGAAGACAACCTTACCCTCCTTTCTGAACCGTACCAGTCTGGCCTGCCGCAGCGTTCTCAATTGGTGTGAAACGGCGGATTGACTGATGTGAAGGAGGTTTGACAGGTCGCACACGCACATTTCGGAGATGAAAAGGGCATGGAGAATCTTGATCCGGGTGGTGTCCCCGAGTATTTTAAAGAAATCCGCCAGCTCGAAGATGATCTCCTCTTCCGGCAGCAATTCTTTTACCTTTTGTACCGTTTCCTCATGGATAAACAGGGTTTTGCAGATCTCGTTCTCTTTGGGGGCCACGGTGTCTCCTTATATATGAACATATGATCATGTATAATATATAACGATGCCGCCGTTTTGTCAACCTTAACCCCCTCGCCGTGGTATGCCGGCATTTAATAACCGGTTATCACCACACAATGCCCGTCCGTGTGGTCCCCTGCTCCGAAGGGAGAATCTTGAGGAATGACAGCACTACGCCGTTGTATCGGTCTGTGCCAAAAAAGGGGGGGACCGGGCGGGCTCCTGCAAGGCCCGGAACTGGTAGATGTTTACGTTACTGGGTTCGTATACCGGGGTTTAATGTTTATCCGCCTCAGCAAGTTAGCGTTGGTAACTACGTTGATGGAGCTGAATGCCATGGCCGCTTCCGCGATAACCGGATGAAGCAGGCCCAGGATCGCTACCGGGATGGCTACCGTGTTATAAAAGTAAGCCCAGAAGAGGTTCTGGCGTATTTTCTTAAAAGTAGCCTGGGACAGCTTGATAGCGGAAACGACGCTCGAGAGGTCTCCCCGGACAAGGGTGACATCCGAGGCCTCGATAGCGATATCCGTTCCTGTTCCGATGGCGATTCCAACATTGGCCTGGGTTAAAGCAGGCGCGTCATTGATTCCGTCTCCTACCATTGCCACGGTTCCTACCGTTTCCTGGAGGCGTTTAATCTCATCTACTTTTCCATCGGGTAACACTTCCGCCAGCACCCTGGATATTCCCACCTGTCCGGCTATGGCTTCCACGGTTTGCCGGTTGTCCCCGGAGATAATCGCCGTTTCGATCCCCATCTCCTCCAGTTCCCGGATAGCCGGGATAGAATCTTCTTTCAACGTATCCGCCACTGCGGCAACCCCCGACAATTCGCCGTTGTGAGCCACAAGCATGGACGTTTTTGCCTCTGCTTCCAGACGTTCCATTTCTCCTTCCAGCGGTTCGGTATCTATACCTGCTTCACGCATCAGTTTCCTGCTCCCGACAAGTACTTCTTTTCCGTTAAGTGTCCCACGAACACCCCTGCCTCGAATTGCTTTAAACTCTTTTACTTCATGCAGGCTGATGTCCCTCCGCCCGGCCATCCGGACAAACGCCTGTCCCAGGGGGTGCTCCGAACCCGATTCCGCACTGGCGATTAGTTGTAACAATCCTGATTCGTCAAGGCTGCCCGGTAACGGAACGAGGTCCGTTACTTCAGGTTTGCCCTTGGTAATCGTACCGGTTTTATCGAATACGACTGTATGGATATCCTTCAGGGTCTGGATAGCTTCACCCCTGCGGATGAGAATTCCGTTTTCGGCACCTATTCCGCTGCCCACCATCAGTGCTGTCGGTGTTGCCAAACCTAATGCACAGGGGCATGCTATGACCAATACCGCTACTGCTGCAAATATCGCAAGAGTTAAAAAGTTAAGGGATGGATCGACCCAGGGCAGAAAACCGGAAGCCCAGGCCGTAATAGGCTGAAGCACGCCTGGTATTACCATCCACAGGACAAATGTTAAAATCGCCACAATCAGGACTGTTGGGACAAAGTATGAAGTGATTCTATCGGCAAACTCCTGGATTGGAACTTTTGAACCCTGGCACTCTTCCACCATCTTGATAATCTGGGAGAGGAAGGTGTCCTTTCCGATTTTAGTAGCCTTAATTTTCAGTAACCCCTCCTGGTTGACCGTTGCACCGATAACTTCGTCTCCTTCGGTTTTATCGACGGGCATCGACTCCCCGGTTGCCATGGATTCATCAAGATAGCTTTTACCATCTATTATCATCCCATCGGTGGGGATTTTCTCACCCGGGCGGACCACCATGATGTCACCTACCCTGACATCCTCGACGGGCACTTCCTTTTCAACCCCGTCAACCAGGATGTGGGCTGTTTTGGCTCCCAGTTCAAGAAGTCTCTTGATAGCCTGGGACGCTCTTCCTTTGGCAACAGTTTCTATGAACCGCCCTGTAAGATGAAAAGACATGATCATTGCCGCGACTCCGGCGTAATTGGCGACAGGCGTAAAAAAGGTAACCGGTCCTGTTAAAAAAGAGATGGACGTTCCCATCGCAATCAGTACGTCAATATTGGCGCTTCCATGGGTAACGGCTTTGAATGCCGACCTGAGTGTCGGCCATCCTATCCAGAATACAACCGGAAGAGCAAGGAGGACCATTCCCATATCAAAGGCAAACTGGCTTGGCCAGGC
>JAJSAL010000015.1 GCA_024274705.1 Spirochaetota bacterium
GCGTTTCCTCACGAAACCCCGTTTTTTCTCCACTGTTCAAGACGCCGGGATTCCTGGCAGACTTTATCGATGATATTGCTTATTTTCAGAGAAGTATCAGCAGTGTTCTCTCCGGGTCCAGGGGGAAGTTCCTGTTTCTCTCCTTTGTAACGGTACTTTTCTGCGTCAGCGGTTCTCTATTTACCTGGATCAGTCGATGGCCGGTGTTCAATGTTCTCGGAACCCTTCTCATGTACAGAGCGGTATTCTTCCTGTACCGGCTCCTGTCCGATGAATCCGGCAGGGAGCTGGTGGGCATCATTTCCGGCCGGATAAACCTGGACAGGCTCCCCCCGGCGGTTATGATTACCCTTTCCATCCTGTTCATCGTTTGGAGTATTCTTTTCGCTCCCAGGGCGAAAAAGAGAAGGGTAGGGTAACCCCGTGGCAGCCGGAATGTCCCCTTCCAAAAGTGTTTCACGACGCTTCTTCCCTGTACTCATGGTATTCTACACCGCGGCTTTTTTCTTTTTTTTCATCCGGAGTGCCCTCTCTTTTCCATCAGTTGATTTTCTTCCTGTATTTCTATGGAACTGGGTATTCCGTACCGCCATGCTTGGCTTCGCCGATGCCTTTCTCCCGGTTACGCTGACCGGATCCGTCGTCTATTTCTCTCTCGTGTTTGTCTATAGAAAAGATGGGGATACAGGCGGGATTCCCGATTTCTTCCATACCATTGCAACCTCTTCTATCGTCATCCTCATGGTGCTCACACTGGTATTCTCTTTCCTGTCGGAAGGAATAAAACCCGCGATCCTTTCGGCTGTCGAAACGATGAGGTACAAAACAGAACTGGCACGGGGGTTTTACGACAAAGCGGAGGACCTGAAAGCCCAGGGATTATTTTCCCAGGCACGGGACGCCATCCGCAACTATCTTCGGATCGATCCGGCAAACCAGGATGCCCTGAAAATGGATAGGGACCTGTTACGGATGTACGGTGCCGCCCTCCTTGAACAGGAATCTGAAGCAACAGTCACGGAAAATGAAAAAACACTGATAAAAGGAATGAACAGCGAAGAACTGATGCGGAAAGCGGAGGACGCGTTCACAGCTGAGGATTATGCCACCGCCCATTATTATGCCAATCTTGCCACTGCGATAGATCCGGCTAACCGGGAGGCCAAGGCAATCGGTGTCAGGGCTCTGGAGAAACTTTCCAGGTCCGGGCTGACCAGAGAGGAAAAGATACGGTCTGATCTTTTTATACGGAAAAAAGCAGCTTATGATGCTTTGCAGAAGGGTGACACCGTTGGGGCCTTTTACCTCTTTTCCACGTTAAAGGAGGAGTATCCCGAGGATCCGGATATAACCAAATACCTGGAACTCGCGGGTACCAGGCTCAGGATGATATCTTTTTTCCGGGAGGAGGTAGAGGATATCGCGCATCTCCCGGGAGAGAGGGATATCCTTCTGGTAAATGAAAAAACCGATGGCGAGACAGAGATCCTTTCTATCGGCAAGTTTCTCAACCTGGATGCAGGTGCCTATCTCTTCGATATCGAAGTAATACGATTCGATCTCCTTTATCGGCCGGTGTATCATTTTACCGCACCTTATGGAAAGATCATCGACGGATTGATCAACATGTACTGTGTAGATAAAGAAGACCCGTCGAAGAACCTGAAACCTGAATACCTGTCCGGAGAGAGAGAGGAAGAACTGCGGAATATCCTTCCCCTCAGCGTGGCTCCCGACAGGCTGGGGGTGTTTTCAGTTTCGAAGGTGGACCTGGATCGTCTTAATATCTTCCGGCTGTGGTCCCTTAGGGAATTGAAAGGAGATCACGGTTTCCGAAGTGAACCCCTGGAAATCGAATTCATGGCCCGTATTATCAGGATATTCAGTTTCTTCGTACTGTCGCTGTTTGCCGTTTCTGTCGGCTGGTCGCTCCGGCCTGCCGGAAAGCCTCCCATACTGGTTCTTGTCTTCATCCCCCTCTTTCCTTTTGCCCTTCAATATGTGGTAACTTTGTACCTGTTTGCAAGCAGGCTCCTCCTGGGAGTCCTCTACTTCGGGATCGGGTTCCTCCCTGCGGCGGCTGTATTCATCGTTCTCCAGTTGATGCTGGTTATCGCGGCCCTCATCTTTCTGGCAGGGCAGACTACGAAGAGGTGACCGGGTATCTCGGAAAAATGTGCGGTACACTTCTCGGCTACCTTTCGGGTATGGGTGTCTTCGGTGCTGCTATCGGTTTTCTCGTCGGGCATTTTGCAGACAGGATGGTGTATACCCTCCGGATAAAAAAGAAAATCCGGGAGTTTTATACACGTCCGGAAACCTGTCCCCTGGATGTGGAAGAGATGAAAGCCGCCTCATTGAGTTTCCTCATCCTCTCGTTGATCGCTGCTGGCAGCGGGAGTTCCCTCTCAGCTCTCATATCGTTTGAATCTTTCAAACCGATGATCCAGGAAACCCTGTCTCCATCCCGGAACCTTGGAGTCGTTATCCACCTGAGCGGAGATATCTATCACGAAATGGATCGAAAGGGCGTTATATCCGGTATACTGGGCAGGCTCCGAAGTGTCACTGCTTCGGAAGAGAGACTCATCATCATGCAGCTGCTGGCTGTGGTAATCGGTTCCCGGGGATCACCTGTTTCACCGGAGGATCGCCGTCTTCTGCGGGATATCGGAGAGGCTCTTTCAATTCCGGAGGAAGCCGCCGATAAGATGGGGTATGACTTGTCCCGAGACGTGCCCGGGCTGACAGAGGACTGTACCATTCTCGGTGTTGATGAAGATGCATCTCCCGGGGACGTAAAAAAAGCGTACCTGACCCTGGCGGCACAGTTTCATCCCGACAGTGCCGTTCTCCTGGATGAAGAGCAGCGGCATCAGCTGAATGAGACCTTTCTGCTTATTCACAGAGCTTATTTGAGGATCATGGAACGAAGAGGGTGATGCTTGAGGGTCAGCATTTTACCCGTTTGATATGAGCGCCTAACGAAATAAGCCGTGGAATCAGTTCCTCGTATCCCCGTTCGATCTGATACACGTTTCTGATAAGACTTTGGCCTTCTGCGCACAGGGCGGCTATCATCATGGCCATTCCGGCCCGTACATCCGGCGAGACCAGGTCCGATCCTTTCAGTCTCGATGGTCCGCTTACAACTGCCCTGTGGGGATCACACAGGATAATCCTGGCGCCCATGCCGATAAGTTTGTCCACGAAAAACATGCGGGATTCGAACATCTTCTCATGAATCAGGATGGTCCCTTCCACCTGGGTCGCAACGACTGTCATGATGCTTGTAAGATCAGGAGGAAAACCGGGCCAGGGTGCATCGTCTATCTTGGGTATCATCCCCCCAAGGTCGGACACGATTTTCAGTTCCTGCCCTGACGGGACAAAGATCGATTTCCTGTCGGTCTCCCAGTGAATTCCCATCTTGTTGAAAGCGATTTTCACCATTTTAAGATGTTCCGGACAGGCATTTTCTATTTCCAGCTCACCCCTGGTTACCGCCGCCAGTCCGATAAAAGATCCCACTTCCATGTAGTCTGAACCGATGGTAAACTCCGTTCCAGACAGTTTTTTGACCCCTTCGATATAAAGGATATTAGAACCGATTCCCTTGATTTTTGCACCCATATTGTTGAGCATGTTGCACAGGTCCTGTACGTGGGGTTCCGACGCTGCGTTTTGGATTACCGTTTTTCCTTCCGCCAGTACCGATGCCATGACGGCATTTTCCGTTGCCGTTACCGATGCTTCGTCCAGGAATAGTTCTACTCCCACGAGTTTGTTTGCCGTGAGCTTGAACAGGCCGTCAACCTCGATACGGGCTCCCAGCTCGGAAAAAGCCAGGAAGTGGGTGTCCATACGCCTCCTGCCGATAACATCACCCCCGGGGGGGGGCAGTATCACCTTACCGCACCGGGCCAGGAGGGGGCCTGCAAACAGGATGGATGCCCGGACCTGTTTTGCCTTCCGGGCCGGTATTTCACAGCTCTTAAGGTCCAGGGTCTTGATCTGCAAGGTGCCCGTGCCTGTTTTTTTAATTTCCGCACCCAGTTCGGTCATAATATCCACGATAACCGAAACATCCTCGATATCCGGGATGTTGTTCAGTATTACCGGTTCATCAGTCAGGAGGGCGGCGGAGATACAGGGAAGGGCGGCGTTCTTATTTCCTCTGGTCCGGATCTTGCCTTTGATAGGGAAACTGCCGTCTATAATGTAATGACACATAACTGTTTTAACCTAAAAGATTCTTTTTAACTGGTCAAGGTGAAGCACACGGGCTTAATCCTGATGGAAGTCTTTCAAGCGGAATCCTGCACCAAACGTTGTTTGGTGTGAGATTCATCTTCGATCTGACGGATTCGGCGTTTGGTGCAGGGCAAAATAAAACTGCGGTTGCTGAAAAGGGTTCCGGTTGAGAACGATAACAGCTGTATACAGATAATCTGTTCCTCCGGTTACGATTCTTACGGTCAAAGGAAATTCGAAGGAATCGCCGGCAGGGATAAACGGATTCTCTGTAATCTGGGGAAAGACCGCATAATCGATAGAGTCGAGAGCGGAAACAGGAGGAGCTGTACCGTATTCGCCCGGTGCAGCTGTGAATATCCGGTCCAGAATCACACTCCGGCTTAATCCCTCTGCTTCAAGGGTTCGCAGTGTATCCCAGGGAAGGGCATGCCGGAGAAAGGTATTCCACTCCCGGTTTGCCATAGTACTCGAACAGGTTTTGATAAATTTCTGGATATTCTGTACGATATTGGTAGTCCGGTATTCATCCATAATTTTGCCATTCCACCGGTACCAGGTAAGGAATGTCTCGGACCCGACACCCTCTTCGAGTGCGCTCTCCCGGAGGATAATGTCAATCAGTCCATCATCATCCAGGTCCCTGATGATCGTTCCCACAGACGGGGTCTCAACTATGGTAAACCGGGTGATTCCCCTGCTCCCGTATATGATCCATTCCTGCTCTACTTTTTCAGCATTGATGAAATCGATGATCAGGGCGAAAGGGAGTCTTCCGTATTTAGACAATGGGAGGGATGTCAGCTCCCCTGCAACCACCCGTTTCCCTAAGTCGACCCGCTTCCCCGGGACCATCCTGGAGGGTTCCTGTAGAAATCCCTGAATATAGAACGCAAGGGGAACTACATTCGGATTATAGATCCGGGAGATATCGCTTAAGGATGCGAAGTCTGTTCCCAGTTCTCCCGCTTCGGCAAAAAGGATGAAATAATCCTGAAGACCGTTTCCGTAGAGATCATAAACGGCACCGTACAGACCGCCGTCCTTCAGTACAGGCTGAAATCCCCTCCGGGCGCTCTCAGCAATATAGGTTTCGATCTGTTTCCGGGTCATAGGGGAACCCTCTGAAAGAGAGTTTTCAGTTTCCGGCACAGCACGTTCCGTCCATTCTCCCGTTTCCGGTTCTGACGGGGGGGGCTCTTCCTCTTCCAGAAGGCCCCTGGTTTCTGCCTGTTCCTCCGGCATTATCCCATCCGCTTCCGGCCTGATCACCCGGTCCGCTGATGCACAGGAGAAAAGAAGAATAACAGCGAGAATCGGGGGAAAGAGAAATTTCACCTACTACCCTTACGTAAGAATGCTCCAATAGTACCATCGTACATACCCTTTTTCCACACATTTTTTCTGTCTTTATGTTAAAATCAGGTGAGGAGAAAATGTATGCCCGTGTATAATACAGGAGTATTCGGAATCGGTGATGTAGCAAAAGAGTATATCAAGGCAGTAAATAATAACCCGCTTTCAGAGGTGGTGGCGGTAGTCAGCAGGGACAAGAAAAAAACAGAACAGAGAATTAAAAACTGGGGATTTTCATGTGAAGTAATGGATTCGTATGATGATCTTATAACAAGAGACGATATCCAGGTTATCGTAAATACCGGGCCTCATTTTCTTCATGCCCGGGAGACCATCAAGGCCGCCCGGGCGGGTAAACATGTAGTATGTGAGAAACCCCTGGGAATGAACTGGCAGGAGATATGTGATGTCCGGAATGCAATCAATAAGGCAAAGGTTCAATTTCAGTGCGGACTTTCCCTCAGGTGGAGTCCATTTATACAAAACCTGAAGAGCCTCCTGGATAAGGGGCAATTCGGTAAACTATTCTACATGGAAGCCGATTATTTTCATGGTCTTGGATCCTGGTGGAACGGTTTTTCCTGGGGAGGCCAGAAGCGGAGCGGCGGACCCTCGGCTTCCCTGGTGGCCGGTATTCACGCGGTGGACCTGATGCGGTACCTCTGCGGGGAAGTTGCGGAGGTTCATGCCTACGGTACCCACGGTAGCAGGGAGTACTTTGAATATGAACCGACCTACATGGCGGCCCTTCAGTTCGAAAACGGTGCAGTGGGAAAGACGAGCTGCAGTTTCGAGGTGGAATCCCCGTACCTGATGAATTTCCTCCTCCACGGTTCCCGGGGATCAGTGGCAAATGAAAAATTCTACTTCCGCGATCTCTTTCCGGGTCAGCAGGGATGGCAGACTTTCAACACGGTCATGCCCGACAGCGGTGCGGTATCCCATCATCCCTTTAAAACGCTTATCGATGATTTTATCAAGGCGATAGATACCAATGGTACAACGGTGCTGAACATCGATGAGATGTGGAAGACTCATGAGCTGTGTATCGCCATCGACCGTTCCATCGAGACGAAGAAAGCGGTAAGTCTACCCCTGGAGACTGAATAGAACGTTTCTGACGTTTCAGCGTGTGATCTGGCCCGCGATATCCAGGGGCACTTCACCTGTAAGAGCATTATTAGGATTGAAGAAACTATACTGATCCATCTGGATTCCCGCTGCCGCTCCTTCTTTTACGGCGGCATGAAGGTTTCTGGGCCGAACCGAATCGCCAACATTAATCACCGGTGATCCTGTTTTTGTGAGCTGCTTCAGTAATTTCGTGTTGGGGCGGGTCCAGCAGGTAACAATATGGTCGTAGGGAATTGTCTTCCGCTGAAGATTACTGTCGATGAGGACGACTTCATTATCCAGGATTTCGGCTATCCGTGTACCTTCATGGAGTGTGACCGGGTATTTGAACGGCTTTGATGAGAGAGCTTCCGCGTCGACCTGGTTGAACCTCTTGCGCAGTACGTACATATGGATCACTTCAACGGTGGAAGCGAACTCTTTCCGGTCAGTAACGATGGTCACCTCTTTCCCTGTTTGTGCCAGGTGGGCCGCTGTATCCGCTGCAGCGTAGTGGTCTCCCCACACGATCACCTTAGTACCTTCCAGTTTTTTAGGTTTTCTGCCGTCCTGGGGATGGAATTCACAAGCGACTTTCGGGCAGGCCATCACTTCCTCAAAGGGGATGACCGCATTTTTATTACCGCTTACTTCGGGAACGTATGAAGACGCGCCGGTCGCATTGACAACGAGATCGTATTTTTTCAGTTCATCAACGGCAGGACTGGTGGAGAGCTTCACTTCGATTTTCAGGTCCTCCGCCTGGTAGCGGATCCAGTCTGTGTACCACTTCATTTTCACTTCTTTCCCGGGAGTCATACAGCATCCTAAAATGGCACCGCCGAGCTCACTGCTTTTTTCGAAGAGGGTCACCGTGTGTCCCCGCTCCGTAGCGACCCGGGCGGTTTCCATACCGGCGGGCCCTCCGCCGACCACTGCCACCTTCATGGGCTTTTCCGTTCTGGAAACCACCGAGAGTTTCTCCTGTCCGCAGGAGGGGTTGACGGCACAGGCGATCTCCTTCTTGGCCATCATGGATTCCTGCCAGCACCCGGTAAGGCATGAGATGCATCTGCGTATAGCCCTCACTTTACCGTACTTGACTTTTACCGGCCAGTACGGGTCTGCCAGGAGCTGACGTGCGAGGCCGATCATATCGGTTTTTCCCTCAGCCAGGATTTCTTCGCAGTATTCGGGATTCCGTAAAGTGTGGGAGTTGATAACAGGTATGGTCACCGCTTTCTTAATTGCCTCTGAAGCGTACATGGTCCACCCTTCCTGGTAGTACATCGGGTCGAACCCTGCTCCCGGGCTCTCCTGGATACACTGGCTTAAGTCCAGAGCCGCGACACCCGCTTCTTCGAACCGTTTGGCAACTTCGATAGACTCCGGCAGTTCCCTGCCGCCGTGTACCCATTCATCTACCGAATACCGGATTAATACGGGAAAATCGTTTCCGCATTTACCTTGAATGGAAGCAACGA
>JAJSAL010000151.1 GCA_024274705.1 Spirochaetota bacterium
ATAGGAACCGGTATTGTCATCAGGATCCTGATGTCCTACCATGTCCACGTTGAACGCACCGGCAGTAACATTCTGGTTGCCGAAGTACGCTGTAATGTCGACGACTCCGCCGACACCGGCGAATGTAAGGGTGACGCTCTTGATGAAATTCTGTACAACGGTTGTTGCAATCGTCGGATTAGTATCGGTGTTGCCATTATCCACGTCTTCCCAAGCCAGTACGAGGTCAATTGCTGTAAGAAGTGCAGCCCTCTCAGCCGCGGTCAACCCTTCGTAGTATTCGAAAGGAAGAGCGTCAAGTTTTGCTTGTAAATTCCCGGTATCAGGAGCTCCGGAAGCGCCCTGTGAAACTAATTGATCATACGCATCGGTTGTGCTGCCGGTAATCGGAGTTGAAACGAGGATACCCTCGAGATAAATGGGAATATCCTGGTCCAGCTGGGCGGTAATCATATCCCACGCATATCCTGAGTTGGACTGTATAAACTGCAGGTTGTAAAAACCGGCTGAAAGCGTAGCTGCTGCCGTGTCACTTGCTCCGGCGAAATCGAACTCGTCGGCTTCATCAGCACCGGAAACCAGGTCTTTCAGGGTAATGGTATTGCCATCTACGGAATCGACGAAATCGAACTTTTCATTCGCCGTGAGAGTAGTATCCGCAGTGTCATACATAAGTACCCTTTCAATGTCTGCAGTCAGGGTAGCTGCCGACCAGGCAGTAGTGGTTACAGTGTCTCCGGCAGCTGCTGTGTAGGTACCGCCGGTAATAGTAGCCCAATCGTATCCCATAGTTGCAGTAGTAACGGTAGTGTTAGTTGCACCTAAAATCACGCTGTCGTAATTGTCTGCCCAAAAATCAAGGGCACGGCCGAGCATCCAGTACGCGTCACCGCCTGCATCATTACCGTCTATGGATACACCATCACCTAGACCTGTTGGATAGTAATTACCATCATCCGGATATACCAATTCATCAGATACACTTACCGCTGCCAGGAGATCCAGGGTTGCCGTAGCTGCAACCTTCTCATCGCCGGAGGCGAGGCTTATGGTTGCGCTTGCGCTCTTGGCATATCCGAATGCAGGGAGATTTGGTGTGTTAGCTCTCAGGTCCGAGTCCCCAAGTTCGAATTTGAGAGATGCGCTTGCATTAACATCAGCGAATGCGAAAGCACCCATTGCCAATAGAAGCACTAGTACTAAACTTAATTTTTTCATTCACTTCCTCCTAGGAGTGTCCGGGGATACAGTCAACGACTGTATAAAGGTCCCCTGATTAGTTTAGGGTAGTATACCAATGCAAATTTTTGCTGTCAAGTTTTTTTAGTGATTAGATTTTTTTTCGTAACGGTTTTTTAATGATTTTTTTCAGGGTTCGTTCAGGATTGGGCGTTTAATAGAGAAACATCGGCGCCGTAGTCCATAGATATACAGGATCGATGAGATGAGGATAGGAATTGTTTTGTGTTTTCTATCGTTTTTTTTATTTTATCCAGTTCAGGGGCGCCGGCCGGTGTTTCCTGTCGTCAATGTTCCTTTGTAGTGGCTTTTGTTTCTCTTTTCTCAGCTTCTCAATCTCTTCTTTAGAAAGACCGGTAATTTCGCAAATCTCATCAATTTGATAGCCTCTTTCAAGCATTTTTTGAGCAGTTTCCATGGCCTTCTTTTCGATTCCCTATTCAATCAACTTATCCATGCTTTGTGCAAGCATCGGTTTCCCCTCTCATTACTATAATCATTTATCCTACGTATTTCCACTCCCCGGTACTCCATCAGCCCGGCTATGTATCTTCCCAATACATCAAATAGCTCTCTATCACGCTGTTTAAGCTCCCGCAATATCATATAATGGACTATTTGACAATTGAAGAAGTAAAAAATAACAAGTATATTCTATAATTATGAAAACACAAAACTTGACCGCAATTATCGAAAAAGAAGGTAACTGGTATGTTGCGCTATGTCCTGATTTAGACATAGCCAGTCAGGGAGATTCTATTGAATCATCTATCAGCAACCTGAGAGAAGCTGTCGAACTATTTTACGAAACCGCATCGCAACAGGAAATCACAGATCGACTTCATGAGGAAGTTTTGGTTACTCGATTGGAAATAGCGGTTGGGTAGGCTAAAAATCTTCTCCGGTGAAGAACTATGTAAAATTCTCGAAAACTATGGATTCTTACCTGTAAGACAAAAAGGAAGTCATATAATCATGCAGAAAAAACATGAAAACTCAACGATCACCATTCCTGTACCTCAACACAAGGAGATAAGAATCGGAACTTTGCAATCGATAATAAGGCAATCTGGTATTCCGAGAACTGAATTTGAAGGTTAAACGGCATTTCCATATTTATTCGGAGATATCCGATTTCACCTTCTTTTAGAACATCAGGGCCTGCCGCCCCTGGATATACACGATGGATAAGATGAGGATAGGAATTAGTTGAGATTTCTCTATCGTTTTTATCCTTTTTATCCAAATCCAGCAGAGCCGTACGATGGTTCAGAACACCGGAATCCCGCCGGAAAAACAATACTGATTGATAATCTCCCGCTATTAGGGTACATTTAGCCCACATGGAAGGGCTTCAGAAAAAAATAGCAGGCGACTGGTTCGATATAAGGGAAAACGGGGAAAATGTGTTCGACATCGAAGAATATTTCAATCCCTCCCCGGATGACCTTAAGGGACTGATTAAGGATATCCGTCTTTCCGTGGAAGAGGGCATCCTTGAATACAAGCGGACGGTGATGCTTCCGATTTTTTCGTTCCTGGAATCTCTGAAATACGACTCCCGCGGCTTAGAGCAGCTCCAGACCCAGGCGATTAAGCTGTCATCTCTCATCTATACGATGCTTATCCAGCGGCTTCTCTGCAGAGGTGCCATCCCCTTGAGAAAAGAGAAACTGTCTGTCCAGGTCAGGGGGGAGCAGGATATCAAGGAGATCGTGTCCGAGCTCAACGACCGGATAAAAAAAGAACCTGATTTAAGTAAGCATCCTGCAGTAAAAAACATCTTTATGCAGATGAACATCTACAAAAAAGAGTTGGAGGAGATGAAAAAGCTCTCCCCCAATATCCCCCCGGAGAAGGCATCCGCTTTTTTTGCGAACTTTAAGAACCGGTTCAACCAGATCACCGGCAGTATCCAGGAAAACTATACCGTGCTTCTCAAGGAAGAGCAGGAAAGACTGCATGAGAAGCGGCTGACGAACCCTCTGGAAGGGTACGATCTTGTTCCCCTGGCAAAGATGTGCATGGCCCAGGCCCAGGAGGCTGCTAAAGTACGCTCCACCCTGAATTTCGCCGAAAAAGAAGGATACCGCACCAGGGAATACCTGGTGAATCTCATAGAAGAGAAGGATACCATCCTGCGGCCATTTCATTCGGAAGCCGAATACTTTCAGAGGATGGAACCATCACCGAAACGGATGGCGGGCCTGGCTAAAACATTCGGTCAGGAGATCATCGTTATCCTGGAGAGACAGTTAAAAAGGATTGAAGGCTCGTCTCCTGCATCACCGGGTGACGACTGAGATTCCCTTGACCAGGTCCCGGGAATTCCGTACACTCTCATCGACCATTTTCATAGAATGGTCGAAAACCGTAATGACACGAGGCAACTTGCGATGGGAAAAGGATTTACGCTCGCTATCTATCCCTGGGTGTATCACGCCAAATACGGTCCGGACCGGACATGGTCTGAAGAATTCTTAGAAAAGCCCCACAAAACACCGGAGGAGGAAGCAGACCTCTCTCCTGAAGAACTGGACACTCTGCTGCAAAAACGGAATTCCTTTCCCGAACTCCCCCTGGTAAACTATACAACCCAGTACGGCCTGGGTTGTTTCGAGGGCCTTAAGGCATTTCCCCAGCCTGACGGCACGCTGAGCATCTTCAGACCCGGGGAAAACGGGAAAAGAATGGCAAAATCCATGGAAGGCCTTAACATGCCCCCGTTCCCACCGGAGATGTTCCTCCGGGCCTGCAGGGAGGTGGTAAGGAAGAACAAAGCCTTAGGTTTTGTTCCGGCATACGATCCGGAATGGGCGAAAGACGGTTTCGTATCCGGCCATTCGGTCTATATCCGCCCGTTCTCCTACTCGGAGCCTGCCATCGGTGTGTCCTTAAGCACCAATCCCTGGGTCGTGATCGTGACAACCCCTGTGGGCAGCTACTTTCGGCCGGGCAACGCTAAAGCGGTTACTACGGACAAGGCACGGGCAACGCCAAACGGGACAGGCTGGATTAAGTGCAGCGCGAATTACGTAATCCCGGCACTGGCGAAGAAGGAGGCCGAAGATGCGGGGTACATGGAGGCGATCTTCCTGGATGCTTTGGAGAGGACGTATATCGAGGAAGGATCATCCTGTAATATCTTCTTCTATATGAAAAACGGGACACTGGTAACTCCGGAACTGGGGGACACCATCCTCCCCGGAATAAACAGGAACAGTGTAATCACCCTGGCCATGAAATCAGGGGTGACCACGGAAGAACGGAAAATATCCATCCAGGAAGCCATGGAAGATGCAGAGGAAGCGTTTGTTACCGGTACCGCCGTCGGCGTTTCGTACATCGAATCCATCACGCACCAGGGAAAAACCGCGGTGTTCGGAGATGGTACCATGGGAGAGCTCACCCTGACGTTACAGAGAACCCTCAAAGGGATCCAGTACGGTTCGTTAGAGGACAATCACGGCTGGATGGTGCCGGTCTGATAAGAGGGCGGTACCCCCGTTTAGAAGAGGAAGTCATCCATGTCTTTCGGTATTTCCGTGAAAATCTGAGGTTTGAAATCACTCAATGGATAGAGCATACCCCGCTGATTGAGCCAGGCAAGACTGGAGGCGTCTGAACGTCCCAGTCCCACCGGTTCCCGGGTGTAAGCATCCACCAGCTGGGCTGACTTGGTCAGGTTAACCAGGGCGCTGGAGTACATATCGTCTCTCCTGCCTGAGCGGTCTGCAAGATAATACTGATTAACCCCCAGGTTGTTGTACCCTTTGATGAGAAGCTCGATGAGACCCCGGTGTTCCGGCCGTTCATCCGGCAGGAGAAAGGGAATACTCAACCGTTCCTGCTCCAGGGTGGCAAGAAGATCGAAATAAAAACCCTCTGCGGAATAATAGTCCCCCAGTTTGTACAGGGTGTTGGCTGTTGCAAACATCAGGTTCCGGTTGGTGGAGAATCCCTCTGACGTCTTAAAAAACTCCATCAGGGCTTCCCGGAAATCTTCACCGTCGTAGTAGATAAACCCTTTCTTGTAATTCATCTCTTTTGAATAGTAACCGTTCTGCTCCGCTTTGATGTACTGCTGAAGAGCTGTATCATACGCATTGTTCCGGTAATAATAGATATCCCCGATATTGGCGTAGATCCTGCCGAATTCCCGGGACTGCCCTAAGATCTTCCGGCTCCTGCCGTCTTCGTACAGCTTTACCGCCTTGAGGAAGGACTCCTCTGCGCTTAAGAATTCTTCCTTTTCCATGAGAATTTCACCATTCCTGTTATAGGTCTGGATAAGCATGGAAAGCCGGTCCCGGCCTAAGGAAGGGATATCCTTGAGATGGAGGAGGACGTTTCGAATGGCTTTCTCTTCTTCCGGATATTCCTCGATCTTGTTGAAATACCGGGCGAGATAAAAATGGGCCTCCGGCAGAGTATCGTCTACATCCAGCACCCGGAACAGGATGTCCCGGACATCGTCCAGCTGATTCCTGGACACGAGATATCCTCCCAGCTTCGCATAGATAAGGGGATTGATTTTAGCCCCTGGGTTCGCCTGGAACTGGTCCTTCAGCCGGACCACTTCAGAGAGCTGATCTGTTCTCATAAAATAGTCCAGCATCCGCAGTTCCAGGTCATCCAGGTGTCCGTACTGCTGAATCAGGGTAGCATAGGTAAACCGGGCATCTTCATAGCGGTCCGGAACCTCATCGGCCCAGCGCATATAGTTATCTCCCAGTGCCAGGAGGGCTTCATAATCGTAGATGTCTTTGTCCAGGATGATGTTGTACAGCTCTTCCGCTTTTTCGTACTTACCCAGGGTTTCAGATTCCAGCCAGGCGTAATCAAAAATCCCCGCTCTGTCCTCCGGATAATGTTTGAGGAGCTGCTGGTACTTCTCTTACGCCCGGCTGTATTCCCTCTCAGCGATAAATGCTTCGGCATATCTGAAAAACCAGTCCTTCCGCTGCCATTCTGCCAGGCCGCGGTCGAAATAGTCATTCGCCTTGGTATAGTTGGTTTTCTGTATTTCCCCGTATCCCTGTTTGTACAGCTGCTGGGCGTGAAGAGGTCTATAAAGGAACCTGTATCCTACAAAACCCAGAAGTCCGATGACCACGGCAGCAATACCGGCAACCCGGAGAATCGGCAGGATGTTGTGCCTGAATGCATACGCAAAGGTACCCTTCGCCTCTTCGAGCTCCAGGCCGGTTCTCTTTTCGTACTGATCCGGAATTTTGATCTTCTTCCCCCGGATCTTTCCGGTTGCATCAGCCAGTTCCTTGGGTGATGCCCCGCCGATAAGAAGATGGAGCAGCTTACGTAAATCTTTTCCACCGAGCCCCTTCTCTCCGATGAGCTCTTCAATGGCGATCTTGAGGTTCCTCGGAAGTGCACCCATAGTCCGCTGAACGGAGCGGAAATCTTCATCGGATAATTCAAAATCTTCATCCCCCTCACTTTCCGGTACGAATCCGGAAACGGCAGGTGCGGCTTCAACGATTTCTTCATCCCCCGTGTCTTCAAGGACACCAAAATCCTCACTGATGTTGCCCAGGGAAAATCCCTCAGTCCCGAGATCATCCTCACCTAACGTATCGAGCTCTTCTTCTTCAGAGAATTTAAGATCCTCGGGAAGTTCAAAATCGTCTCCAGCTTCTTCTTCCCCACCGGGCTCACCTAAGGATATCTCACCGGGGAGTTCAAAATCCTCCTCTCCGCCCGTTTCGGCACCTGCTTCGGTGTCGATCTCCATCACATCTTCTATATCCAAGTCCGGTATGGCAAACTCATCGACTTCTATACCTGCTTCTATTCCGGCTTCCTCTGACGGTCCGGCCAGCTCTTGAGACAACTCTTCCGACAGCCCCGGCTCTTCTTCCAGCCCCTCCTGTAGCTCCTCCGGAAGACCGAACTCTTCTTCTGCGGGCTCTTCTACTCCACCCGCTTCTTCTTCAATCTCTTCGGGCAGGCCTAATTCGTCCTCACCAAACTCTTCTCCCGCGGATTCTTCCTGAATCTCTTCTGAGAGGGCAAACTCATTTTCCCCGGCTTCTTCGAACCCGGTTTCACTTTCCTCGTCCCCGAGGATATCCATGTCCGGGACCTCAGGCGGCTCCTCTTCGAATGGTCCTTCCTCCGGGGCTTCATTTTCTTCAAAGAGTCCTTCAGGTATCGTAAATTCGTCCGGTTCAGGCTGTTCCCCTAATGGGCCTTTCTCTTCCGGAGGGGGACCTTCTTCTCCCGTGTCCGCAAGTACATCCTCAAGTTCATCCAGAATAGCTTCGTCGCCGAAGCCTGATGTTACATCTCCTGCTTCACCGGTATCCCCGCCTGCAAAATCCGCAGGCAGTTGATCCAGCTCTCCCTCTTCCTCATCTTCAGGAATGCCGAGCTCTGCTTCCACGTCCCCTAAGAGGGCCGAGAGATCATCCGGGAGACCTTCCTCCGGAACCGGGACGTCTTCCAGGTGCTCTCCCCGTTCTTCGAGTATACCGGGCTCGTCACCGAGTTGGTTGAGAACCGATTTAAATTTTTCTATGTTCTCGAGGCTGGGCATTAATAGTACCTTTTCAAAATGTCGGTAAAAACAGCACGTTCTGTTAAGTATATCCTCAAGGTTTTTTACCCGGAATCCGACTTAGAAAGTATACACAGTGGGTATCATATGAGCAATAACACCGGGAAATCATCAAGGCTGGATCTGCCTGTAATAATAGTTATCTTCTTTTTTGTGTTCATCGTGACAACTGTACCAGCCTTTGCCTTTGAGACCGGGAACTTCCAGATCCACCTGAAAACTGCAAACATGGAGAAGGCGGAAAAACCGCAGATACTGGAAGACCATGTGTTCATCTCCTACCAAACGGACAAGCTTGTCCGCTTTGTCGGTGCTGCTTTTTCCCACGAAAGTTTTTCAGAGATTCACAGCTTTGTACGCAATGCCCAGGGCGTGTTCGTCCTGGTCTATCCCGCGCCGGAAGATGTCAGCGAAATCTCCTACCGTATCGTGGTTGACGGATTATGGATGGCAGATCCCATGAATCCCGAAAGGGTTGAGGATCCCAGCGGGATTACCCTCTCCAGGATTTCCCTGCCCCGAAAAGAGCTGAACCGGTGGAAACTGGTAACACCGGTGATCCATGATGATAACAGTGTGGATTTCCATTACTTCGGTCCGAAAGGGGTAAATGTATATCTCTCGGGAAGTTTCAACAACTGGGACCCTTACATGTATAAACTTAACGAAGTAAAACCCGGGGAATACACCACTACCCTCACAATGCTGCCGGGCACCTACTTCTACTACTTTGTGACCTCCGGTCTCTTTCTGCTGGATCCCCTCAATCCGGACAAAGGGGCCGATTCGGAAGGTTTCGAAGTTTCCATGTTCGAAATCGAAAATCCCTATCTGGCTGATAATTCGGAAGATAAAAAGGGGTTCAAACTCTTCAATTAGCACCGAAAGGAATCGATATCCTTAAGATGTCCTGGATGTCAGGCCTTTCACTTTTTTCGATGACCTCCACATCATCACCTGTATTCCGCATAATTGACGATTCACCTTCCCAGAACAGGTCCAGAAACGATCCCGTAAGGCAGACAGTGATGCCGAAAGGGACCGGAGAAGACGCTATCCGTTCCGGAAGGGCTGTTTCGAAATTCCTGGCCTGGTCTTCATCATACTTTGTTCCGTTTGCCTTCAAATCGAGCCAGACATAGGCATCTTCAAAACGATCTTCCCATACTTCAAAAAAGGTGTCCCTGCAGATGGTAAAGGCAAAAGGCAGACCCCGCAGATCCACCAGCCGGGCTTCGTCCAGACTGCCGCTGCCCACTCCAACAACCTCTGTTTCGAACTCCGTGAGATATACCTTGTCCTGGGTATACTCGAGACCGCCTTCCGGACCATACAGAAAGAGCCTGTTCCGAAGTTCCACCTTTCCGCTGCCGTCTTCTTCCGGGACGAAGGCGGTCCCGGCAGCGATAAACAGGTCCCAATCATCCGCAAGGCTGCCCCAGATCCTGTCCATACGACGGAACACGCCGGTATCATTCAAGAAGATGCTTCCGACGGATGTTACGCCGGGATACTCTTTATGAAGACGGTTAATACCTTCTTCAAGACTCTCGGCAGCCGCAATTGTTTCGTAATACGGTATCAGCGAGAGAAATACACTGGTGTATTCCGGAAATACGATCATATCCGGCCTGTTTTGTTCCACCTCCCTGCGAATAATAGCTTCGACATGGTGGTAGAATCTCTTTTCCGAACGGTACAGATCCTCCTTAACTGAAAACTGCACGGCAGATATGGTGAACTTTTTCCCGGATTCCGGTTTCCCGAAGGCACAGGTTACCGTACCCAGCAGAAGGAGCAGAAGAATCCGGAACATCTTCATACGGCGAAGCTTCGTTTTTTTACCAGGCTGGTGGAAACCTGCGAGCTGGCGCTTTTCATCCGCCGGCCCTGAGCATGTCCGCCGCATGATAGGAACTCCGTACCAGGGGGGCGGAAGCGGCGTATTCAAAACCCATACGGTACGCTTCTTCCCGGTAAAACGCGAACCGGTCAGGTTGAATGTATTCCACCACGGGATAATGCTCCTTTGACGGAGCAAGGTACTGCCCGATGGTAACAAAATCGACCATGGAGTCCCTTAAGTCCTTCAGGACCCCAAGCACCTCTTCCTTTGTTTCTCCCACACCCACCATGATTCCGGATTTCGATTTTATCCCGTTGTTTCCATCTTTTACCCGCCGGAGCAGGGTAAGGGACCTGCTGTAATCCGCCTGGGGACGCAGCGCGCAATAGAGTCTGGGTACGGTCTCTACATTGTGGTTGATGACGTGAGGTCTGCTACGAATGACCTTTTCCAGGGAGTCCCGGTCCCCTTTAAAATCCGGGATGAGCACTTCCATGATAACCCCGGGACACCTGGCGCGGACAGCCTCCACCACCCGGACGAAATGACCGGACCCACCGTCAGGCAGATCATCCCTCGTTACCGAGGTGACAACAACATGCTTCAGGTCCAGTTTGTCCACTGCTTCAGCTACACGAGCCGGCTCTTCATCGTCTAAGGGAGGAGGTTCTCCGCCGGTGACATTGCAGAACCTGCAATTCCGGGTACATATTCTCCCCAGGATCATGAAGGTCGCTGTTTTCCTGTCGTAACACTCCATCCTGTTAGGACAATTCGCTTCCCGGCACACCGTGTTCAGGTGGTTGTCTGCAAGTATTTTTTCCACGTAGTCCAGGTTATCACCGGACCTGACGCGTATTGTAAGCCAACCGGGCCGTTTTACCTGTCCGGAATTATTCCGGTTCAATCTTACTCCTTATATCCACACCATGGAATCCGAACATATCGGCAGTGTATTCTGCTACGGACTTTCCGATTCCCATAATATCCTGTTCTTTGCCGGTTTCCGCCTTCAAGGAGGTTACTCCTTTTCCCTGAATCCCGCAGGGTACGATCCATCGGAAGTGATTAAGGTCGGTATTCACATTAAAGGCGAAACCGTGGAAGGTCACCCTCTTCCGTACCGCAATACCCACGGCGGTAATCTTTTTATCCCCTATCCACACGCCCCTGTGATCAGGATCCCTCCCTGCTTCGATGGAAAACACATCCTGCAACAATCTAATAAATACTTCTTCTATTGTAGAGATAAGTTTTCCTATGTCGCCTTTCACCCGCTGCACATTGAAAAAGAGGTAGCCTACGATCTGTCCCGGCCCGTGATAGGTCACTTCCCCCCCCCTTTCGATGGGTACCACATCAACACCCATCTTCTTTAAAACTGTTTCTGAAAGGAGGATATCCTTCCGTTCCCCCGTCCTCCCCATGGTGATTACAGGGGGATGCCGGAGGAGGAGAAGAGTATCGCCGATCCGGCCCTGGTGCCGTTTTTCGTGAAAATCGTACTGTATCTGCAGGGCATCTCCGTAGGGGACTTCGCCCAGTTGGATTACCGTAAGTGCACCGTCCATGTAATTGTTATAACAGAGAGAGCGAATCGTGTGAATCATTGACATAAAAAAAGGCAGGCGGACTCACCGACTGCCTTTTTTTAATTAATCCGGAATGCGTTTAATACGCAGGATTTCCCCTTCGTTTTGTCGCTTCTTCAGCCCATTTTTTGTAATTATCAGGCGTAAGAAGTTCGATCACAACAGGTATTTCCGCCTGTTCGTACTCTTTCCCCTTTTCAAGGATATCCTTCATTATCTCTACACTTCTATATCCGATAAAATAGGGCTGCTGAGCTACCGTGGCATCCAGAACCCCGTCTTCGATTGCCTGGAGCTCCTCGGGGTCGCCATTATAGCCCACAACGACAATATCCTTACCGGAAGCTTTGATCGCATTGGCAGCGCCGACAGCTTCCCTTCCGGAAGCAAAAAACACCCCTATAACATCCGGAGCCGCAGACATGATCTGCTGCATCGTGTCATATCCGCCTTCTGCGCTTGGGTTATCCACAACTATTTCAGAGGCTACTTCGTAACCCAGCTCTTTTGCTTTAGCCATGAAACCTTCTCCACGCTGGCGGGCATAGGTCCATTGAGGTTTTACCCGGCCGACACCGACTTTCTTACTGGCTAATCCCCTCTTTTTCGCCATCTTGTCGATAAATTCCATTGCAAGCTGGCCGCCCTCGTAATTGTTGGAGATGAGGAGAGCGTTAACAGGCCCTGAAAAGCCTATATCCGCGCACACTACAGGAATACCGGCATCCCTGGCTTTCTGAACTGCGGGACCCATGGCACCCGGATCGACAGGAGTCGCAATAATACCATCGACCTTCTGACCTATCAGACTGTTGATATCCTGGACCATTTTCGCAGGATCGGAATTCTGATCCAGCATGATATAGTCATACCCCAGATCGGCACATGCATCTTTTACACCTTTTTCCAGGTTCTGGAAAAAGGTATACTCCATCGTCCAGAGAGCGTACCCGATGGTTATCTTGCCTCCCTTTTCCTTTTCGCCTCCGGCGAAAAGGATGAAAGCCGGAACAAGAATAAGAATTACCAATACGAGAAACAGTTTTCTTTTCATACTTCTATCCTCCGTTTATCTATTAATTTCCATAGTATGCGTCACATGGAACCAGTGACATACCCCTAACAAATTTTCACCTCCTTCTTTTAGAAATCGTTTAGTGCTACACCTCGCCGTACCCCAGAATGCGAAACCGAATCCTGTTGACTGCTACGGCGAATATAAGCACAAGGCCTGTTGCCACAAACTGCCAGTAGGAATTTACCTGCAACAGGCCTAGTCCATTCTTTAAATAGGTAATAATGAGGGCTGCAAATAAACCTCCCAGCAAATTCGCAGTACCTCCTCCTAACAGAGTGCCTCCCAGCACAACGGCAGTGATGACCTGGAACTCGAACCCCTGGCCCATCATTCCGGGATTGGCGGAACCGAAATTAGCAGCCATGATGACCGATGAAATACCAACAAAAAAACCAACCATGACAAACACCGAAATCTTCATGCGGTCGAAGTTGACCCCGGATAACACGGCGGCATTCCTGTTCGATCCTATAGCTATGACGTATCTGCCGAAGGGAGATTTCCGCAGCATCAGGTAGCCGGCACCGAAACAGATGAGCATAAGAATAAACGCGAAGGGTACACCCGCAATGGTGCCGTTTCCTACGAAAAACCAAAACCGGCTCGATATAGGCACCGGAGCGTTATCGGTATAGATAAAAGCCAAGGCCCGAAAGACAAACATCATCCCCAGGGTGGTGATAAAAGCCGGAATCCGTAGTTTTGTTACAAAGATGCCGTTGATAAACCCGAGAAGTGCGGCTATCGCTACCGTTGCTATCGCTCCGCCTGCACCGCCGATGAAGGGAACAAAAGAACCGCCTAACACCGCAACAAGGGCAAGCATGGATCCGACAGAGATATCGAAGTCGCCGCTGGAGATGAGAAAAATCATCCCCACAACTGCTACTCCCACAAAAGAAGCGAACTGCAGATTACTCACCAGGTTATAGATCGTTCTGAACGCAGGAGACATGATGGAAAAAATGAGAATGATAACCAGGAAAAGAGCGGGCAAGCCGAAATAATCCCATTTCTCTGCGACCCGGTATAATACACCGCCGGTGTTTAAATCTTTCATACCACTCCCACTAGCTATACTTTAATCCCTTTCGCTTTAGCCACTTCCAGGTACCGCCGCCGCACTCCATCGATAAAAAGTGCAAAAATAAGGACCAGCCCCACTGAAAGCATCTGGTAGTAGATCTGAACTCCCAGGAGATTCAGTCCATAATAAATCATCGAAATAAAAATCCCGGCAAAGAGGGTGCCCCAGAGATTCCCCCTTCCGCCGGAGAGACTGGTTCCCCCCAGTACCGTCACCGTTATGGCAACAAGGACAAATCCCGGGGACATGGTAGGGATCCCGATAAGGGCCTGGGAAGTGCGGATGGTCCCTGCAATACCCGAGGTAAAAGCTACCAGGGTATACACGCCAATGGTAACCATGTCCACATCAATGCCTGATATTTTAGAAGCCCTTTCGTTCGAACCGACAGCGCTGACATGGCGGCCGAAAGGAGTATGATAGAGTACAAAATAAAAGATAAGGAAAAAGAAGAGCATGATGAATATCGGTGTGGGAACACCTAAGAGTTTGCCTGTACCCAGCTCCATGAATACCTTTTCGTGGATCACGATCTGCCGTCCTCCCGCAACAAGGAGAGCCACCCCCTTGATGATGGTCATCATCGCCAGGGTGGTAATAAGGGGGTTGACTTTCAGTTTTGCGATAATCGTGCCGTTTATTATTCCAACACAGGACCCGATAATCAGGGCAATCACGATTGCCCCGGGAATTCCTATCAGCGGGATGAGAATGGCGAGAAACACACTCACCAGGGACATCACCGATTCCACGGACAGGTCGAAGCCGCCGGAGGTAATGGCAAAGGTCATACCGAACCCCACAATAGCTGCATAGGTTCCCTGGGCGATGATATTGAGAAGGGTATCTATCTGCAGGAAGTTAGGCGACGCACTGGAGAGAAAGATGCCTCCTGCCAGAATAAAGAAAAAGATACCGAACTTTTCGTAGAGTTTCAGGAACTTAATCATTCACCTCAGTCCTTATGCCGTGTCCAATCTGGGCTGCCACGAGTTTCTCCTCTTGGATGGAGGACCGGTCGAACTCACCTACGATTCTCCCCCTGTACATCACCAGGCAGCGGTCAGGGAGGTTGATCAGCTCCGGAAGCTCGGAAGATGTCATGATGATGGAAAGACCCTGGTCCGCGAGTTCCCTTAGTATCTTGTGGATTTCCGCCTTGGAACCCACATCGATTCCCCGGGTGGGCTCTAAGAGGATGAGTACTTTGCAGTCTGAGAGGAGGGTCCTCCCGATAACAACCTTCTGCTGATTACCTCCGCTTAAGTAAATGATTTTCTGCGACGGGTCCGCCATTTTTATTGCCAGCCGTTCCCGGATACCGGTGAACTTGCGGGCCTCTTCTTTTTCATCGATCAAAAGGCCCTTAAGCCGGGCAAGTCCCCGGATGATGATCATGCTGCTGTTGTGGAGTACGGACATGTCCGGAATGATCCCTGAATCTTTCCGGTCCTCTGTTACATACCCGAGACCCAGCCGTATGGCGTCGCCGGTGGAATTGATTTCCACTTTCTCGTTCTCGAAATATATTTCACCTGATTTCCTGGGAATGACGCCGTACAGCGACTGCAGGAGCTGCTGAACCCCGGACCCGATAACACCGGCGAAACCGAGAATCTCCCCCCTGTGAAGGGAAAAGCTTACATCCTCCACATAATCGGCAATGGTGTAGTTCCGCACATCCATCACTACATCCCGCTCCGTGCTGGTCCCCCCCGCATGAGCGAAATAATCTTTCACCACCTTTCCTACCATCATTTCGATGATTTCACTTTCGGTCGAATTTTTCGTTCTCCTGGTTCCTACATTCTTACCGTCCCTCAAGACGGTAATACGGTCTGAAAGTTCGAAGGCCTCTTCCAGCCGGTGGGAGATATAGATGATGGAAACCCCTTCCAAGCGTAGTTTCTTTACGATTTCAAACAGCTTTTTTACCTCTTTTTCAGTGAGGGTGGCTGTGGGCTCATCCATAATGATCAGTTTTGCTTCGAAAGAGAGAGCTTTTGCTATTTCCACCATCTGCCGCTCCGCCACGGGCAGATCACTTACATATGCTTTCGGATCGATGGCGCTGTCCAGCCTTGTAAGGATTTTTTTTGCTTCCCGGTTGATGATCTTCCAGTTGATGAATCTTCCTCCGATGAACCTGGGCTCCCTGCCGATAAAAATGTTTTCCGCAACCGTAAGATCCTGGATAAGGTTGAACTCCTGGTAGATAACCGAGATATTACTCTGCCGGGACTGGACGGTTGAGGTAAAGGCTACCTCTTTTCCATCGAAGAGGACTTCCCCGCTGTCCTGGAGATGCACACCCCCTAAGATTTTGATAAGGGTACTCTTGCCTGCTCCGTTTTCTCCCACCAGGGCCAGCACTTCCCCCTTGTCTACATCAAAATCCACATGATCCAGGGCAACGACACCGGGAAACTTTTTTACAATGCCGGTAAGTGTTAAGATCTTTTCATTTTCCTGACGATCAGTCATGGGATACCCATCGACATAAAGGTATTATTGAATTGACAGCACCTGGGACTTCGTATAAAATTATCATTATACCTTCATTATTAGTAATTTATGTAAATTATTTTCATTACTATACAGTGAGGGATTTTCCTTTGTCAAGGAGTTTTTATGGCTGATCGCAGGTTTCTCATCTTTGACTTCGGTGCCGGCAGCGGGCGTGGGCTTCTGGCACGGTTCGATGGAAAGGCACTCTCCTTCCGGGAGGTTCATCGATTTGAAAACCGTCCCGTGTTTATCGCCGGGACTCTCTACTGGGACGTCCTTCATCTTTTTTCGGAGATGATTATCGGCATCCGGAAGGCAGTCCGGGATTACGGTACTATCGATTCCGTTGGTATCGATACCTGGGGAGTAGACTTCGGATTCTTAAGTCCCGATGGAAAGCTCCTGGCAAACCCGGTCCACTACCGCGACGTAAGAAGGAACTCCGTTTCAGATGAGCTGTTCTCCCGGATCGACAGGATGGATCTTTTTCAATCGACAGGCATCTTCCAGCTCCCGATTATGAGTCTTTTTTCCTTCTTCGCCATGCACATAGACGATGCTCCGGAATATAAGGGTAGTGACGCATTTTTAATGATGCCCGACCTGTTTCACTATTTTCTTACCGGCGAAAAACTCAGCGAGTACACCATCGCGACAACTACGGCCTTCTTCAATCAGATGGAAAAAAAGTGGGCTTTCGATGTGTTGGACACCCTTTCCCTCAGGAGAGATATTCTCCGTCCCATTGTCTATCCGGGAACCAAAATCGGAACCTTTTCCCGGGCATTACAGGAAGAGTATACCCTCCCTCCAGTCGGTGTGACCGCAGTTGCCGGTCATGACACGGCTTCCGCCCTGGCGGGTATACCTGTATCAAAGGAGGGAAAGGAGTGGGTATACGTAAGTCTCGGTACATGGGCCGTTGCCGGGTGTGAAACCCTTAAGCCGGTCTTAACAAGGGAAGTTCTCGACTCCGGGGTGGGCAACGAAGGAAGCGCCGACGGAAAGACATTCCTTGCCAGGAATATTACCGGTCTCTGGATTATTCAGGAGTGCAGGGAAAAATGGAACAGGGACTTAAGGAAAAAACTCTCCTGGGATGAGATTGTCGCTGCTGCTGAAAAGGCAGAACCTTTTACGGCGTTTATTGACATAGATGACCCGGCATTCGCTAAAGTTGTACCGGACATGCCGGAAGTGATCCGGACCTGGTGCGGAGACCGGGGGCAGAAGGAGGGAGGGGACATGGGAACCATAGCCCGTATCGTATTCGAAAGTCTTGTGATGAAATTCCGGGAAGTGATCCTTCAGATCCAGGAACACACGGGAAAGAGATTTCAGCTCCTCCATATGATCGGCGGAGGAACACAGAATTGCCTGATCTGCCAGTGGGCGGCGGATCTACTGGATATTCCCGTTATAGCAGGGCCGGCAGAGACCACCGCCATGGGCAATGCCCTCATGCAGCTCATCGGCTCCGGGGACATTGCCGGTCTGAAGGAGGGACGCGAAATTGCACGCGATGCCTCTGTAACACGTGAGTATCTCCCGAAAAACAATACCGCCTGGCTGCAGGCGTACAACGAATACTTACAAAGGAGAATATAATGAAACTGAAAGTAGATGCTCATCTCTGGTGTCTCGGGACCTATGCGGAACGGTACGTGCCTGGGGGATACTTCGACGCCATGAGTGTGGACGAACAGCTTTCGATCATGTCCGGCATCGAAGGACTCACCGGCTTGTTCACCTTTTATCCCTTCGGTCCCCTGCCGGAGGATCCGGTAACGGTGAAGGAGAAGCTGTCCGGCTTCGGGCTTACCGTTTCCAACCTGTGCGTTGAGAACTGGAGCGACAGGAAGTGGAAACATGGGGCCCTCTGTTCCAATGACGCAAAGATCCGTAAGGAGTGCATCCAGCTGTTCAAGAGGGGAATTGATGTCGCCAGGGAACTTGAAGCGGACAGCGTTCTTCTGTGGCCTGCCCATGACGGTTTCGACTACCCCTTCCAGGTGGATTACCGGGACGGTTGGAAGCACCTGGTGGAATCCTGCCGGGAGATCGGTGAATACGACTCCTCTGTAAACGTAGCCATAGAGTATAAATCCAAGGACCCCAGGCAGAAACAGTACGTTGGCAACGTTGGGAAGCTGATGATGCTCTTAAACGATATAGGATTGGACAATGTTACAGGCGTGGTGGACGTAGGTCATGCCTTCATGGCCCAGGAAAGCATTGCCGAATCCCTCATGATCCTGGATTCCCACGGCAAACTCGGACAGATTCACTTAAACGAAAACTACAAGGATGCGGACCCGGACATGATCTTCGGCACCATCAACTTCTGGGAAATCCTGGAGTTCTTCTATTATCTTAACAAGACCGATTTCAAAGGGTGGTGCTCCATAGATATCATCAACGGCAGAGACGACAGGGCAAAATCCCTGGCAGTCGGGGTGGACCTTATCCGGAAGTACAAAGGGCTGGCAGACAGGCTGACGGAAAAATCGGCCGTCATCGACGAAAACCTGAATAGCTACCGGTTCGCCGACAACATGGAGCTTATCTCCGGAATGGTATTCGGGTAAAATTATTGTTGCAATACCAAGAATATGATATAATAAAATATTATTAAATCAAATGGAGTAAAAGTTTATGAAACAATCAACGATCTTAAAAACGGGTATTGTACTTGCAGCTTTCCTGTTCACTCTCACATCCTGCGGGCTCTTCAGTCCCTTAGCGGATTACTTAGGGGTAATGCTCAAAGTGGATGGAAATGGCCATTTCAAAAACGAGATTACCTACAGATTGAACGATGATACTTATAGATTTACACCTGAAGGCACAGTAGAATACTATGATGAAAGCTATGAAGATGCAGGTGAGGACCATGACGGTGATGGCCAGGTTGGTGAAGGCTGGGTAATAACTACTGGATACAAAGGAACCTACACATGGAACAAAGACAATTTTATACTGACAGAGATTGTCTCGCAAGGTATTCTGAACGGAGAATGGTCCAATGTAACAAACCAATCCACTTATACGACACCCATGTATTTTACGGAAACACGGTACGGTATTGTGTATATAGAAACCGGAGAAAACGTATGGCAGGCAATATATACCACGGACATACAGAATACGAGTACTGAAATTGAGGAAGAAACCTTAACAATAACCGAAGCGTCTTATGAATATCACTATAAATCAGAAGAAAAGAATACTGCAGGCACAGCTATTGACGGATTCGAAGTGATATCTAGCGGTACCTATACCTTGTTTCCCGACGGTGTTAAATGGAAAAAAGGAAACACTGTTACCGTTCTGGCTACCATCACACTGGAAAAATATAAATGGTTTGATAACACAGCAGCAAATGCATGGGATCCTACTTTTACTGAAGACAATGATCAGTCCAGAGAGAGCATCAATCTGTTCCATGCAGGTAGTTTCATCGTGTACTTCCCTAGGGTTACCGCATATAGAAGTATACCCCGTTAGTGACCAATCAATCCGCGTTCCGAAGAATCCTGAACGCTGCAGCCGGACTTCCTCTGTGCATGAGCTTCGCTTACATGCGGCTGTTTTTTTCCGGTTTTGTAGTACAAAAATGCGAAATATGGTATAGGTTTATTTAAGACAAACAATTTATTTTATTCATCTGGAGGAAAATATGAAGAAGCTATTGTTACTCACCATCATTGCTCTGCTGGTTCTGACGGTTTTTTCCGGGTGTGCCCTGTTCATAAGAACCGGATTCGTGGAAGGGTACATCATCGATGCAACCACCGGCTCAGGGCTTCCCAATGTTACTATAGGTGTCCAGGGAGAACGGCGGTATTCGGCTGTTTCGGATTTTCTCGGATTCTTTTCTCTTGAAGCTCCTATCGGGACCCAGGTTATTATCTTTGAATTTCCCGGGTACGACCTCGAACCGGTTACCGTGCTGGTGGTTGACGGCGGAACGACTATCCTCCAGGACGGTGAAATCCTGGCCAGTCCTGCGCTCTCACCCGGACAGTACAGGTTCGTCCTGATATGGGGAGAACAGCCGTATGACCTGGATTCCCACATGGTGACCCCTTCCGCCGAGCATATCTATTTTGGAAATCAAACCGGAACGGGATTATACCTGGACGTAGACGATACATCGAGTTACGGTCCGGAAACCATTACCATAACAGACGTGGCAACCGGGACATACGGGTACTACGTACATAACTATTCAGGATCTCCTGAGATCACCACTTCAGAGGCAATCGTGAAAGTGTATGACGCAACCGGTCTTCTCCGGACGATTAATATTCCCACCAGCGGAACCGGATTGTACTGGAATGTCGCTACCTTAAGCGGTTTAACCCTGACCGTGTACAACACGATAGAGGCGAGTGAACCATACTAACCTGGCCTTAAAATCGCCTAGAACGCAGGGGCTGTCCTTTCGGGGTCAGCCCTTTCTTTCGTTAAAATTATCTATTATACAGTTCAGTTTTTCCCGGTAATAGGAAAAGTTCTCCCAGGTGCAGTCCGGTGACGCGAAGTGATCCAGGTGGGGGATGTATCTTCCTTTCTGAAGAAGCTGTTTTACTATTTCCAGCTCCCCGTCGATTGCCTGTTTCCCGCCGGAGCTGAACAGCACCCGTTTGTCAAAACCGCCCAGCACCTGGAACTCCGGAAAACCTTTACGTATGCGGAGGAGATCGTTTCCGGCGGCCCGTTCGAAGGGATACATACCGGTAACCCCGGTTTCTGCGATAAGGGGAACCAGGTCCTCCACGTACCCGTCGCTGTCGGTAAGGATGATGTCCACTCCGGACTCCAGGGCGAACCCGACCATCTGTTTGTACCTGGGCGTAAGAAATTCCCTGAAATGGTCCGGGGAGATCAGGGAGCCCTGTTTACCCGCCATATCTTCCCAGATGAGAATGCAGTCCACCTTCACGTCCCGGAGGATCCTGTCGTAATAGCGGAGGAGAAAGTGCAGGAACGTGTCGCACATGTCGTGGATCATGTCCGGCTGATCGTACAGGGCGATGAGATAACCGGTAACACCCATGATCTGCCTGGGAAATCCTAGAAACCCTCCCACAGTACCTCCTAAGCGGATGGGGAAATCCCTCTCTTCAAGCCTTTCGGCGATACCGTCCCAGCCCGGGGGAAGCCTCTTTTCGATGGTGGACGGGTGGTAGTACTCCTTGTACTCGTTCCAGGAGTTCCAGTCTTTTACCGGACTCTCGAGCTCCATGGGGAGGGAACCCATGGAGACGTCATTTTTACACAGCACCCCGTAGGCGTCCCGGTAGAGCACATGGGTATCCGTTTTCTCGATGATCTCCTCTTCGAACATGGGGCTGTAGTCCACGGGGAACTTGGTAAGGTACGGGTCCAGGCCGAACACGGGCTGGACGTTCCTGTCACCTGCTTTCTCCATATCCTTCCCGATATTCCTGTTCGCCATGACGGCGATGCCGTCGGAGTAATCTTCCGGTACCGGTTCCCGTACTTCAAGTCCCTGTTCAAACCAGGCGCGTACCGTACCTGCCCAGTATCCGAACTCAACTTTCGGGACCTGTACCTCCGGAGTATACTCTCCGGGGTTCATACGCATCACTGAGAGAAATTTTTCTCTTGCATCGAGTGCCATGATGCACAACTAGTACCGGCCGTATTTGTGTACCGCATTGATCATGGTGATGAAATTTTCATGGGGTATGTAGTTTACAACACTGTGGCTGGACGCCGCTTCCCACCGGCCTCCTCCTTTCATCATCACTTCACAGTGGGCCTTCACATCATTCTCCACGTCTTCCGTGGTTCCCCGTACCAGGGGATACTCGATGTCGATATTTCCGGAAAGGGTAACCCGGTTCCCGTACCGTTTCTTGTATTCACGGTAATCGCACCCGGATGGATCCATGGGGTTGATGCAGTTGATGCCCATATCGATAAGCATGTCCATCGCCTGGTCCAGTTTGCCGTCTGAATGAAACTTGACGGGGATCCCCGCATCGAGGGCAGGCTGAATAATCCTCTCATACGAAGGGCGCCAGATCTTCCAAAAAATGTCCGGAGGTATAAACATACCGGTGTTGAAGGCAAAATCGTCTGCAACAAAGAGAATATCCACGCCTTCCGCAATTGCACGGCGGTGAAGCTCTTCGTAGAAATCCGCCGATTTCGATATCAATTCTTCCAGGAACTCCTGGTCTTCTAAAGACATGATCATACAGTCGTGCATACCGATGACGAACTCGTACAGAGTCTGAAAAAGACACCCGGAAAGCATAACCACCCCTATTTTCGTCCCCTCTACCGCTTTCCTGTATTCCCGGACATACCGGAGAACGTGTTCCAGTTCCGGTTCACCCGGCCATATCACCCTCTCCAAATCCTTCCTGGATTTCAGGCTCTTGTCATACATGAAATCAACGGTTCCGTCCTCTTTTTTCTGCTTGATCGGTGTCCAGAGGGCTTCCAGGGCGATGGCATCCTGACCTATGACGTTGCACAGATTGATATAATCTTCCGGGTACATGGGCCTTATGTCCGCACTCGTTTCTTCAGCACCTTTTGCGATGTCGCCGCCGACACTGAGAGTATTACCCGCAGGCTTACCCAGGATCTTTTCCACATGCTGATCTTCGATGAGCACCTCGAAATTCGGTACCCTGTCGGTCTTCTCCCCCCGGTAAGCGGCTTTAAGCCGTTCAATATCCGGACCGGCTGCCAGAGGTTCGAATTCCTGTGTATTAACAGTATTTGCCATGAGCATCCTCCTTGCCTTCTGTTTTACGCGTATGTGCATTGTACCATGATAAATCTGTTATAAAATGCACAAAAAAGTAAAAATGATACAGATTATGAACTCTGTCTTTTCCCTGCAATTAAAACTCCCCTACCAAATTCCGTATTTCACCGGCGATCCGCTCCGGCTGCGGTATGTAGAACTTTTCCATCGGCGGGGAAAACGGAGCCGGCGTGTTAGGCGCTGCGATCCTCCGGATCGGGGCAAGGAGATAATCAGGGATCCTCTCTGCCACCTGCATGCCGATTTCCGCGCCCAGGCCGCTCTGTTTGGGTGATTCCTCCACCACCGCCAGCCTGCCGGTTTTTTTAACCGAACCAATGATAAGATCGATATCCAGGGGCCAGAGGGTCCTGGGATCGATCACTTCCACGTTGATTCCTTCCTGGGAAAGGGTTTCCGCAGCCTGCAGAGAATAATGCATCATCAGGAGGTTCGCCACGATGGTAACGTCCGAACCTTCCCTCCGGATAATTCCCTTCCCGATAGGCACGATGTAATCCTCATCGGGTATTTCGGAAGAGGCATCCAGGGTTCCTGCTTCCTGCCTGATGCCCTTGGAACCGTAGAGACGCTTGTGCTCGAATATCAGCACCGGGTCGTCGTCCCGGACAGCCGCCCGGAGGAGTCCCATGGCGTCGTAAGCAGTGGCAGGGGCAACGACCTTGATACCGGGACAGCCGATAAAATAAGGTTCCAGGTTCTGGGCGTGCTGCGACCCCCTTCCGGTGACGCCCACAGGTGCCCGCATAACCACCGGCATGGTGAGCTTACCGCCGGACATGTAGCGCATCTTTGCTATCTGGTTTACCACCTGGTCCATGCAGCACAGGAGAAAGTCCCCGTACTGAACGTCTGCGATAGGGCGCATGCCCATGGCACCGGCACCGCAGGCCATACCCATGATAGCGATCTCAGAGATCGGGGTGTCGATAATCCGGTCCCGGAAATCCTTCTCCAGTCCCAGGGTTACCGTAAAGGCTCCCCCGTATCCCCCGGGAATACCGATATCCTCCCCTATGCAGAACACGGCCTCGTCCCGCTCCATCTCGCCGTGAATAGCAGTACGCAGTGCTTCGGTTATACTCATCCTCATCTCGGCACCTCACAGGTTACGTACAGGTCTTCGTAGGTATCTTCAGGTTTCGGCTCTTCGCTGGTCTGGCCGAACAGGATCGCATCATCCACAGCTCTTTCCACCTCGTCTTTTATCGATTGTATTTCTTTCTCATCAGCCACGCCGTACTCCAGCAGGATCTTTTCACATGCCGGAACAGAATCCTTTCCTTTCCAGTGCTCTTTTTCTTCTTTGGTCATGTAATTGTTCGGGTCCCGCCGGGAATGGCCGCAGAGACGAAAGGTCTTCAGTTCCAGAAGGGTCGGCCCTTCCCCTTTCCGGGCCAGGTCCACTGCTTCCCTGGCGTGTTGGTACACTGCAAATACATCCATACCATCGGCAATATCACTCCGCATTCCGTAGGCCGCACCCCGGTCCGCGATGTCCTTGATTTTCATCACCCGTTTTACACTGGTGGAAGCACCGTAAAGGTTGTTTTCACACACGAACAGGGCGGGCAGATCGTAGACTGCCGCTGCGTTCAGCCCCTCGTGGAAGGCCCCTTCGTTGGATGCGCCGTCACCGAAAAAACTCACTGCAATGCGCTTTTCCTTCCGGATTTTGAAGGCCATGGCCATGCCCGCAATGATAGGGATGTTTCCTCCGACAATGGCTATAGCCGGAAGCATTCCTAAGCTTAAGTCTCCGACATGCATGGATCCGCCTTTCCCCTTACAGCACCCGGTAACTTTACCGTACAGCTCTGCAGCGACAGCATTAAGAGTGATTCCCCGGGCGATGGCGTGGCCGTGGGGTCTGTGGGTAGACGCAATAACGTCATCATCTTCGAGAGCGGCGGTTACGCCCACGGCGCAGGCTTCCTGCCCGATATATTGATGCACCGTACCGGGCATCTTCCCTTCCAGGAAGAGGTACCGGATCTTCTCTTCGAATACCCGGATTTCCAGCATCCGGCGGTACATGCCTTGAACCTTATCCTTCCCCAATACATCGATTATCTTTTTATAGTCTGTTTTCACGACATCTCCTCTTCAATAATGTTCTTCAGCTCCCCTAAGAATTCGGCTCCCTGTACCCCGTTCACTACGCGGTGGTCGAAACTTCCCGTTACAATTACAGCCGGACGGATCCTCATGGTATCATCGTCGCCTATCACCATCTTCTTCTCCATCCTTCCGATGGCCAGGATACCCGCCTGTTTCGGGCTGATAATGGCGAAGAACTCATCCACCGGATACATCCCCAGGTTGCTCACTGTAAAGGTTCCCCCTTTCATGTCTTCCTTCTGAAGTTTTCCGTTCCGTACCTTTCCCGCCAGCCGGGAGATCCCTTTACCTATCTCACGAATATCCTTCGTGAGTGGGTCCCGAACAACCGGCACATAGAGTTCATCCCCTGAAGCAACGGCCAGGGCAATCCCGATGTTCCCGTACAGGTGTACCGTGTTGTCCTGGAAATATCCATTCAGCCTGGGATGCCTGGACAGGGCAATCGCAATTGCTTTCACCAGGAACGCCGTTACGGATACCCTTTTTCCGTCGGGATAGGGATGATCTGCCCTGTGCTGCAGCAGATGGTCCATGTAGACCGTTGTTTTAAGATAGTAATGAGGTATCTCGTTCTTACTCTTTGAAAGATTGAACGCGATGGCCTGCTGGTTCCCGGTAAGCCCTATCCCGGCTTCATGAACGCCGACAGGAGCAGGCGCACCCGATCGATACCCTTCAAGATCGTCCCTGGTGATCAGCCCCCCGGGTCCTGTACCTTTCACGCTGCTTAAGTCGATACCATGCTTTTGAGCCAGGTTCCGTACGATTGCAGTGACCTTTACTCCGGAAACCGGTGACGTTACCCGGCCGAATAAGTCCTTACCGGTAACGGTACCGCCCAGTCCGGTCCCAACCACTTCCTCAAGGTTACATCCCCTTTTAGCCGCAATATCCTGGGCTACAGGCGAGAGGGTTACCGGCGCGACTGATGCCGGTTGCCGCTGAAGGTGCAGCGGCTTAAGAGGTACCGGTTGTACTTCCGCCGGAACTGCCGTTCCCTCTCCTCTAGGCACCTCTTCCCCCTCAGCTCCGATAATTGCAATGGCCGTCCCAGCCTGGATGACCGTGTCCGGTTCCACCAGGATTTTCAGCACCCTGCCGGAAGCAAAACTTTCCACTTCCATGGAGACCTTGTCTGTTTCCACTTCGCAGACCGGGTCTCCTTTTTGTATTGTGTCCCCTTCTTTTACAAGCCAGCCGACGAGTTTTACCTCGTCGGTGGTCTGGCTCAACGGGGGCATAACGATTTCAGTTGCCATGGTTAGTTACCGCCCTTATAGCTTGAACTCCTTGGGATGGAACTTCGGGTCCACCCGGAGCCAGGGAGTCGTAGGCCGTTCGAAGTAACCCCACTGTTCAAGGGCGCTTCGAAGTGCCTTGTTCTCCGGTTTCCGGGCATATTCGTCGATAGGTATATCGTTCATAACCGCGTATATCGCCTGCTGCCAGGCCTGGGCGCCGGCGGTGTAGCCGTCTTTGTGACCCAGCATGCCGCCGCCTGCGGGAATAATGGTATCCACACCGAATTCCGGGATGATGATGGGAGCCAGCCCCGGGTACATGCCTGCTGCAGGCATGGGCCACATCTTCCTGAGGTGAAAAAGGTGAGCCTGGCCTAGGTGCTGGCACCTTAAGCCCTCTTCCAGGCTCACCATTGGAATACTGGACCAGAAGGAGGGAGTCAGCGTATTGTCTGCTCCGCAGAGGCGGATGAGCTTGGTGAATACCGGCCAGGAGATGCTCTTCATTGCGGCTATCATGTGCGAATTGTGCACCATGACCGGAACGTTGATTGCAGGATCCTCCGTTATTGCCCGTATTGCCGACAACCCCACGGAATAGGTGATGAGGAGTCCGTTCGCCCCTAGTTCCACCGCCCGCCTGGCTTTTTCGTGCATCTTTTCCACTTCGTCGGTGATGGAACAGTAATAGACCATCTTCTTCTTACCGGTCTTCGCGGAAGCCCGTTCTATGGCGTCCATCACATATTTCAGCCTGTCTTCATACTTGTTGTTGTAGCTGTCGGAGAGCATTTCGTCGTCTTTACACAGGTCGGCGCCTCCCATGGCTGTTTCGTACACCTGCGCTCCTGTCTGCTCCGGGGTCATCCCCATTTTCGGCTTGATGATGTGGAGAGAAAGGGGGCGGTCATAGACATCCAGCAGTTCCCGGATACCGGAAACACCGAATTTAGGACCCTTGAAGTTCTTCACCATATTTTCCGGAAGTGTGACGTCCAGAAGCCGTAAATCCTTCGAATATGCGAAGCAGTTGCCCGCTATGGATAGAAGCGCCATGGGAATGTTGTTGTGCCAGGCAGCGATAGGGAACGCCAGTTGCACGACACAGGCCTTTGTATAGGCCTCGTCCACGGGCAGTTCATAGTAACCAACCACCTTTCCGGAAAGATTGAGCCTCACCTCTTCGGTGTCTTCCTTTACCTTCTGCCAGGACCCGGTGGATCCTTCGATTGCCATTGCCTCCACCAGCTTGAAGTGATCGATAAAATCCACCCCGGGAAGGGTGTCCTTCATGTAGTAGGTAGCAACGATGTTGTCTTTCAAGTCGATGCCGTCCAGGGCGTTCTCAAAGATAATGGGATCGTGAATGCGTGTCATACTCTTTCTCCTTATTCTGTATTAAAATTTTGTTCGTTTATTTTACCCGTAGATTACGGTTAACGATCTTTTCTATGCCCCTGATCTCTTCGATCCCGGCGTTATCGGTTTTGGACGCCAGTATGATATAGAGAGCACGTACCAAGGTAAGCTGGGCCACCATGGAATTGGACTGGGCGAAATGTACCTGCCGCTCATGGCACGCAGTAAGCAGGATACAGTCCGACAGCTTTGCCAGGGCTGAATCTCCGTAGTTGGTCAGTGCAACGATGTATGCTCCGTTTTGCCGGGCAAGTCCCGCCGCCTCTACCACCTGTTTCTGTCTCCCGGAATGGGAAATACAGAAAAAGACGTCGTTTTTGTGCCCGTGGCCCGCGCATACGAGCATCTCGTAGGGGTCGATAAGGGTCTTCGCCTTGTACCTGAGATGGGAAAGCTGGATCGCACCAAGCTGCCCTATCCTCCCGGATCCGCCTAAACCGAGGAAATAGAGCATATCGCACCGGCAAATCCTTTCCGCCACACCGGATACTGCAGTGAAATCCACAACGCCTTCAGTCGCCTGCAGATTGGTAACAGCTTCGGAAAATACTTTCCTGATGCTTAAAGAAGGTTCATCATCCCGGTTAAAAATAGGAAGAATCTGTTCCGGCTCGTAATGTAAATCCCGGGAAAAGGTGATTTTAAACCGCTTGAAGCTGTCATACCCTAAACGCTTGCAGAACCGTGATATCGATGCGACTGACGTGCCGATGGCACCTGCGATTTCTTCTATAGAATTATTAAGCCCTTCGAAATCGATATCCAGAAAGTAATCCGCAATCTTTTTCTGAACGGGTTTCAATTCATTGTAGATCACTTTGATCTCTGTCATGATAGACATGGGTGCATCTTATGTAAAAAATTATTTTTCGTCAAGCAGTCAGATCGTTTAATGTAAATTATTTTCACTTACCTGCCTTTTCACAGGGTCTACTATTGCAGGTCTTTTCTCCGTGCACATTCACGGACAAGACAGGTCTTCACTGGTGGGAGTCATGCCGCCGAATAAATCAATGGAATTTACCTGAGTAAAGTGGTATACTACCATATAAAAATTCCCATAGAAGGATTCAAATATGAAAAGAGTGGTCATTGTCATCCTTCTCGTATTTATGCCTTTCATCGCAACGGCACAAACGTATTCCTCTCTCCGCCTGCAGCTTACACCTAGACTTGAAATTCCTCTTGGCGGATACGCAGGCCGGTTCAACCCGGGTGCTGCCGGACAATTCTCTCTGGCGTATAAACCGCCCACCCGGTTCCCTGTTTACGTCGGAATCGATGCAGGATACTCCTACATACCGGTAAATCTCGAATGGAGCGCCCCTATTCATACTGCCATGGCAGGAGGCGGACTGGGACTGGATTTCAGGTTGCTCGGCAGGCTCGGTGCGGATATCTACGTAAAAGGCGGCTATTACCAGGGATTTATCCGGGATCTCCAGGGTTCTGTCGTCCACGGGGGGAATCCCTACCTGGATACCGGAGCAATGTTCCGGTTTTACCTTTCCCCTGGTTTCCGGATCGGTATCGGTTCTGCATACAGGGAATATTTCGGAAAACCGGAATCCCTGTACAGAAGTATCAGCTTCTTTTTAAGCGGGTCCTACAGGATCCCCCTGAAAGGGAGTGCGGAATTCGAACCTCTAGAGGCGGTACCCTCACGGCTCCAGCTCCAGGATATCGAGATAGGGAATATTTTCCCTGTTTTTTACAAGTATTATGATGATCACCCCATCGGCAGCGCGGTTATTGAGAACAAGGAAAAAGGGACCGTTGAAAACATCGAAATTTCTGTTTTTATGAAGCAGTATATGGATTACCCCAAGACATACGGGATACAGGAACCGGTCAGAAAGGGAGAGAAACGTGCAATAGACCTTTTCGCCCTGTTCAACGAGAATGTCCTGATGATTACCGAAGGGGCCAAAGTGTCCGCTGAAATCAGTATAGAATACGATTTCAAGGGCAACAGGAAGCACGTTTCCAGGGTGGAAACCGTATCGCTTCAGAACCGGAACGCTTCTATCTGGGACGATGACCGGCGTGCTGCGGCGTTTATTACGGCGAGGGACCCGATAGTTCTGAGACTGGGTAAGAATATCGCAGGGATGGTAAGGGGAACTCCCAACGATGTCCTGGGGAAAAACTTTATGCTTCTCCTGGCGATTCATAACGCCCTCTCCATGTACGGCATTTCCTACGTAATCGACCCGAACACTCCATATGAAGAGTTCCATAAAAAGGAGGAAGCTATCGATTTCCTCCAGTTCCCCAGGCAGACCCTGGAGTACAGGGCCGGCGATTGTGATGACCTTTCGATTCTCTACTCAGCGCTCCTGGAAGCGCTGAGTGTTGAAACTGCGTTTATCACTGCGCCGGGGCATATCTACATCGCTGTGAACCTGGGAATGGACGAGGAAGAAGCACAGAAGATTTTTTACCACACTGGGGATCTCATCTTCAGAGAGGGCAAGACCTGGCTTCCCTTCGAAGTAACCCTCGTGCAGGAGTCCTTCCTAAGAGCATGGCAGGAAGGGGCCCGGGAATGGAACAGGTACGAGCCCTCCGGAAAGGCAGCCTTCTATCCCGTGGCGGAGGCCTGGAAGGTGTTCGAACCTGTGGGACTGCCTGGAGATGCGGAAGGTGTCGTTCTGCCGGATACGAAGGATGTACAAAAAGTTTTTACCGCTGACCTTGCGTCCCTGGTTCAGCGGGAGATCGAAAACAAGCTGCAGGACCTCCGGGACCGGATAGCGGCAAGCAATAACAACTCGAAGCTGATCAACGCCCTGGGAATTCTGTACGCTCAATACGGCCTGCTGGATGAAGCCGAAGAACAATTCAAGGCGATTCTTAAAAAAACGGTATACCCTATGGCAATGGTCAATTTGGGGAATATCCGGTTTATCAGGAAGGATTTCGAGAAATCGATGGAATACTACTCCGAGGCTTTGAAGATTTACCCGGACAGTCCGAAGGTGATGCTCAACCTCGCCAGGACGTACTATGAGCTCAGACGTTACGAAGATGCCAGGAACTGGTATGAACGGGTTAAACCTGTTTCCCCCGCTCTGGCGGACCGTTACGCTTACCTGGGATCCGAAAAAACGTCGGGTTCCAGGGCTTCGGATGCAATGGGAAAAGGAAAGGTGTTATGGGAAGAATAGGCAAACTGTCCGGCGTGCTGGTATTACTCCTATTGACTGCAGGGTGCCGGAATTCTCTCCAGGAATACATGGAAACAAACCTTTTCGGCCCCCCCTACTATCTGGAAGTTGCAAAGCTTTCCGCCGAAGGGGCCATCGATTTCGGTTTTTCCGTAGACATGGACGGGGATTATATCATCGTCGGAGCACCGGCTGAATCTGACAACACCACGAACCCCGAAGCCGTGTACATTTATCACAGAACCGCGATGGATGAATGGGATTCCGGGTTTAAAATCGTTCCTTCCGATTGGCAGGAAGGTGACAGGTTCGGGTACTCCGTCGCGATAAACGGTGATTATGCGGTTATCGGGGCTTACCGCAAAGCTGTATACAACCCTTCCTTAGGAGCAGACCAGGAGGCTGCAGGGGCGGCCTATATCTACAAGCGGACGGAAACGAACACCTGGACGGAGCAGGTGAAACTGACCCAGCAGGACCCATGGGCGGCAGAGATCCAAATCGAGGCCCGGGATTATGCGCTCTTCGGCTGCACCGTTAAGATGTACGGCAACTGGATCTTCATCGCAGCCCGGCAGGACGATGGTACCGATGCCCCGGACAGTTCATACGGTTCCGTGTACGCTTTCAAAAACACGGGAACCTGGACGTTCAGCGAAATGCTCACCGCCGGACCGGGCAAGGAGAGCGGAGCAGGTTTCGGATGGTCTTTGGATGTAAACGGAGATTACGTCGCCGTGGGAGCACCGGGGGAAGATATCGGCGGCATCAATAAGGTAGGGGCGGTGTATCTTTTCCAATTCCTCGTTGACGGGTGGGAGCTTGATACGAGGATCATCGCCCCGGACGGAGAGGTTCGTGACAGCTTCGGCATGAGCGTCGCCGTCAACAACGAATACCTGACCGTTGCCGCGCCCCAGAAAACCGTCGGCGGCGCTGATTTTTCAGGAAAGGTATACATTTTCGAAAGGGAGGATTCCGGTTCCTGGGGTTCCTCTCCGGTAGCTGAGCTGACACCTGATACCCCGGGAGAGAACGATTTCTACGGCTTCCCGGTTGCCATGCACGGGGATACCCTCATGGCCGGCTGTTTGTTCAGGGACGACGCTGCAACGGACGGTGGTGCCGTATATATATACAACCCCGTTTCCGGGGGAGGCTGGGAACTGCAGAAAACACTGACCCCCTCGGACGCAACAGAAAGTACGTATTTCGGCAGGTCTATAGTAATCGGTGATACCTACGCCGTAATCGGGGCAACCCACACGTACGAGTACCACGCAACCGGTGCTGTCTACCTGTTCAGGTAGTGCCGGGGATATCGTAATCATCATTACAGAACCACCTGACACCATCCCGTTCACTCTGTTGAAACATTGACTCCTCATCTAATTTCACCTACTATGAATCGTAACGGAACTCACTATGGCTGAACGAAGCGGAGACTGGATAAGACAGGCTGAAAGAGATATGGAAAGCGCAAAGGCGCAAGCCCGGGATGAGTTCCACGAATGGGCTTGTTTCATCTCGCAGCAGGCAGCCGAAAAAGCGTGTAAAGCTGTCTTTCAGAACTGGGGTGCAGAAGCCTGGGGACATTCGGTTTCCAATCTGATAAAGGGAATGAAAACTAAGTGCGATATCTCAGAAGAAATCAGCGATGCCGCCCGAAACCTGGACAGGTATTATATACCGAGCAGATATCCAAACGGTTTTGATTCCGGGACACCGGCAGATTACTTCACAGGGGAAGATGCAGAACATGCAATCCGTGATTCAGAAAGAATCCTTCTATTCTGTAAAGATCTTCTGGCTCGATAGGATCGAATTAAGAAGTCGGCTCGAATACTCGGCATCCCGGATACTTCACGGAAATCCTCTGGTACGAAAAATCATCCTTTTCGGTTCAGTTGCCATGAACAGGGCTACGCCTGCAAGTGATGTGGATATTGTGATCGTCACTGAAGAAAGCGATAAGCGTTTCATGGATCGATCGATGGATTTTCTCGATTGTTTCCCGGGTATTGATCTCAGCGTCGACATATTTGTGTATACAGGAAAAGAAATAGAAAATAATCCACCACCCATTTATCTGACTGCAGCAAAGACCGGTATCCTGCTTGCCGAAAGAACCGTATTGACGCAAAAGCGGAGCCATTGATAATAGAGCACGGGAAGCCTGCCGGAATCCGGCAAATCAGTTTGTTACTATTAAAATTCCCGTTTTGTTCGTTACGAGGCTTGTTTCCGGCAGAATTCTATAAAAGCCAGGATATTCTCCATCGGCACGTCTTCCTGGACCAGGATTCCCGGTGTCAAAATAAATCCACCATTTTTCCCAAGTTTTCTGACAAGGGTGCGGGCTTCTTCGACAACTTCTTCGGGTTTACCAAAAGGCATCGTATTTTGTGTGTTCATACCGCCGATAAAGGTTATATCCCCGCCAAACTGTTTCTTCAGTTCGAAGATATCCATAACCTCCGGCTGCATCGGATCAACAACTGTTATCCCCAATTCAATGATGTCGGGAAAAATTTCGGAAATATTGCCGTCGGAATGCAAAAATATATCCACATTCCCGGTCTGCTTAATCCGCCGGCATAATTCACCGATCCTCGGTTTAATGAGTGACCGCCATCGATCCCGGCCAAGCATTATTCCACGCTGATCTCCCCAATCGTCATTGATCTTCAGTGCATCAATGTCATATTTCAGGAGCTGCCTTGCAATACCCCAGGCGTACTCTACAATCATATCGAGAAGCTCATTGACAAATTCCGGTGCGTCGTATATATCCATCATGAATTCAGTCATTCCCCGTAGATTACATGCGCGCTCAATGAGTGTATGGTTTCCCAAACTTGCAAGAGTATACTTGTTGCTGTTTTGCTATAGGAATTTTATTTTTCATGTTTCCATCCTGCAAGTGGTTATGGCAATATCGCGAAGTAAAAGGAGGTTGGCTAAACTACTTATTGTACATAGTCCTGCCGCCGTCTGCCAGGATCTCCTGTCCGCAGATGTAGTCTCCGAACCCGCTGGCGAGGAATACAACAAGCCCGGCGATATCCTCAGGTTTTCCAAAACGGCCTACCGGAATCTGGGCCTCCAGTGTACGCCGTTTTTCCGGGTCGTTGTACCGCTCCTTCAGGAGGTCCGTTTCGATAACACAGGGATGGATGATGTTGGTTCGGATCCCTCTTCTGAGGTACGCCCTGCACAGGTAGGTCATCATACCGGTCATACCTGCCTTGGCAGCGGCATAGTCCAGGCCCCCCCCTCCCCCGTCGAACACAGCGGAAGAGCCGATGAGGATGATCTTCCCATAGCCTGCGGCTGCCATGAGTCCTAAAACCGCCCGGACACCGTAAAATGCCGAAGTCAGGTTGATATCGATAAAACTCTTCCAGTCCTGGTCGGTAATTTCTTCAGGTAAACGTGCCAGATTACGGCCCACGTTGCACACCAGGATATCCAGGCCCCCCTTTTCACTTACGATCCGCCGTACCAGATCTTCCGTACTTTTCGAGTCCAAAGCATCCAGGGCGACACCCAGGGCTTCACCTCCCTCCGAGGATACCCGGTCCACCAGGTCACTGATCCGTTCGGCATTGTCCGGGTTGCCGGTATGGGTAAAATAGACGGCTGCCCCCGCGCAGGCCAGCATCTCGGTTATGGAAGCGCCTATCCCCCGGCTTCCCCCCAAAACTAAAGCGACTTTATCCTGTAAATCTATTGTGAACATTCCTACCCCTCCAGCTTATAAACTTCCAACGCGTTATCACGCAGGATTTTCCTTTTAAACGATGTGCTTATATCCGCCAGAAATACACGGGTCAAATGGGAGCGGAGATCCATCCATGGATAATCTGTTCCAAAGAGTATCTTATTTTCCGGAACCTGCCGTTCCATATTTTCGAAGTACTGATAACAATAGATATCGCCGCCGAAATCCATATATACATTTTCATATTCGTTAACCATTCGAATTGCCTCGAACCTTCCGGTCCCCCGGCCGCCGGAGTGACCCAGCACAAACCGTACGCCCGGATATTTCTTTACATACTTCTCAAATTTCTCAGGTGTGGAGAGTACCTGGGAAGGATTGTAGCTGGACACACTCCAGGTATGGGCAACAATGGGAATATCAAAATCCGATGCAATTTTCCACACAGGGTCATAACCCTCATCATCAGCCGGGGTGTTGTTAAATGAGGGATGAATCTTGATTCCCTTGAAACCTGCCTGAGACACGGCTTTTTTTAATATCTCAATATCTTCCTCCCATCGACGCGGATCATAAAACCCGCAATAAAAAATCCTGCCCCCGGATTCTTCGAATTCCTGTTGTGCTTTTTCAAGTTCTATGGACTGATAACCATGGAGAGTCCGCATTGAGCATAAATTGATTGAATAGTTAACCTGTAACTGGTCCATACGCCTGAGCATAGCCTGCGCGTCAATTTCGGGAGAAAAAAAGATATTCGGGAATCCAGTGTGCGCATGAGCGTCGATAATGAAAAGGTCTTTCATACCCTTACCCCTTTGATGATCTGTCTTAAGTTTCCGCCTGATATCATTTTTTTCTCATTATCCGATATATCCGCATCCAGAATCATTCCCATGGACGCAAAGGGATCGTTAACAGGAAGAAATGATCCGAATATCAGCCTTTCCGCTCCAAAGGTTTTCACAGCGTGGGTGATAAAATCCTGTCCGATGAAATTGGATGTTTCCAGCAGCACATTGTTACAGGACTCCATCAGGCTGTACAGGTTCCTGTTGTGGTAAAGGATCTTTTGCCACTGGGTTTCCACTATTATATTCAGCTTCGGGAATTTTTTTGCCAGTACATAGACATGGTTCCAGTCAACTTCAATATGCCAGAAAAAAAGAGGAACAGCATGCCGTATGCACCATTCACACAAAGTGCCGATAACCCAGGGTGACAAAAGATACTTATGGGTTTTCGGGAAGAGGCGGACACCCCGGAGCCCTGGAGGGGGAGCATTAAAACCTGGCAGAGGGTCCTGTTCATGTGGTGAGAGTGGCAGTCCTGTCCAGATTGTATAGATTGCTTCAGGAAGATATTCCTGTAACTCCAGCAGTGCATGGTTACCGTCCTGCGCGGAAATTTTTGGCGAATCCCAGTGGGAGATAAGACCGCCCTCGAGATGATATTTGCTGCAGACCTCTTCCAGATCATTTGGGTGAAGCTCTGATGCGATTGGAAAAAAATCCGGCTCCCCGAGCCATATATTAGCATCAAAAAACTGCAGCTCTTTAACTTTATCACGTTTTTTACGGGACATATCTTCCATGACCTTCTCAATTTTCATAATGTTCTCCTGTTTTGATTCCCTGGGTTATATATTTCCCCTGCAAAGCTGTTTTTAATAAGCTCATTCAGTTCGCTTACGGAACCAACAGCACCAGTTGCAATGAGCTGTATGCCGATATTCCCAACCGCTGTTGCTTCCGCGGGACCGGTAACCACAGCGATGTTGGCCGCGTCTGCTATCATCTGACAGAGAAAAGCGTTCTTCACTCCCCCTCCGAGAATGATAAGCCGGTTTATTTTCCTGCCGGTAATTTCTTCCAGGTCCGAAACAGCAGCACCGCAGGAGGAAGCGAGATTTTCAAAGATACTCCGTACTATTTTCCCCCTTTCTACAGGTAATTCCTGTTCTGTTTTCCGAAAATATTCTTTAATCGTTGCGCTCATAGTTACCGAAGAGAAAAAAATCGGATCATTTACCTCTAAATCCAGAGAGAACCGAGGCTGATCTATTGCCTGCTGTATGAGAGTATCATAAGAGCAATCACTTGATTCAAGCTTCCAGGTATTGATAAGACCTTCAAGAATGTAAAAACCCATCATATTTTTTGCGAAAAGGATCGAGTGTACCGCGATTTCATTCACAAAGCCTCTGCGGAATCCGAGTGGGCCTGTCTCAGGCTCTTTCAGCAAGGCGCCGAAGACAAACCAGGTTCCCGTGGATAGAAAAGCTGTATCCTCCCGTGTATCAAACACAGAAACCGATGTGCTGATGGTATCATGACCTGCAACTGCGATAACCGGCGCCGATTCAATATCCGTGTAAGCTTTAACTTCCTGCAGAAGATCTCCTGTATACGTTCCGGGTGAGACAATAGACGGGAAAATGCCCGCCGGCAGCCTGAACAGATCTATCAATTTTTTGTTCCATCCCCTGGTGCGTATATCCAGAAGTTGAGATCCCCAGAGGATGGTTTCCTCTCCCTGCGCAATACCGGTAAGAAAATACCTGATGAGATCCGCCAGGGGGAGGTATTTTGCAGCAATATCCAAAATCGGATCGGTTGATTTATTCTTCAAATGCACCAGCCTTGATAATCCGGTAATAGTACTGAATCCGCATCCTGCTTTTTTAAAGAGAGATTCTTCATCAATAGTTTGTTTAATGAGCTTTTCAACCGCAGCGGGGCAAGGTTCTCTGTAGGATATCGGATTTCGCAGCAGAGTTCCGGATTTATCCAGAAGCCCAAAATCACAGTTAAAGGTATCTATTCCTATACCTGCAAGTTCTCTTACACCCGTAGCAGCACATTTTTTTAGGGATTCCAGGATATTGTCCCAAATACATAACAAATCCCAGTATAAAGTGCCGCCAAGCATGACCGGTTTAATATCAAATCTGTGTATTTCCTTAAGCCTTAAGAGACCGTCAGCTGCGTATCCAAGAATTGCCCTTCCGCTTGCAGCCCCGATATCGAATGCGAGATAGGGTTTATCTGCCATTAATCATCATCCATTTCTGTTCCAGGTAGTATGTAAAATTATCCAGGGGGACATCCGGTGGTACCGAGTGATCTACAGTGGGAATATACCCTCCCCTTTCCAGCATCGACGGGATGATAGTTTCAATTTCGGTATCGATCTCTTTCCTGCCTTTTGCCAGTTCCCTCTTGTCTATTCCCCCGATCATGAAAAATGACTTCCCGTATTTTTTCCGCAGTTCAACCGGATTGAGTCCTGCAGCTCTCTCAATCGGACCGAACCCTTCGACACCTGCGTCGAGAAAACCGGGAATGAGCACTTCAAAATTTCCGTCGGTATCAACAATGATGTTCTTAACACCGCACTTTTTAAGGAAATCCACATACTTCCGGTAATAGGGGCTAAAAAACTCTCTGAATAGTTCCGGGGAAACGAGAGGTCCGGACTTGCCCGCCATATCCTCGTGGATGTAATAGAGATCAAAACCGGCCTCCCTCAGCGGTTTTCCCATCCACCCTGTGATAAATTCGGTAAGAAATTCGAGGCACTCATGAACGAGACCGGGATCATCGTAGAACATGTACGAAAGACCTTCCGTTCCCATCCAGTTTCTGAGCATGCTGTAATACCCGAAACTGGCAAAGTATCGATCCAGGAACGTGGAAGGACGTGCTGATTTCCTTAAGTGTTGAAGAACCTGATCCCAGTTTGGGGGAAGTCTCCCGGTATGGTTGGTTTCATATCCTTTTTTAATGCGAAGGAAATCTTCCCTATTTTTCACCGGAAAGTCTATATAATTATCCATGCTTGCCCGCATGGTCTTCACTGTACCTTCTTTCAGTGCCACCCTGGTCCTCCCCAAACCGTCGATGAACCGTATATACCGGTGGTCCTCACTTAGTTTCTTTTCCTTTGGACACGGTTCCGGGAAGGTCATATTGAAGAGAACCAGGTCGTATCCTTCAAGACCGAAATATTCATTCCCGGTAAACAGGTCCGCGTCGGCGGCGGATTCGGGAAGTCCCTGGTTCTGCCACTGTTCCGCGGTCTGTTCCCATAAGGCGATCTCGAAAAAGGGAACACGGTCGGCGCTTTTGAATTGGAGTGTATTATTGAGGCGTTCTTTTTGAGTCATATACTCTCACCCTTTGAAAGAACGAACCACCAGGGGCTCACGCCTATAGTATGGACCGATGACCGGAATCAGCACAGGGTCATCTGTATCCCGGCTTCGGCGAAATGTTCAACCGTTACCCTATCCAGTTCTCTGCCGGTAATTATTTCGTTGAAGGCGGTTATATCCGAAACTTTCAGAAACGACGTTTTGTTGAATTTGGAAGACATAATCAATCCCACGGTTTTATCAGCACACCTTTCCAGAATAATTTTGGTAACCGCGCTTTCATTCACATCATCGGCAGTGATGCCCGCCTCCATGTCTATGGCTGTTACAGAGAGAAACGCTATGTCCACTTTTATACTCTGAAAGGTACTCATGGCTGTCGGCCCGAGGAGGAAGGACTTATACACATTGAGCAGACCGCCGGAGAGAAGGATTTCAAAATCCTTGTTGTACTGTTCGGTAAGTTCCGCCATACGCATGGCAATCATGGGAGAAGCTGTCACAATTTTCAAATGATCTTTATCAATAAGATTCTCTACAAGGGCCAGGCATGTACTTCCGGACTCGATAATAATAAAATCGCCGTCGGAGATCAGTTCTGAAGCTTTGGATCCAATCCGGTTCTGCTCATCCGTTAACATTTTTGAAGCTTGAGAAGCACGGGGAGAAACTACAATGTGAGAAAGGGAGACTGCCCCGCCCCTTACCCTTTTGAGCAGACCCTCATCTTCCAGCTTTTCAAGGTCTCTGCTTATAGTCATTCTGGAAACCGGGAATGCTTCTGCCAAGGCATCCACAGTGATGGATTTACGGGTGTTTACAATGTCCAGTATTTTCTTCCTTCTATCAAAGGACAACATCTGACCATCTTTTTCATAATTTGTATCTTGTGCCATAGATTTACTATATCTATACCTTTCCGATATTCTGAGTTACCCGGCTTCATCATCGTGTTCGTTATTGCCGGCTCCGACAAACATAAATTTCACAATTTCATCCTGATTCGTTTGGGAGGTTTCCTTCACAGCGACGATCTCTCCATGTTTCAGAACGAAAATACGGTCAGCCACGGTAAATATATCGCTTAATCTGTGACTGATCAATATAACGGAAATTCCCTGATTCTTCAGCCTGATAACCAGGTCCAACACTTTCTGAATTTCTTTTAAGGCAAGACTCGCGGTCGGTTCATCCAAAATGAGAATTCTTGGATTAAAACTAACCGCTTTTCCAATTGCAACAGCCTGCTGCTGCCCTCCGGACAGTTTATCCACCTTCCTCCGTGGATTATCTATTTCTATCCTGAGATCGTGCAGTATTTCTACCGTTCTCGCATCCATTCTCTTTCTGTATAAAAATTTCAAAACCCTGTCTCGCATGAGTTCTTTACCCAGAAACAAGTTTTCTGTCACAGAGAGGTTTTTACACAATTCAAGATCCTGATAGACCATTTCGATGCCAAATCGTTTTGATACACGGGGGCTGTCAATTACAACCTCTTTCCCTTCGATTAAAATTGTGCCACGATCTGCCTGATGAAAACCGGTCAGGATTTTCATCAACGTTGATTTCCCCGCCGCATTATCCCCCACAAGACCTAAGATTTCTCCATGCTTAAGGTCGATGCTGAGATCTTTCAGGGCCTGCACTCCTCCGAATGATTTATCGACATGTTTCATTTCCAGTAAAAAACCAGTTCCCATGGACCGCTCCCTGTTACCCTTTTATTTTAAATCCGCCGCCTTGGAGAGTATCGACGTATACCGCGAGCATTAACACTGCACCTCGTACTATCATCTGGTAGAAGGTCTGGACACTCAGGAGCACCATTCCGTTATTCAGCACTGCAAGGATCAGCACCCCTAACAAAGTACCGAGAATACTTCCCTTACCGCCTGCCAGGCTTATTCCTCCTAATACAACCGCGGTAATTACATTCATAAGAGCCGACGTTCCAGCCGACGGAACAGCTACCCCGACCTGGGATACATAGGTGATGGCAGCCACTCCTGCAGCCGCGGCACTCACAATCATCCCCCAGAACCTCACCATTCTTACATTTATTCCCGAAATGTAGCTTGCTTCTGCATTGCCTCCGACTGCATAGATCCTCTTTCCATACACGGTAAATTTTAGTATTACATACACTAAAGCGAACACAAAAACCATAATATAAATACTTATTGGTATTCCCAGCAATCTTCCAGACCCAATTACCGAAAAGAAATGACCCGATACCCCTAATACTTTAGTTTCGGTGATCATGTAGGCCAGACCCCTGAATATCAGCATTGTTCCCAGGGTAGTAATAATCGGATTAATTTTCAGAAAAGCAACGGAAAACCCGTTTACTGCACCACACGCCAATACGATGCTTAATGCAATTATGATTGACAGGAATACTGCCACTCCGCTTCTTACAAGTATAGCCAGCACCCCTGTTGAAAAAGCGAGGACAGCATACTGGGAAATATCTATCTGCCCCATCAACATGGTGACAAACAGCCCCGCTGCCATGATTCCTAATATGGCTGTAGCCGAAAGAAAGTTCAGTATATTCTTGATTGTTAAAAAATAGGGAGAAGTAATGGAAAAAAACAGACACAAACCAAATAAAGCTATCAGCAGGCTCAGTATTACTCCGGATTCCTCAATTATCAGTCTGATTCGCAATCTTGTGTTGGTCATTTAATTCCTCAATTTGTATATAGATAGTCTCGTGTGTGCGGGAGCGGTTATTCTCTCATTCGCCGGGATAATACTCGTCAATATTATCCTTGGTTACAACGACATGTTCCATCAGAATCTCTTTAGGAGCATCTCTACCTTCAAGAATATCAACGAGAACCGGGATGAGGTAATCCCCATATTTTTCAGGTTGGTAGGCAACGGATCCAATCCAGAGGTCCCCTTTTCCAGCCCGTATTTTTTCCCGAAACGGGCTATCCGCTCCATGTGAGACAATGAGAACATCATTTTCTCTGCCTTGGGTCTCAACGGCTGAAAGCGCACCCACCCCCCCCTCATCATTATTGGAAGCAACAACGATATGGGTCATATCCGGATGTGCAGTAAGAAAATCGGTAACGAATTGCCTGGTTACTGTTGTCGGGTCAGGCATAGTATCATAGGAAAAAACATTGTCTTCCGAAAATTCCGGATGGGTTTCACGGTAACCGTCTACCACTCCCTGCATTCGCAAAAAGATGGTTTCTCCGACAACCGGTGGGAAACCGAGAACGATTGCATCCACAACGCCTCCCCACCGCTTATCAACTTCCCCTGCTAAAAACCTGCCAAGTATCAGTCCGGCACCATAATTATCTGCACCGAAATAATATGCTCCGTCGACTTTATAATCTCCTGTGATCATCACAATGTCCGGATTTTCATCCATGAATTTCTTCGTTACATCGGGGGTCCAGTTAAACTCGAATATAGCATCAACTCCCTGAATCACGAATGTATCAAGATTGCTCTTAATCCTTTCCGGTTCCATCTGTGCTTCCGCATACAAAACTTTAATCCCATATTTTGCTGCGGCATCTTCGATCGACTGATGTACTTTGTAACAGAATTCAAATGAATCCATGTAGTTATTAATACCCAACACAAATGGTTCTTTTTCTGCCTCTGCTGGCGCGGCAACTGCCTCTGCTGGTTCTGCCTCCTGCTTTCCTCCAGCGAAGGCGAAACCAGTCACTATTAAAAAAACAATGAAGCTAAGCAGTAGGTGAAATACAATCTTCCCGTTTCGTTTCATAACTTCTTCTCCTTTTTTATTCCCATATCCCCCACACACGAGATACACTCCGAATATATTGAAAGTAATTTCATTATAAACCACATCCTGTCGATGTCAAGCATTTTCTAACATATTTTAACATTATTTAACATTCTCCTACAATTACACACATTATTGATATATTTATCCTATCGGGCCGAATTCTTCCGATTTTTTCGCAATGAACTTCAACCTCTCCAGGTCCGCATCCGGAGGCGTGGTATCGCTTATACTCAATACTATTTTGCACCCGCTTCCTATGCTTTCGAATGTATCGCCAATCAGTTTTTCAAATGCGTTGTCATTCATGGAATTTTTCAGTACACAGATAGACGGAAGTCCACCGAAAATCGCAACATCTTCACCCAAAGATTCCCTGATTTTTTTCAGAGAGAGATTAGTCATAGGATGGGGGCATATGGAGTCTGCTATATGCATACCGCTTTTTCTGTACATTTTCAGCAGGCCGGTGTTTTCCCCGTCAGGATGAGCCGCTAACATTTTTCCCCTTTTCTCCAGATATTCTGCTCTACCTTTCATATCATCCAGGATAAACTCTTGAAAAAAATAGGGAGGGGTTATGATAGTATTAAAATTGGTACCGGACATGATTATTTCCGCGGGGCTGTCAACGGTAACCTCAAAAGCAGCGTCATAAAACACTGCTACTTTCCGGGCAAACTCCAGCATATCCTGCTTATAGTCGGTGAGAGTATAGTAAAAATTCTCCAGCCCCATTAACACCCTGAGGATGAAATGCATCGACGAGGCGCCAAAGGAATGAAATGCTGCAACCACTCCCCTGTCACCCACGTATTCGACCATTTCGTTATACCCGTCGTAAAAAGGCACAACCTCCGCATGCTCGAATATATATCCAGCCGCCTTCAAATCATCGATGCCCTGAACAGGATACTTCCGTACAAAGGGAGCAGTAGCACCGCTTGTTTTAACTCCGTCATCGAGTACCGACTCAGTTGTGATGTCTCCAAACGGTGTTGAGTAACGGGTGCCCAGTGATCCCCTGCCGCGCTGCGTTTCAACGGCTATATTGTGCAGCTGCACCCTGTATGGACAGGTTTTAAAAGTGTAAAAACCCAAAGGGTAATGCACGTCATGTCCTCCAGGCTCATCCAGGTCATTGAAATCAGGTATCATGTAGTGGTATCCCAGTTCCAGATCGTCCAGAATATCACGGAGACTTGCGTCTTTGTACATAGAAGGGAGTTTGTTTAAAAACTTGTTTGAATTATACCAGATATCCATCCGCGGCACGAAAGGAAGGTGCGGTAAAGGTTCACCTTTCGCGGCTTTAATCATAGATTTTTTTATACTCATTCCGGCCTCCGTTTCAGGAAGTGATCAATTCCCTTAAATACTGGTGCACATGCATGGTCTTCCCATCTTTCCTTAAGCTCTCAAATTCACCGTTTCCTACAAGCCTGTCCGCCAGGTCGATAAACCACCTGATCCTCTTCACGCTCTCTTCCAGGGCCTTCCTTCCATCCACCCGGGAGGGCCAGATATCGATGTCGTACCATTCGTTGTATCCGATTTTCCGGAGGGCATAGAAGAATTCCAGGGTTTCAAAGAAATGGATGCTGCCTAAAAGCAGATCGTCATCCCAGGACCTGTAATTATCATTTACATGGATGTCGAACATCCTGCCGAACATGGCAGCGAATTCCACCGCTTCCGCGGGATTTTCACCCGCTGCCAGGGAGTGCCCCAAATCTACGGTGACACCCACATTCGGTTTATTGATTTTTTCACAGATCGCAACGGTTGTGCCTACCGTATTGAAATGCTGATGTGTCCTCGGTTCTTTCGCCTTGTACTCGATGGCGAGCTTTACATCACTTCTGTACTCCGCTGCTTCCGTTAGGGAATCCAGCAGCCAGTTCCACTTGATCGTGTAATCATCCTCAAAGGGATAATCGAACCCGTCGTGGGCCAGCCATATCAGGACATCATACGCGTTCAGTTCCGCAGCCAGGTCCATCGATTTTTTGATTTCTCCTAAGTATTTTCGTCTTATCTTCGGATCCCGGCTGGAGATGGTACCTGTCTTTTGTTCCGCCTTGAGGTATGTATCAGGACAGACACAACCCACCATCATATGATGTTCCTCTATTTTCTTTTTGATCAGGTCCAGTTCTTCACCGCCGGCGGCAATCATCCCGATACCGTTGATGCCGTCAATGTTCGCGAACTCATCGATCATCCCGGGGAAGGTCAGCCCCTTTCGATAGCCCTTTGTTACGAACCTGTCTTCACAGGGGGAAAACGCCGCTCCCGCAGCTTGGATTTTCAACATGTATCATACCTCCATACCCATCACTTCACCGACACCAGGGCTTCCCGGAGTACTTCCAGAACTCTGTCTGCTTCTTCTTCGGTAATGACAAAAGGCGGTTTTATTTTGAGTACATTTCTTTTCATGCCCCCCACCCCGAAGATCACGCCATGGTCCATTGCGAAAGAACGTACCCCACTCAGCCGTTCCCCGTCGGCTTCTTTCGTAACAGGATCTTTGACGAACTCCACCCCGATGTGGAGCCCTGCCTGGCGAACATCACCAATCCCGGGGAACTCCTTCTGCAGCATCTTAAGCTGCTGCCTTAAGTAATTCCCCATGCGGTTACAGTTTTCCAGGATCCCGTTTTCCAGCATTTCAATCAACTTAAGAGCCGCAACCTGGGAGACCGTGTTATTGGCAAAGGTGTGAAGTTCCTCGGAATCGGGAGAGAACCCTTCAAGGTCATCGCTTATCAACGTGGCGGCTATGGGATAGCCCGCGCCTAAGCCCTTACCCAGGCATATGATATCCGGCTCTACACCATAATAGCCACTGGCAAACCAGGTTCCGATCCGGCAGTATGTCTGGATTTCGTCCCAGATCAATGGTATGCCGTATTCATCACAGGTATCCCGCACTCCTTGCAGGTATTCCTTCGGGAAAATGATCTGTCCACCGCTAGCCTGCAGGGGTTCCATCAGGATTCCGGCAACCGGTCCGTTTATTCCTTTTTCTATGGTTAACTTTAATATCCTGAGACACATCATGCCGCAGGAGCCCTTTTCCAGTTCAAGGGGACACCGGTAACAATATGGGTTGGGTACCCGGATAAACTGCCTGGACAGCCTGGTAAAGCGGGAACCGCCGATAAATTTTCCCATCGAGCGGGTGGATATCCAGCTGGAACCCATGGTCCCCAAACTCGTGCCGTGGTATGCATCATAGAGGGAGATAAACTCCCGGGCTTCAGGACGGTTTTTAAGGGCGATCTTCAGCCCCCCCTCCACCGCTGCGGAGCCTCCTACGGTGAAGGATACGCGGTTGATTTTTTTCGGAGCCAGCCCGGTCAGCTTTTTTGCCAGGGCGAAACGGGAGGGGGTGTCGAACCCCTGGTGGACGTGTGTGATGTTCCTGGTGTGCTCGCATACGGTCCGGGTCAGTTCTTCATTGGCAAAGCCGAGATACATTGCCCAGCTCTGGGATGTACAGTCGATGTATTTTTTTCCATCTATATCTTCCAGCCACACACCTTTACCCCGGATAATCATCGGGGCCGGCCTTGTACCGCCGCCGATCATCAAATGCCTGGAATACGCCCTGATATCCTCTTTTTTCATTCCATAGAGACTTTCAAGCATGGGGTCCATTATCCACTCCTTAAACATATTATAACAAATTTAAACTTTTAATAACATTTATTCACATCGCTGTCAAGCTGTTTTTGCATAATTATCACAAAACGCGAACCCCCCGGGAATCCCCTCTGCAAGATGGATCATGTTGAGAAAATTCTGTGCCGTGGCATCTCCAGCTGTTTTGGTTTCATGATCGTAGAAAAGGGGGCATCCGCAGCCGAAGGTACAGACAGGAATACACCCGTTGCTTTAAAGATGAGAGATGATGCGGCGCGGAAAGGCTCGCTTTAATAGTCAGGAGCTTACATACTTGAGGATGGTATCCACGATAACATTGATCTCCTGTTTACCCATGTGCAGCGACGGGGCTGCTTTCTCCACTGCATTGTGGACAGGAACGGATTCCAGGGCGGCAGAAACCGCCGGCTGTGACGTTTTCGGAGGATAATCACATGTAGTACATGCTGTCCGGCTCACCTTCGGCTTTCCCATCTTCTCCCGGATCGCGTAGAGTACCTGTTTCTGCTCCTCGGAGAGCACATTTTCGTTTCCCAGTGACCGGGCCACCAGGGTGATCTTGGCGACCGCTTCCAGGGTTTCCATCTTGTAATAGGCGTCCATCACGCTGTTTCCCACGGTAATAGCTCCATGATTTGCCAGGAGCATGGCGTCACAACAGGTAATCTCTTTTGCTACCACTCGCGGCACCTCTTCCGTAGTAGGTGTGGCATAGTCGGAAAGCTTTATCTGTCCAAGATTGTACACCACCTCAGGCAGAGAAATTTTATCCAGACCTTCTCCGGCAACGGCGAACCCTGTTGCCGTGGGTGGATGAGCATGAACCACTGCCTGCACATCACTCCTGCAATAATACACCGCCAGGTGCATTTTCATCTCCGAGGTAGGCTTCATAAATCCGGCAAGCAGGTTTCCCTCGAAATCGACCTTAAGGATCTGGTCCGGGGTCATGAATCCCTTGCTCACCCCGGTAGGGGTAATGAGCAGTTCACTCTCACTCAGCCGGACGCTTATATTGCCGTCATTTGATGCGACAAAATCTTTTTCGAAGAGCCTTCTGCCAGCCTCGATAATGTCCTTGCGTAATTCTGCTTCTCTGGTCATAGCGTTATAATATCCCCAGCCGGCACGTTTTGTAAATATGCCGTCCGCCTCGGTTTTAAGTATATTCAACGGGAGGAGATATGGATGAAAACACGGAAGTTATTGTCCGGGCAGGGTGTAATGTTCACGGGTTCGGAGGAAGAGAACTGGCCGTGGATTTATCCCCGGAAGGAGATAACGGCGAAGATGTAACGGTCATTTTCTAGCAGAAATTCCTTAAAAAGTTTGTTTGACGATTCAGGTCTTCTCCTGCTACAATAGAAGCAGTTATACATTGTAATGCATAAACAAAAGTCTTACAGCTGAACTATCCGGCTATGAGCGGATTAAAGGGGGGTTACATGAAGTATCTTTCCCGCATCGTTTCTCTTGCAGGATTATGTATCGGTGTTTCCCTGGTGATCCTCGCATGTATTACGGCTCCGGAAACAAGAGAAATCGATCTTGAAAAAGTGGCAGCTCCGGATTGGGATTACCCTATTGCTCCCGGAGTCTACTATCCGAATGACGATGATATCCCGGAGAATCCTGTGCGGTATTACCGGGCCAGGTGCTGGCCGGGATGCCACAGCGGCAGCTCCCATGGGAAATATCCCGACAGGCCGCTGAATTACTCGCCGGTATTCATGACTTCTACTATTGATAATGTTGTACTCGATGACTGACCGGGAGCGGCAATTATTCCTGACCTGGCTGCACGTTCGTAAGACCGGCAGCCCGGCGGGATAAAAATAAAAAAAAGGAGATGCGTATGAAAAAGATTCTAATCGTAATGCTTGTACTCGTACTATGTGCAGGCTTCGCTTTTGCCGGCGGGAAGAAGGAAGAACCGGCCCCGGCTGAGGAAAAGGCGCCGGTACAGGCAGAGAAGGTTGTAGAAAAGCCGTCGGTGCTGGTGTATGCCACCACCGATACGGTCATCGACATGGATCCGGCCAATGCTTATGACTTCTTTACCTGGGAACTCTTCCAGAACGTGTACAAGGGATTACTTGCCTACGAACCTGGAACTACCGACATTGTTCCCGCCCTGGCGGAAAGCTACGAAATCAATGCTGCCGGGGATGAGTACACTTTCCATCTCAGGAGGGATGTGAAGTTCACCGACGGTACTCCTTTCACAGCAGACGTGGTGAAATGGTCTATCGACCGGGTCATTTCCCTGGCAGGGGACCCATCATGGCTTGTCATCGACTACGTTAAATCTGTTGATGTCGTCGATGATTACACGGTACGTTTCAATCTTAATTTCCCATGCGGGTTTTTTCCCAGTCTCGTAGCAACGGTGCCTTATTTCCCGGTTAACCCGAATATCTATCCTGTAGATACTATCGTAAGGGATCCGGGAGAGCTTAAAGGCGGCGCTATTGTGGGTCTTGGGGCTTACAAAATCGTTTCGTTTAAGAGGGATGAAGAAATCATCCTCGACAAAAACGAGTTGTATTTCGGAAAAAAGGCGAACATCGACAGGATCGTGATCCGCCAGTTTGCCGACGCTACGACAATGAGGTTAGCCCTGGAGAGGGGAGAAGTCGACCTGGTGTATAAAACCCTTAACCCCTCGGACATAGCGGACCTTGAAAAAAATCCGGAATTCACAACCAACAAGATGAGCGGTCCCTATATCAGGTACATGTGTTTCGAGACCTCCGAGAGCGTATTCAAGGATAAACGCCTCCGCCAGGCATTCGGCGCCCTGATCAACAGGCAGGAGATTATCGACAAGGTCTACCTCGGACAGGCTGAACCTCTCTACTCGATGATTCCCAACGGGATGATCTTCCACACCAATGATTTCAAAACGGCACTAGGTGACGGAAACGTAGCCAAGGCAAACAGCCTCCTGGCTGAACTCGGGTACACTGCCGCAAATCCCTTCGAATTTGAGCTCTGGTACACTCCTTCCCACTACGGCGATGCGGAAGTCAACCTGGCAGAAGTTATGAAGGCTAACCTGGAAAAATCTCCTGCCATGAAGGTGACCATCAAATCCGCAGAGTGGGCAACCTACAGGGACCAGTGGAGCAACAAGCAGATGCCTGCGTATTTCCTCGGTTGGTATCCTGACTATATAGACCCGGACAACTATACCGCGGCTTTTGCCGGGACAGTCGGAAGTGCAGGACTGGGTATTTTCTTCTCTGATCCAAGATTTGACGAACTGTTTATCAAAGAGCAGAGCAGCCCCGATAATGCTGTACGGAAGGCGGTGTTCGAAGAACTGCAGGCGCTGTGGACCGAAGAATGTCCGACAGTACCGATCCTCCAGGCTTACCTGTACGTTTTCACCAAGAAGAATATTAAAAATGTGAAAATCGGTCCCACATTGATTTTCAACTACAACGTTCTTACCATTGAATAATACAGGACCTGCATGTATGCCCGGGCTTGATGCCCGGGCTTTTCTTTTCTACACTATCCGGGACCCGGTGCAGCACCTATGAAAAATATACTGAAATACATCATCACACGAATACTTCTGACCATCCCGATGCTCTTTATCCTCCTCTCCATCGTTTTCGTGGTATTACGGGTCATGCCGGGAGACCCGGTCTCCGCAATGCTGGGAGGGCATGCGCCGGAACGGGTGATCGAGAAGAAGAGAGAAGAACTCGGCCTGAACCGTCCCCTGGTTGTCCAATACTTCGATTACTTGGGAGATATCATCCGCCTGGACCTGGGGGAGAGTATGATCTTCAAACAGAAAGTTACCCAGCCTATAAAGGAAAAATTTCCCGCAACCCTTGAACTTACCGTTTTCGGCATGCTTTTCGCCCTGTTCATCGGTATCCCCTTAGGATCCCTTGCCGCAAGGAACCGTCGAACACCCGGGGACTATGCTTTACGTCTTTACGGGAACATCGTGTATTGCATCCCGGTTTTCTGGATGGGACTGATGCTGCAGTTGATCTTCGGTGTGTGGCTTCGGTGGCTGCCCATCGCCGGCAGGACCAGCCCGCGGCTCTTTGTTTCCCTGTTCGAGAAGACCGGATTCTACATCGTGGATACACTGCTGGTGAAGAATTTCGTCGCCTTTGGAGACGTGATGCTCCATCTCCTCCTTCCGGCGGCAACCCTGGGAATAGTCCTCTCGGGAGTGTTTCTCCGCCTTACCCGTGCCAACATGCTGGATACATTGAAAAGCGATTATGTTCTGGCAGCCAGGGCCCGGGGGCTCCCTGAACGGAAGGTGATACGAAAGCACGCTCTGAAGAATGCCTTTATCCCCATTCTTACCATGCTTGGGTTGCAGTTTGCCGTTCTTCTGGCAAACGCTATTTTAACGGAGACTACCTTTTCCTGGCCGGGCATCGGCAGACTATTAATAGAACGGATCTATTTACGGGATTATCCGACCATCCAGGGAGTGATTGTCGTGTACGCCCTCATTGTAAGCCTGATTTCCCTGGTGGTGGATATTATTTACGCAATTATCGACCCCCGGGTGAAGTACTAGGAGATGTTATATGATTGAAAGGGCGAAATTTTCACCGGCGACGGTCTTAAGCAGACCATTTTACCTGTTTATCAGTGCAAAAAAGAAATACGGTGCCGAGTTGTGGATCATGGTTGCCGGGGCAGTCATCGTTCTGTTCATTATCTACATGGCCCTTTTTCCCGCTACCCTGGCCCCTTACGATCCGCTGGACCAGGAAGCCGGCCCCCAGTTGATGGCTCCCGGCCCGGGTCACCCGATGGGCACGGATAACTTAAACCGTGACGTATATTCCAGGATCATCCACGGGGCGAAAACAATTTTAGGTGTTGCTTTCGCTGCCGCACTGCTCTCTTCCACAATCGGAATAAGCCTGGGGCTTATTTCCGGATTTGTAGGCGGTATCCTGGACCGGATTCTTTCACTGATCATGGACGCTGTGTATTCATTTCCCGGATTGATACTGGCCATCGCCTTTGCCGCCATGCTGGGACCGGGGGTAATCAATATCACTCTCGCCATCGCCGTAATCTACATTCCTACCTATTTCAGGCTGGTTCGCAGCCAGACCCTTACCATAAAAGAGGAGGTGTATGTGGAAGCCGCCAGGGCTATCGGTGCCGGCCGGTTCGTCATCCTCTGGCAATATATTTTTCCCAATGTTATCTCGACGGTAGTGGTCATCTTTTCCCTTAACGTTGCAGATGCGATCATGACCGAAGCCGCACTTTCGTATATCGGACTGGGGCTTCCTGCAGGTATTCCCGACTGGGGTATGGACCTGGCGATGGGGAAAAAGTTCCTACCCTCCGGAAGCTGGTGGATGATCACCTACCCCGGGCTGATGATCATGATTCTGGCTCTGGGATTCACCATGCTGGGCGAAGGTCTGGCGGAAATACTTAATCCGAGACTCCTGGAGCGGTAAGTGAACAATCCAATCCTTTCGATCAGGAATCTTTCCATTGATTATCCCATCACAATCGGTACGGTAAAAGCTGTAGAAGGGGTTAGTTTTAATCTCTACAAAGGCGAAGCTCTCGGCCTCGTAGGTGAGTCGGGATGCGGCAAATCCACCCTGGGGCTCTCTATCCTTCGGATTGTACGTCCGCCGGGAAAGATCGTCGCCGGTGAGTTGCTCTACAAATCGAAGGATATCCTGAAACTGAAAAAAAGGGAAATGCTTAAGCTCAGGGGTCAGAATATCGCCATGGTGTTCCAGAACCCCCTCACATCTCTTAACCCTCTTCTCAGACTGGACAAGCATTTTCTGGAAACCATAAAACAGCATGATCCAAAGATAAAAAAAGATAAAGCCCTGGCAAGAGCGGAGAACATGCTGGACAGTCTGGGTATAGAAAAAAAACGCCTCTATGAGTACCCCCACCAGTTTTCCGGAGGAATGCGCCAGAGGATCATGATCGGTCTCGGGCTTATTATGGACCCGGACATCATCATTGCCGATGAACCGACAACTTCCCTGGATGTGATCGTAGAAGCAGGGTTCATAGATCTATTAAATAACCTGCGTAAAGAATACAATCTCTCTATCATCCTCATCACCCATAATCTCGGCCTGGTCGCGGAAATTGCAGACCGGGTAGCGGTGATGTACGGAGGAAAAATCGTAGAAGTGGGTACAGCGGACCAGGTCTATCATTTCCCGAAGCATCCCTACACCCGGGGTCTTATCTGCTGCGTACCGAACATCAAACTGGACCAGGAAACCCTTACTACTATGGAGGGAAATCCGCCGGACCTGGTAACACCTCCTACAGGCTGCAGGTTTGCCCCCAGGTGCCCGAAAGTGATGGCAGTGTGTACGTCGGAAACGCCGGTTCTCACATCCTACGGGAAGGGGCAGCAAGCCGCATGCTGGCTCTATGAAAAGGGTAAAGCTGTATGAAGGACCTGATAACAGTCGAGTCTCTGGTAAAAGAGTTTCCCGTGTATACATCGTTTCTCGACAAGCTCTTCAGCGGGAAAGGGCATACCGTCGTACATGCCGTGGATGATATTTCTTTTTCCATCGGGCAGGGGGAAGTGCTGGGACTCGCGGGAGAAAGCGGTTCCGGGAAATCGACGACAGGCAGACTGCTCCTGCGCCTCATCGAAGCCTCCAGGGGAACCATCAAGTATAAAGGGAGGAATATTGTATCCTTTGCAAATAAGGAGATGGAAAAGATGCGGGAGAAAATGCAGATCGTTTTCCAGGACCCCAACTCCTCCCTCTCCCCCAGGATGAGTGTGGGGCAGGCAATAGGCCATCCCCTGAAAATCCACGGCCTCCGTTCTGCATCGGAACGGAAAGAGAAAGTGATCGATCTCATGGAAAAAATCGGCCTTACCCCTGCGGAGTTTCTCTATAAAAAATATCCCCACCAGCTTTCCGGCGGGCAGTGCCAAAGGGTGGTCCTTGCCAGGGCCCTGGTAACGAACCCGGAGTTCATCGTTGCAGACGAACCTATTGCCATGGCCGACGTTTCAGTCCGGGCCCTTATCCTGGAACTGATGAAAAAACTGAAAGAGGAGTTCAATCTTACCTACCTCTTCATCACCCACGACCTGGCCACGGCAAAATATCTGTGCGACCGGATAGCCATCATGTATCTCGGGAGAATCGTGGAAATCGGTACCCGGGACGACCTGTTCGCCCGGCCTCATCATCCCTACACCAGGGCACTTCTGGAGGCAGTTCCCGTACCGGACCCGAACCAGAGAAGAACCGAGGCTGTTGTGCGGGGGGAGATACCCAGCGCAATCGATCCCCCGCCGGGCTGCCATTTTCATCCCAGGTGTCCTTATATGGTGGACCCATGCAGAGAAGGACGGATACCTCTCAAGGAGATCGGCCCGGATCATTTTTCAGCGTGTCTTCTGGATTGAAAGAAACGGGCACACCTCCCCGGACCTCCCAGGGTGTGCCGTGGTTATTTATTCCTTCGGCAGGATCCCGTTTTCGATAAAATTCCAGAAAACCGGCGTTTTCACCTCTTTTCCGGAATATGAAAGAAACGTGATGTCTTCTTTTCCGAACTTTACCGATGTAACCCGGTCAAAGGTTGAGGGAATCTTTATAACACCTTCGATATAATTGATGATCAGTGGTTTCTTAGGGTTAAGCGTCACCGTCGTAGCGATCCCCTGTTCGGTAAGAGCATTCTTTTTAGCGGACATCTTAAGTCCGTCCGCAAGAAAGGCGCAGGTGTCTTCAAGACCGAGGCACCGGTTTCTTCCATTCCAGGGAGGGGCGTGACGCCCTTTATTCGACATCCACAGCACGGTTTGTGGGAGGACTTCCGCGTTTTTCAGGGAGTACCAGAGATACCCCATGGAAGGTACAGCCGCTGTTGTCCAGGACGGTTTTGTCCCTGGTTTCTGGTAGACCCCGGCGACATCCTCAAATCCTTCCTTCGAGGGAAACAGGGTGAGATCAACGAAAGGTTCGTCTTTCCAGATCGTGGGAACCTTTGACAGGTTCTTAAATACCGCACCAGGGGCAAGAAAAGAATACTCCCTGTCGGAATGACAGAGATAGTCCCTTCCGGCAGTCATACCAAAGCGGATAGGACATGTGGTAACCCGGAGTGAACCATCTTTTTCAGGAACAGCGAGGGTTGCGTGGTGGCCGAGGCACATCTTCCCGGAGTACCCTTCCAGAGAATGCTGTGTATACACGGCATTATGTCCATCAACGATGGACAGGGTCTTTGTTACCGTCCCTGGTCTCACTTTTGTTTTCAGGCTGAGTACCAGCCGGGTAACCGGGCCCTGTCTGCTGGCTGACTTGGTTTTCCATTCCGAAGATGCCGGTTCACCATGAACCGGGTGCTCTTCTTTCCGGTACGTGTTCACAGCGCCGAAGGGCATGCAGAAAAAATTTCCCCGTAAGGGTTCCAGGACCGGAAGGCCTGCTTTTTCCGGTTCGTTCTGCCAGGGACTTATGTAATACGGCTGTACCGGTTTCGTGTTTTTATAAAACGTAACAGGAGCCATGTGTGCGCCCTGCTCTGTAACTGCGAGTTCTATCGAATCATTTTCCATGATCCAGCAGGGTTTGTTCTCTATGCTTTTCATTACAGGTTTCATGTAGTTACTTCCTCCGGGAAAAAGCTTACCCCTTTAGAGGAATTTGTCAACGTGTTTCATGTTCTTGGGCGGAAAAAAACCGAAAACAGTGCATGCCTCCGGCCCGGGCCGCTTCGACACCGGCATCGGAATCTTCGATAACCACGCACCGGGAGGGAGACCGGTCCATCCTTTTTGCCGCTTCCAGAAAGAGGTCCGGGTGGGGTTTTCCTTTTTCAACATCCTCCGATGATACGATGATGTCCACAGGAATATCGAACCGCTCTACCACGGGCAGTATGGATGGTTTAGAACTTCCCGACGCGACAGCCACAGGATGCCCTGCATTTTTTAGCGACCTGAAAAGTTCGATATTACACGGTATGGACTCAACGAGATCGAAATGGTCCTTTGCGATCTCGTTTTTTCTCCGGTATATGGCTTCCACATCCCTATCCACCCCGGTGTTACGGCAGAAGTACGCTATCTGTTCTCTCCCGGTCATGCCCGCCTGACGGTAGAACTGCCCCCTGTCTATGGGAACGCCCGCTTCTTCCAGGGCCCGGCTGTAAGCGGAAAAATGGAGGGGCATGGTATTCACCAGGACTCCGTCAAAGTCGAAGATATACCCTATTTCCACTCCATCACCTCCAGGACGGCCTTTTCGATATCCCCAAGTCCGGGTACTGCATCCGTTTCCATGGCAGGAGCGAAGGGAATCGGCGTGTCCACGGCACATACCCGTTTCACCGGGCTTTTAAGATAGAAAAGCCCCTGTTCCGCCATAAGCGCTCCGATCTCCGCGGCCGCCCCTGCGGTGACAACTTCTTCCATGGCAATGACCACACGTCCTGTTTTGGAGACAGAGACGAGAATAGTTTCTCTATCCAGGGGAACCAGGGTACGAAGGTCTAACACTTCCACATCGATTCCTTCCCTCCCGAGATGTTGTGCCGCTTCAAGGGCCAGGTGTACCATAAGGCTCGTGGCAATAATGGTTACATCCTTCCCGGCACGTTTGACATCAGCTTTGCCGAAAGGGATAGTGTACTCTTCGTCCGGTGCCGGAGCATACACGTTGCTTAAAGAGTCCACAGCGCTTTTCGCCTTACCTCCCGGGGAAGCGCCGCCGTAGAGCATCTTGTGTTCCAGGAACACGACCGGGTTTTCGTCCCTAACGGCAGTCTTGAGCAGCCCTTTCGCATCGTAGGGAGTGGAAGGAAGGACAACTTTAAGACCGGGACAGTGCATAAACCACCCCTCCAGGCATTGGGAATGCTGGGCGGCCCTTCCGGTAGCACCCATGGGGGCCCGAAGCACCAAGGGAACAGAGACCTGCCCCCCCATCATGGAGCGTATTTTCGCGGCCTGGTTGCAGAGCTGGTCCATGCCGCAGGCGATAAAATCGTTGAACTGCATTTCCGCAACAGGAATAAGACCGGTCATGGCAGCCCCCACGGCAGCGCCTATGATAGCTGCTTCGGAGATGGGGGTATCCCTGACCCGTTTCTCGCCGAACCGCTGATAAAGCCCTTCGGTAACCCTGTATGCTCCGCCGAATACGCCGATATCTTCTCCTAAAAGAACGACCCGGCTGTCCCTTTCCATCTCTTCTAAAAGCCCCTGACGCAGGGCCTGTACGATGTTTTTTTTCATTGTCACAGCTCCATCTGTTATTTGAATACGTAGTCCCTGTACGCTGAAGGATCAGGGTCCGGGCCGGCTTCCGCAAAAGCGACGGATTCTTCTATCACCTTCTCCGCTTCCCCTTCGATACTGTCCAGCAGGTATTCCTGTATGTTCAGTTCCTCTATAAGAATGTTTCGATAGTACGATATGGGATCCCGCTCTTTCCACTCCTCCAGTTCCTCTTTGTCCCGGTACGTGGCGGGCTCGAAACGGGAGTGCCCCCTGAACCGGTAGGTCTTGCATTCCAGGAGCGTCGGCCCCTTTCCAGCCCTGGCCCTTTCGATACTTTCACCGGCTTTGGCATAGACATCCCGGACATCCATCCCATCGGCAATGATCCCGGGGATACCGTAAGACCCGGCTCTCTCCGCAATATGTTCGATATTGGTCACCCTCCGGTAGTGGGTGGAAAACCCGTAGAGATTATTTTCACACACGAATACGACCGGCAGCTGCCACACCGAAGCGAGATTGAGGGCTTCGTGAAAAGCCCCCTCGTTGGCCGCGCCGTCACCGAAAAAAGCAACAGCCACGTTGCCGTTTTCCATGTAACTACAGGTCCACCCGGCGCCGACAGCTATGGGGATGCCCCCGGCAACGATGGCGTTTGCCCCGAGCATGCCCACGCTGAAATCCGCTATATGCATGGAACCGCCCATTCCCCTGCAGCAGCCGGTGCTCTTCGCGAACATTTCCGCCATAACCGCGTTTATATCCGCCCCCTTGGCGATGCAGTGACCGTGCCCCCGGTGTGTACTGGTGATGTAATCTTCCTTCGAGAGATGGGCACACACACCGGCTGCCACTGCCTACTGCCCATTGTACTGGTGCATACTCCCGGGCATTGCCCTGGTGGAAAAGAGATAAAAGAGTTTTTCCTCGAATTTTCTCATCAATACCATGGTTTTATAGAGCCCTAAGGCAGTATCTTCGTTCATCTATTCCTCCTCTAAAGCGACAAGCCGCACCGGACACGCGTCGAGACCTTGTATGCTTAAGGCCAGGATAAACAGGGTGAACCGCTCTTTTTTGAGTGTATCCAGGTGCGCAGCGAATTCGATAATCGGAATATCCCTGTCCATCAGGAACTGGTGGTTCGGCTGGTTCGGTACCCCTTTCAGCTCTATGCCGGATGCATCAGACCCGACAAGATTGATGTTCTTCTCGTTTACCAGCCACTTTACCGCGTCATGGTCAAGGATAGGCCGGTCGTGGGAACGCCCTGTCCGGTAGTACCGTGCACAGTTGAAATTGAACAGGACGGAATCCCCGGGAAGGATCATTTTCTCTATGTCCAGGAGTTCATCCGGTGTTACGAACTCTCCCGGCTGTTTATGAGAAAAATCGAGAAGCACACAATCGGAAATCAGCCTTTTCAGCGGGAAGCGGGAAGCGTCCATCCCTCTTCGGTTGTGATGGTAGGGAAATTCGATATGGGTTCCACAATGGGAAAACATGCGTATCTCCTGTAATATGTACCAGGTGTCCTTGTCCTTTTTATACTGAGGGTACAGCTCGGTGGTGTCGTAAGTTTCCAGTTCCAGGTTATACTCTTCTTTTCCCGGAATAAGCTGGTGGCTTAAGTCTAGGAATCTTCCAGAAATCATCGTTCCGCCCATTCCATGGTTCCCATTTCAAAGGTTTCCATCCTGGTTTTAAAATCCTTTAAAAACCTGGCGGCATACGCGCCGTTGATGATACGGTGGTCCACCGTCAGCGTAACGGTCATAACCGGCCGGACAACCGGTTCATTTTCCAGAACCACCGTCGCTTCTCTTATCGATCCGAAGGTCAGGGCAGCTGCCGCACCCGGGGGAATGATGGCATCGAAGGCGGTAATGCCGTACATGCCGAGGTTGCTCAAAAGAAGGGTAAACCCTTTCAGTTCGTCAGCAGAAACACTCCCCCGGGACACCCCGGCAATACAATCTCCCAGGTCGGCATCGATCTCTTTAAGGCTTTTACCCCGGGGATCGGGCAGGACAGGGGTATAGAGATCATCATGTACGGAAACAGCATAGCCGACCCCCGGGGATGCGGATTCCCTGATTCCTGATTCATCCATCACCCAGTGGAACTTAGGATAACCGGGAAGCACTTCCACGGATATCTTGATAAACAGGGCATCGAAGCGGATACCCCGCTCCTTTACCTTTTTCGCCCGGGTCATATCGATTTCAGCCGTAAGGTGGATCACCGGGGTCTCCCTGTGGCTCACCGACACCGCCCTGGCAACGGCGGACTGGTTTTTAGAAAGGAGGACGTCCGCAGGTTTTCTCTGGGGAGATATCCCGCCTCCATGAGCTTCAATGTCGGATACGGTAATGGTATGGTTAGGTCCCGACCCGTGTACCCGGGACAGGTCGATTCCCATCTCTGTCGCGCGTTTCCGGGCCCGGGGCATGATCCCGGGTGCAGCAGGTTTCCCTTTTTCGATCTCTTCCCCGGAAGCTCCGATGTACCCAAGGATATCTCCGGGTGTTATCACATCTCCTTCCTGTACAATTCGGGCGATCAGGTACCCCCCGGTGTGGGCTTCGATCTCCAATACTCCTTTTTGGGCCTCTATTTCCGCTACAAGCTCCCCGGCACGGACAGGTTCCCCTTCCTTCTTGTGCCAGTGTACAAGGGTAATCTCGTCCCCCAGTTCACCTGATCCGGGAACTATGATCTGTTCCGCCATTGTTTCAATTTCTCCTTTTTGTCTGTTTCCGGCGCAGCAGATTGTCCGTAAGGATGCTGATGCCCTTAAGGTCGTATAACGGCGTCCGGTACCTGGCTGTTAAAAGGTACAGGGCATCGATAATACACAGCAGGGCCACCCTGCCGGACAGGGCAGCTACTCTCACCGCTGTTTCCGGAAAAGATGTATAGAAATTATACCTGCATACCCGGGACAGGGGTGCTCCGGGATAGTTGGAAATACCCACCGTGAGGGCACCCTGCTCCCGGGCCATGCGCGCGGATTCAACGGTGAGGATGGTCTCACCGGAATGCGAAAGGGCTATGACCCCGGTATTTACATCAGCAGCGGCAGCGTTAAAGATCATCTCTGCAGGATCTGTGTATGCAGCCGCCTGGAACCCCAGGAACCTGAACCGCATCGCCGCATCTCCCGCGAGGAAGCCTGAACTGCCGACCCCGAAAAAAACGATCCTGCTCTTTTCCGTGAGCTTCCTGACGCATTCCACCACCTCATCGGGATCGAGAAGGGCCAGGGAGTCCTTAAGGCTCTGCCGGTTTCCCTGGAACGTTTTTCTAAGAACGTCCCGGTCCGTGTCGTCCGGGCCTATTCCCTGGAAAAGCGCATCCTCTTCCGCCGAACCGGTCCGGGCAAGATCCACCTTAAATGCCCTTAAACCAGGGTACCCCAGCTTTTTCACGAACCTGCTGACCGTTGCAACACTACTGCCGCTGTTTTCCGCAATCTGTTCCACCGTCAGCAGGGGTACCTGGCCGGCATGAGCCGAGATATAACCGGCAACCCGTTTTTCCGCTTTCGGCATACGGTGATGCATACCTTCAATTCTCGCCAGTATGGTGTTCACAGAAATCTCCATGTAAATATATTACATTCTAAAACAGTATAATATGTAACTATATTTCATTTGTCAACAGGGAGGGGGGAAAACCAGGATCATTTGAAATTCCACCCCAAGTGCTACATTATGGGAACATCAAACATATTAAGGAGATAAGAAAGTATTATGGGAAAGTTGAAAACCCGGGGCGGGATCGCATAAAGGAACCGCTCCCGCAGTTATCGCGCCGGGAGGTGCAGGGCTTCGGCTCTGCACCTTTATGTACCCCCCAAAAGGGCTTCGCGGATCATCCTCGATGCAGCCATGGTGTTCCCTTCGGTAATGATCCCTTTGATCCGTTCCCTGCCCATGGTTTCCAGCAGGTTGTGGAGGCCCTGGATCCAGCCGATGCTTTCGGAGGCTGCTTCCAGGCCGTCCTCGCGGTAAGGGAAAATATCCAGGGCGTACCATCCGTCATAACCGATCCGGTCCAGCCAGTACAGGGTTTCCAGTAGTTCGATGGTATGCACGGACCCGGCGGTCATATCATCGTCCCAGTGCCGCCAGTTGTCGTTGAAGTGCATGTATTTAAGCTTATCCCCGAAATAATGGAGGAGAGCCAGTGATTCCGCAGGATGTTCGTAGGCTTCCAGGACGTGACCAATATCGACCATGGCACCTACATTCGGTTTATTCACTTTTTCGATCAGGAGGAGGGTCTTTCCCACGGTACTGACGGTACAGTGGGTGCGGGGTTCTTTGGGTTTGTATTCGATAACAAGGTCTACCCCGGGAAGATGTTCCGCACATTCGATGGTCCCGTCGATGATGCGGTCCCACTGAAGGGGATAATCAGCGGCAAAAGGGTAGTCGTATCCGTCCTGTCCGAACCATAAGTCCACAACGGTACAGTCCAGCTCTTTTGCCCAGTCCATCGAGTTTTTCACGGTCTCCACCGCATCTTTCCTGACCGCCGGATCATTCGAAGAAAAGGAACCTTCCCCCACTTAGCGGATGCCCAGATATCCGGAGTAACACACGTCACCTTTAAGCCGGCATCCCGGACCTGTGAGCGGATCGCCGTTAGATTATCATCATTCACATGCCATTTGCCCACCAGTTCCACGCCGGACAAACCGGGAATACCGGCTGCAGCCTGTATAAGCTCTTCCGTCGAACGACGGGGTCCGTATCCGTCCAGCACATACCTGTCCGCACAGCCGTTAAAGGTGTTGATATTCGCAGAAAATTTCAGTTTATACTCCATACATTCCTCCTAAACGTTTCCAGTCTTCCAGACATACACAATAGAGGGGAACATACTTTTCAGGAAGATCGATAATCCTGAAGCTGTTCACCGGTCAGTCCCGGGTCCTGATATCAGGGGAAAGGAATACCTTTGTCTTCATGGAGTTCGTAATCAGGCACGCCTGTTCTGCTTTTTCGATGATCCTCCCCGCCCTTTCCGCGGCGTGGTCGTCAGGAACCACTATCTCCGGTTTCAGCTGGATCTCGGAAACCATAAATCTTTTCTCAACCCTTTCCAGTTTCCCTGTCCCCTCACAGGCGTAAGAGAGGAACTCCAGCTTCGAGTTCTCAGCGATTGCAAGAAATGTGGTCATGAGACATGCGTTGGCGGCCGCAACATACAGGTGCTCCGGGGACCAGATATTAGGTACGCCCCCGGGGAACTCCGGCGGTGTCGCGACTTCGATCTTCGGAAGCGTGGGTTCCGAAAGGTCCCCGGTCTTCCCTTCGTTCCAGGTGACATTGGTCGAATAATAATGAACTTCTTCCATACATTCTCCTTTAAAAAAATGATGGCACATTATAAGGCCTGTGTCAAAAGCAATACGTCCGTCTTGCTTTATCTGGTAAACCTTTGTATCTTCCTTCACATATGAAATATAAAATCGATCTCCATTGCCACTCAATCGCTTCCGGTCACGCATACAGTACCATTGCGGAGATTGCAAGGGCAGCTTCGAAAAAAGGCCTTCAGATGATAGGCATTACCGATCACGGGCCGGCCCTGCCCGGCGGAACCCATGATTTCTTTTTTTCAAATCTGAAAGTACTGCCTGAGACCATGTACGCTATCCGGATACTCAGGGGTGTGGAGGCAAACATCATGGATTTCAGCGGGTCCCTGGACTTAGGCGAGAACCGTCTTGAAGTTCTCGACATCGTTCTTGCGGGATTTCACAATCCCTGTATCCAGGCAGGGTCGGAAAAGGAAAATACCAGGGGAATGGTCGGTGCTATTAAAAACCGGTTCGTAGACATCATCGTGCATCCCGGGAACCCTGCATTCCCTATCGACTTCCACCAGGTTTTAGATGCGGCAAAGGATTACGATAAACTGATAGAAATCAATAACAGCTCTTTCGGCGTAAGCAGGAAGGGGAGCGAAGAAAACTGTATGAGAATCGCCGAACTCTGCCTGGAGCACGGTGTTAACGTGGCCGTGGGAAGCGACAGCCATATAGCAAAGGATGTAGGAGAGTTCGGCAAGGTGCACGAAATCTTTAAAAAGATCGGTATGCCGGAAGAGATCATTATGAACCTTTCCGTTTCGCGGTTTACTGCATTTCTTAAAAGCCGGGGAAAATCCCGGTTCGTCTGAGACCTCATCAGGATAAAAACGCATCCTTCAGCCTTTGAATACGGGCATCATCCATCAAACTCAAAGGGCCGAGCCCTTTCGCCGAAATAATGGAATCAGCAATAAAATCGGTAATCTCCAGGCGGTCGAAACAGCTCAGGATGTCATTTCCGGATACGATAACACTATCATTTTCTATCATTGCAACAGGTGAATTCCCGGAAATCACATCCGCTCCATGATGATGATATCTGTAGGATGGAGTAACACTTCGTTGATCATGAAAGGGTATACCCGCCGGAAAACACAGCCCTTAAGGCCTGTATCGACGTAGTCAGTTCTTTTTCAAGCAGGTAATCCGAATACTCCCTTCCCATCTTCGGTCCCCCGGTTTCGTAATATCCCACCAGGTGGTCTACCGGAAACATCCGGCTGTTCTGCTCGATGAGTGACCTCACTGTTCCAAGGTCCACTATGCCAAGCTGCCGTTCCCCCTCTGAAAATCCAAACGTGGAGCTGAACATCCTGTCGGTATTCTTGAAGTGAAACTCAGCCGTCCAGGGAATCTGATGCTCGAAGAGATCCATGTTGGTATGGATGATGCGGCCCTTTTGATCTGCATATCCGTGGGAAATATCACCGCACACATATACAGGAACCGTGGTATCCGGGTGATCCTGGTGATACCCGGAGAGTGTACCCAGCATATAATCCAATTCTTCCGGCAGGGTGGGAGGCTCCGCCAGGGAAGACATGGGTTCCATGGTAAGCCCTTTTAATCCCTTCTCTTTGGCCAGTTCCATGAGCTCTTTCATGTGTTTCAGGTAACAGGCGATACCCGTCCCTTTTGTTTCCATCCGGTCCCTGGGAACCGTACCGGGGTTGGAACCGATATAGTCGGCACCGAGAAGTGATGCAGCATGGATGTACTGTTCGTAGTTTTTCCGGGCGGCCCGTTCCATGTAGGAATTCCCGGAAAAAAATCCTCCCAATTCCCTGTGTGTAGTAAAGCAACTTTTAATCCGGACCCCGCACTTCTCTGCATCGTCCTTAAGATCAAAAAAAAACCCGTCTTCCATAGAGTAAACCTCGAAAAAACTCCCGATTTGCACGTACCGCACATCGATACGATCCATCAACCGGAACAGCCACCTGTGGGAATACCTGTATTCGATGGGATCACTCTTGATGCCAAGACTGAATTCCACCTGCTTAACCCACCCGGAACACTACACGGCTGATGGTTTCCGTTTTCTCCACCATTCTGCGAAACATGTCCACTCCTTCCGAAAGATAGGGCGTGTGGCTGATGAGGGAACCGACATCCATCCCCCGGTCCATATAATCCAGCACCGCTGTCCACTCATTATGTCCCGACGGCGCGAACCTGGAGTTCCAGGTACCGAAAATCCGGATCTCCTTACGGAGAATATGGGAAAAATCCTTCTCGCCGATCCGGAACTCCCCTTCGATGTTTCCTAAAAAGACGACTTCCCCGAACCGGGCTGCCGACTGCACAGCCTGCAGAAAGGTCTTCGGCAGGCCTACTGCCTCGACTACGCAATCCGCACCGTTCCCCGACGTGAAACCGGAGATTGTCCCCACCGGATCCGCATCTCCTGCATCGATCGGTATAAATCCCATCTGCTCTGCCAGGTCCAGCTTTTCCCTGTCGATATCAACAATCATGATTTTCCCGGCTCCCCTGATGCGGAGCCACTGGGCAACCATATTGCCGATTGCACCGGCGCCGAACACCGCAGCAGACGCACCCGGCTTGAAGGAAAACTTGTTCGCTCCGTGGAGAGCAACAGCGCAGGGTTCTGTCAGAGCCGCGTGGAGAATATCCACATGATCCGGCAGGAGTACCAGGTTTTCCTCCGGGGCGTAGACATACTCCGCGAATGCACCGTCCCGGCGGGAACCGAGATAATCGTAGTCCAGGCACTGGGCATAGTCTCCGGTCTGGCAGGGTACACAGGTATGGCACGGGATGAGAGGGAAGACGGTAACCCGGTCACCTTTTTTAAAGGCACTCCCGGAACAGGGATCCTCCACTAATCCTGAAAATTCATGCCCCATAATAAGGGGATGATGATACGCTCCTCCACCGAACCCCCGGTGGATATCAGACCCGCATATGCCTGAAGCTGCGACTTTTACCAATATCCACCTGTCGCCCGGACATTCCGGCAGGGGTGTATCCTTGTATGTCAACCTTCCATTTTCTTCGAGTACAAGAACGTTCATCATCACCTTCCCGGGAACCATAATAAGATTAATATATATCTTTTTCAAGCATTATTTAGATTAGTTGACATGTTTTGACTATTTTTGCTTGAATGTTACGTTGATTAAGGATACTATGAGTACACTGAAGGTCGGAGGTCTTACCCCATGAAAGCAGCTGTCTTAGAGCAATACGATAAACTTATCGTAAAAGACGTTCCCCTGCCGGGGTGCGGGGACAATGATGCTATAGTTAAAGTAAAAGCCTGCGCCGTGTGCGGATCGGACATACGGATCTATCACTACGGCAACGACCGGGTAAAACTCCCGGCGGTAATGGGGCATGAAATTGCCGGCGAGGTAGTGGAAGCCGGGAAAAACGTAACCAGGGTCAAAACAGGGGACCGTGTTGCCGTCGGGGCGGATGTACCCTGCGGCGTGTGCTACTGGTGTACTAACGGTATGGGTACCAACTGCGCTATCAACTACGCCATCGGGTACCAGTTTCCGGGAGGATTCCAGGAATACATGGTGTTAAACGAAACCACTTTGAACTACGGCCCTGTCACCTACATACCTGATTCCATGAGTTATGACGAGGCTGCCATAGCAGAACCGTTAGCCTGCGCCGTCAATGGACTGGAACTGGCCCGGTTTTCCATCGGTAAGAGCATGTGCATCATCGGCCTGGGTCCCATCGGGTGTATGATGCTGGAACTTTCCAGGGTATACGGCGCCTCCCTGGTGTTTGCGGCCCAGCGGTCGAAAAAAAGGCTGGAGATGGCCAAATCCTTTCTTCCGGATGCACGGTTCATCTCCACCGAAGAGGAAGACCTGGTACAGATCGTCATGGATGAGACCGGAGGAGAGGGGGTGGACCTGGCGATCACCACCGCCGGTTCGGTCAAAGCCCACGCAGACGCTATAGCCATGGTGCGCCACCGGGGATTTGTAAACCTTTTCGGCGGGCTTAAGAACCAGCCCGCACTTGAACTGGATTCGAATCTGATTCATTATAAAGAGTGCTTCGTCATGGGAAGTCACGGGTCGCTGCCGAGGCATCACAAAATCGCGGTAGACTCGATACACAAGGGATATATCCACGCAAAGAAATACATATCCAAAATCTTTCCCCTTTCAGACATACAGGCGGCCTTCGACTATCACGAATCCCGCCAGGGATTTAAAGTGATCGTCCGGCCGTCTACGTAAAAGAGGAGGGGGGAAATGACGAGAACCGGTAAGGGACAATCCATCCGCATATCCCCTTCCATGATGTGTACAGATTTTCTCCACCTGGAGGATGAGCTTACACTCTTCGATGAAACCGGGATCGACTATCTCCACATCGATATCATGGACGGCCATTATGTGCCCAACTTCACCCTGGGTCCCGGGTTCTGCAAAGTGCTGGCGGAACACTCTTCCATACCTATGGACATCCACCTGATGATCGAGAACGTGGATGCCTACGTGCCGGTGTTTGCCGGTTTTCCGGACTGCGTCGTTACTTTTCACCCGGAAGTGTGCTATCACCCGTTGAGGACCGTCTCTTTCATCAGGGACCAGGGAGCCCGCGCCGGCATTGCGGTGGATCCTGCAACACCCCTGGAGTCGGTTAAGCACCTTTTTCCCGATATCGAGTTCATCTGCATGATGACCGTTAATCCAGGTTATTCCGGCGGCAGGCTGGTTCCCCAAGCCATTGAAAAGATCCGGGAATTTGCAGAGTGCTTTAAAAAGAGCGGGTACGATATCGAAATCGAAGTGGACGGCAACGTGAGCTGGGAGAACATCCCGAACATGATAGCAGCAGGCGCTGAGACCCTGGTGGTAGGAACCTCTTCGATGTTCGAGAAAGGGATAAATCGTAAGCAGAATATTCAGCGCCTTAAGGCCCTCATAGAGGAGTGCTGACGGTTACCTTACAAACGGAGTTTACCGTGCTTGACAGGGAACGACAGGAAACTATCCTGCGCCTGGTAAAACAAAACACCTTCGTATCTATCCACGACATCGTGGAGCTGGCAAACGTTTCCGAAGCTACCGTGAGAAGGGACCTGGCCCGGCTTGAAGCATCGGGATACATCCGGCGGGTACGGGGGGGGGCCGAAGCGACAGATGAGCTGAAAAGCCGGGACCCGGTATACCATGAACTTCCTTTTGAATACAGAAAAGGAATCATGCATGAAAAAAACGCCTTATCGCAAAGCAAGCCGCTTCGATGTGCTTAAGAGGGGAGACCATCATTATCGACGGCGGCTCCACCACCTACCGGATGGTGGAATTTCTGACCCCCTTGAAACTCAAGATTATTACCAATTCCTTTGCCATTGCAGAGTACCTCGTAAAGCACAGCGAAAACTCGGTATACCTCCCGGGGGGCATCATTTTTCCGGAATCCCAGCTCATCCTGGACCCCTTCGACGAAGACATGTACCGGAACTTCCGCGCTTCAAAAGTGTTCATGGGCGTGGGAGGTATCGGAACCCAGGGGGTGACCAACAAGGCGATCAACCTGATCCGGGTAGAACGCCTTATGATCGATCAGGCGGATAAGCTCATCATCCTGGCGGACAGCAGCAAGTTCGAGACTGCAGGAGACCTCCTCCTCTGCGGTTTCGATCGAATCGCCGTCATCATCACCGACAGCGGAATTCCCGAGGAAGCGAAGGGTTTGCTGAAAGCCCATGATGTGGAAGTCGTAATCGTATAAAGTAAAATCACACCTCGAAAAAACTGATTTTAGATGTAAGTGTGTTCATCGTTTCTTCGAGGTTATGATTGATTTCCATAACCTCGTTCATTGCCGATGAAATCTCCTGGGCTCCTTTGGAAATCTCATTCATCGCTCCTGACACCTGTTCGGATATCTGATTGAATTCGTTCATGGATGAAGCAATTCCCTCCACCCCGGTATTGATTTCTGAAAAACCTTCCCTACCCTGTACGGTCACTTCCTGAAGCTGGGTTACTGCGTCGAGGATCTGTTTACCCCCGGATTGGAGTTCCATCATTGCCGCAGCAATTTCCGAAAACGCCTCTGAAACCTCTACCACTTCCCCGTTGATGGCAGCAAATGCTTCCCCTGTATCCTGAGCCGAAAGAGAGGCTGTCTCGATCCTGCTGATCATTTCCTTTAAGATTTCGGAAATCTGTTTCGAGTTAGTGCTGGAGGTTTCCGCCAGTTTTCTCATCTCATCTGCAACAACGGCAAACCCTTTACCCACATCTCCTGCATGGGCAGCCTCTATTGCCGCATTCATGGAAAGAAGGTCCATCTGATTGGCTATCTGTGAAATGATTTCAGTAATTTCCCGGATATCGGAAACAAAACTGGCAATCTCTTCGACATTCCGGATAGTTACGGCGAGTTTATCCCCGCCCTGTTCAGCCGTTCTTACCAGTGTTTCGGTTGCGTCCTTTTTCTTTGCAGTGATGTCCGATACACTTTCAATAGACGCGATCATCTCTGTAATCGAAGCAGTCGATTCTTCCACCATTGCAGCCTGATTCTCGATCCGGGTATTCATATTCGATACTGTCCTGGCTATTTCTTCAGAGGAAACAGATGAGTTCCCTATCCCTGTATTCAGCATTTCGATCTGGTCCTGGATAGACTTAAGATTGGCGGATATCTGCTCCAGGGACGCTGCAGTCTGCTCAGTTCCTGCACTTAGCTCCTGCTTCATCCGTATATTCTCAGCCGCCGTTTCTTTGATTCCTGTAACAATCCCCTTTAATTTATGTACAAACTCACTGAACACCCCGGCCAGATGGGAAAATTCATCCTTAGACCTGACATCCACGGATCCTGTGAGATCGCCCCGGGCTGTTGCCGAGGTATACGAAATGAGGGCATTTATCGATTTCATGATGGACCTGGAAAGAAGAATTGAAAGGAAAAGCACCACGGCGAGGGCCACACCGGAAATGATAATCGATAACCGAATCGAAAACGCTAACTGTTCCTGAACATCACCGAAACGGCGGGACAGTTCTGTTTTATGGCGGGTAACAAGCTGTTCGAGTTCCCAGGTAATCTTTTCCGCAAAGGGATCGAACTGAACCATCATCCTGTTCCCCGGGGCAGTGCCGGAGTCGATATACGCCTTGGCCATCTTTTTGCCCATAACAAAGAAATCATCCATATCCAATAAAATTTCCTTGAGAATCTGAGCACTTTCCGCCTGACCCTGTTCAATTTTATGCTCTCCGATAAGATTTTTCAGCTTGTCTCTTGCATCGTTGTAGTAGGTCCCGGCAATTACTAATCCATCGTCCAGTCCGTCGTTTCCCCTGGTTGCAGAAATATCGGTAAGCCACTGCTGGACCTGGACAACATCCTTCTGAATTTCCATGAGAGTGATGGTATCTGCGAGTATTTCGACTTCGATTTCATTGATCCTGGTGGAGTTCCGAATATTCGCCAGGATTCCCATCATCGATATGGATAGGAGCAGGACCAGAACTAATACGAAACTGAGAGTTAACTTAAATTTCATCGAGAAAAACATATACCACCCCTATTAATATCTGCGTTTTCTTACAGTAGAGTATTATGTTTCCCCAGGTGAGAATCAACTAAATTTATTTTCAGCAGCGATATCAATAATAAGGGGGCAGACAGAATACTACTGCCGGACCACCTGCCTCTTCTTGACAGCAAGGGTCCTGGCCGCGTCTATGGAGATAGCTAGAATGAGGATCCCTCCCTTAACGACTTCCCTCCAGTAGTAGGAAATGCCTGTTACCTGCTCCAGGTGGACCATCCCGTTCCGGATGATACCGATGATAAACACGGCGATAATCACGCCCAGAAGATTCCCCTTTCCGCCGGCAAGACTCACCCCGCCCAGGACAACGGCGGTAATTACTTCCAGTTCGGCCCCGGTGCCTGCATCGTCCCTCCCCAGGGAAAGCTGGGCAAGGAGGATGACCCCCGCGAGGGACGCCATGATCCCGGAAAGCATGTAGGCGGAAAACTTAATCCTGTTAACGTTGATACCTGCCAGGCGGGCGGCGTATTCGTTACTACCTGTAGCGAATACATTTCGTCCGTACCTGGTGTAACGAAGTACCAGGGAAAACAGTACATACAGCACGATGATATAAATAAGGGTTATTGGTATGGCCTGGGTCCCGGGCGGTAAAAACTGCCGTGCTATAAGGAGAAACTGCTGATCGAAAATTCTTCCGACTTTAAGGGCGGGTATCTCCAGTGAGAACCAGGAAGCCAGTCCCCGGGCAAAAGCCATCATTCCCAGGGTCGTAATAACAGGATTGACACCTACCTTTGTAATGATAACTCCGTTTACAGACCCCAAAGCCGCGCCCACACATAAACTTAGAAGAACAACACCGATGGCCGGGATGTGAGCATAGTGAAAAAGGACCGCTGTTACCGCCGTTACCCCGATAATCGATCCTACGGAGAGATCGAGCCCGGCGATAAGAATGACGAAGGTCATGCCTATCGCGGTTATGGCCTTAACCGGTATATTGCTTAAAATGGCTTTGAAATTCTGGTAGGAAAAAAACTTGGGAGTAGCCAGTCCGAAAAACATGATGAGTAAGACCATCAGGATGATCAGGGCAGGTACCATGGATTTTCCGTATACAAAAATATCGGAAAGCTTTTCCACCAGCACGTTCTTTTTTCCGTTTTTTGATCCCGTTGAGTATGCCATGTTACTTCACCTGCCTTCTAATACTTCTTCCGGTCCCGCATCTCGTAGAGCGCCACTACGGCAACGAGAAGGATCCCCTGGAACACCCGTATGTGTACCCATTTAAAACCGACCATGGTAAACCCATTGTATAGAACGCTTAAGATAAGCGCTCCTGCAAGGGTTCCTATGATGTTCCCCTTGCCGCCGGAGAGGACTGTGCCGCCTAAAAGCACGGCGGCAATCATGTCCAGTTCCGATCCAACCCCGTGCTGGGGCATGCCTACGGCGGTCTGCCCGACAAGAATGATACCGCTGAAGGATGCTGCCACACCGCTCATCAGGTAGAGAATATATTTTACTTTTTTCACCCTGATCCCGGAGATCCTTGCCGCCTCTTCATTCGCCCCGATACAGTACACTTTCCGTCCGAATTTCGACCGCGCCAGGACTAGTGCAAGGACGACATACACCGCTGTGAGCCAGATGATGGGTGTCGGGATCCCTGCCAGCTGGCCCCTTCCGATAAACCCGGTTACGTCCTCCATCATCAGGATAGACCGGCTTTTCGAAATAACATACGCCATTCCGGTGGCCATCGACATGGTGCCTAAGGTTGTTATAATCGGATTCAGGTCGAGGGTGGTCACCAGTACCCCGTTGATCGAACCGATAACAGCACCGATGAGAAGACCGATTATAAGGATGATTCCCACGGGCAGATGATTCGGCAGGTTGTACAGCGCCGCCACTGCACAGGAGGTTACTGCAATGTTGCCCCCGATAGAGATGTCCAGCCCCCCGGTAATGAGAATAAATGTAAGGGCTGCAGAAACGATACCCGTGTATGCCAGGTTCGTGATCATGGAAGTGATATTGTAAGAAGAATAGAAATCCTTCGAAAATATCGCGAATACCAGCACCATTACCCCGAGGAAAATGAAGAGTATAACAGTTGATGAAAGACGCTTCCGCTCTTTGACATCTGTAGAATTGACGCTGTCTATTGTGGACATACCTTCCCCCGCTATCCTTATATCGTTGCTGCGTGAAGCAATTTTTCCTGGCTCGCTTCAGCTTTGCCGTATTCTCCGGTTACCCTGCCCTCGGAAATCACGATGATGTGGTCAGACATTGACAGCATCTCCGGCATCTCCGAAGATATCATAACAATCCCCGCCCCGGTTTCGCACAGTTTTTCCATAAGCATATAGATCTCTGCCTTAGCCCCTACATCGATACCCCGGGTGGGTTCGTTCATGATGAATATTTTCGACCCTGTTTCCAGCAGTTTCGAAAGGACGATCTTCTGCTGATTTCCACCGGAAAGGGTGTTCACCTCTACATCTATGGAAGGGGCTTTAATATTGATGTCCTTTATCCACTTTTCAACTTTTTCCTTCTCAACGGTCCTGTCCATAAGAAATCCACTGCCGATATTGTCGATATTCGCCATGGTTATATTGGATTTAACATCCAGGGCCAGGGCAAGACCCTCCATTTTCCTGTCGATAGGGAGAAACCCGATCCGGGATTTAACCGCCTCCTTAGGAGAGGTAATGTTCCTTTTCTTTCCTTCTATGATAATCTCCCCGCTGTCAATCCCGTCCAACCCGTAGATGGCCCGGGCGACATTGAGCCTGCCCGATCCTAACAGGCCGAAAAGACCAACGATTTGTCCGCTTTTCAGTGAAAAACTGATGTCTTCCACGATTCCGTTGATAGTGAGGTTTTTCACCTCCATCAGCACGCTGCCTAAGGGATTTTCCTTCCTCGCATAAAAAGAATCGAGCTCCCGGCCTACCATCATGGAGATGAGGTCACCCTTGCTTGTCTCTTTTGTAATAACCGTGTTTACTTTTTTACCGTCCCTGAGAACTGTTACACGGTCTGTAATTTCAAATACTTCATCGAGGCGGTGGGAAATATAGATAATGCCGACTCCCTGTTTTTTCAGTCCCCGGATGATTTCAAACAGTGATTTCGTGTCATCCTGGCCCAGGGCCGCTGTCGGTTCGTCCATGACAAGAATTTTCGCCTTCTTATTGATCGCTTTGGCAATCTCGACAATCTGTTTTTCATGGATAGAGAGGTCACCGATATTTTTTTTCGGATTGATATCGGTATTCATCTTTTTCAAGACTTCCCCGGAACGGTTATTCATGGTTTTCCAGTCCACCAGGGGTAATCCTTTTTTAACCGGTACCATTCCCACGAAGATGTTTTCCGCAACGGTAAGCGTATCCAGAGTAACGAGTTCCTGGTAGATGACCCGGATACCCAACCCCTGGGAATCCGCAGGAGACTTGAAAGACACTACATTTTCCTCTATCAATATCTCACCGGAATCCATGACATGGTCCCCGGACAGGATCTTGATAAGGGTGGATTTACCCGCTCCGTTTTCACCCACAAGCCCGAGGACTTCCCCTTCGTGAAGATCGATACTCACGTCTTTTAGCGCCTGTACGCCGGGAAAATGTTTCGAGATACCTGTCATCTCCAGCAGCTTTTTTGTCATAGATTACTCCATGTAAAAGACTTCTTTCAGCGGTTTCACAACCGGGGAATTATCCGGATTCACATCCATGATATCCGCCATGTAATCCCACCATTTTCGTACGATCGGCAGATTGGGAAGTTCATCAGCGCTGTTGGTTTCACTCACTTTCTGTACTGCAAAAAGGGCGAGTGTTTCTTCATCCAGAAAGATCGAATAATCCGAAATACCTGCCTTGGAGATAGCTTTCTGAAGCTCCTCCCAAATCTCATCATGGCGCTTTTTATATTCCGCTTCAAAACCTTTTTTAAGCTTCATCTTGAAAGCATTCCGGATCATAACACTCTCTCCTTCATACAGATCAGTGCATTCGAATGATACCACATGCCTGCTGATATAAATACGTTCTTTTTATATTATTATGATGTGAATGAAAAACCGGGTACCCCTTTTTACAAGGAGGACCCGGTATTTTTTGTTTATTGGGGATAGTACTGGTCTATATTGTCAATGGTGATAATTTCGTTTTCCACATATATCCAGGGCGGAACGGCTTTACCGTCCAGGATCGCACAGACTGCGGGAACGATGAATTCGCCGTACTTTTCAGGAAAGAACGCGATACCCGCATCGCTTAAGCCCTCCCGGATCTGGGACTGGCCGAGTTCATCGACACCAAGAGTGATAACAATGATATCATCTGCATTCCATCGGCCTGCGCCCTGGAGGGATGCGATGATTCCGGCCATGGTCTGTTCGTTGATCGAGGTAACCGCGATCTTCTTCGCATCCGGATATGCCGCAAGGACATCATCCATTGCAGCTTTAGCCTGTTCCGACTGACCCATACCGCCGTCGGTCCGTACAATTTTATCTTCTGCTTCCGGGCCGAACTCTTCCACCAGAGCCGCTGCAAACCCTTCAGACCTGAGCATTACTACATCACCGCCTGCAGGCATCTGAAGAAGCACGACCAGGTCAACCTGGTCCCATCCGCCGAAATCTTCACGGATCAGTTTCGCCATGTATTTACCGCCCATCAGGGCTACACCCCAGTTGTTTACTCCCATGAAAGGTGCACCTGGTACCGGAACATCGATAGCCAGAAGAGGAATACCCGCAGCACTGAATTTTGCGGAGACGATACTGTTCACCTTGGCATCCGCCTGGAATTCGATAAAGAAGTCAGGCCGTTTGGCCAGCATAATATCTGCATTTTTTAAACCGATAACAGCGTCATACTGGTTGTCCATGATTATCATGTCGTTCTCTGCAAACCCTGCGAGCTTTGCCTGTTTAATAATGTCCTGCTCTACAGAGATACAGAAAGGAAGTGTTCCGAAAATGTTGGCGAACCCGAGCTTTTTTCCCTGACCGGGAGAACCTGGATACGCTTTCCCCGCTATGGCTGCTTCCCTGTACATCTCATACGTATCGTACAGACCGGGTTCCGCTACCGTACCGGCTTTTGACTCTTCCACCATTTCCTTTTCTTCTGCTGCCGGAGCAGCTTCCTGGTCGCCTCCAGCAAACAGTACACCTGCGCTTAAGGCGAACAGGGATGCAATAAGCAGGATTCCGAACCATTTAAACCTTTTCATACCAAACCTCCGATTGAATATGTTTGTGATTATTGGTTTCTACAGCATACTCTGCAGGAAACCATGGGTCACCCAACTGTACCTATTATGATCGATATACCGGTATTGTCAAATATTAATAGTAAGCTTCTGCCGGATTATCTTTCTTACCACAGCCTCAACCTGTTGAAAATGCACAAAATGGTAAAATAGATACAGATTTTGTAAATCTTTATCCCGAACCTGCCGGGAACACAGAGACCTGTAACCCATAAAATCCCGGTTTTTGCATCTTTGCCATGCTGAGAGAGTGTGGTACACTCTGACCAGGTATGGTTTCAAGTCTGGAATCGTTCTATTGTAAATATCTTACCGCCGGCAGATCAGATAAAAACTGGCAGATATACTGTACCAGCTCCGGTATTGCCCGGACACCTCCCGGAGGCGAATATCCTCCCCACCCGGAAGCACATCCTGAAAGATACGGCGCCTTTACCTGGAAACAGGGCCGAACCCTGGATGAATTCGCCCTCCTCTACATAACCCGGGGACGAGGGAAATTCAAATCCGGTGAAAAAGAGACCAGGATCGATTCAGGTACCATGTTTATGCTCTTTCCCGGGGTGAAACACTGGTACAGCCCCGATGATGACTCAGGCTGGGATGAGTACTGGGTGTGTTTTGACGGTGATTATCCTAGAATTCTCGTTGAAAAGGGGTTTTTCTCTCCCTCCCAGGCGGTGTTTCCCGTGGGTCACAACGATACGATCCTTCAGGACTATATCGATATCCTGGAACTGACGGAAAGGGGCACCGATGTATTCCAGCCGAAGCTGGGGGCCATTATCATCGATATCCTCGCCCTGCTCCTGGAAAAATCTCACGACCAGGAAACAGCTTCCGGAAGAGCGCAGATCGTTGATAAGGCTAAATTCCTGTTTGAAGAGCACCTCTTTCGTTCTATCGATATGAAGGATTTCGCCGCCGGTCTGGCTATAGAGTACGCCACCTTTCGCCGCATTTTCAAGGATCACACAGGACTGTCCCCCTATCAGTACTACCTGGGCCTTAAAATACAGAAAGCAAAAGAACTGCTGGAAGAAGGGGTATATTCAATCAAGGAGATCGCCTACAAGCTCTCTTTTGAAAACCAGTACTATTTCTCCCGTATTTTCAAGAGTAAAACCGGTTACTCCCCTACGGGGTGGCAGGCGAAACGGCACATATCCTTAAGTTAAAACAACTTCGACATATTTATTTCAGTTCTTGTCACCCCTTCGATGTCATACACCCACCCGGGGATGTCCTCCATCAGGCTCCCGGCGGATCTGTAGAGAGCCACGGTGTTCCCGATGGGTGATTTCGCCTGGATCGCATGGGAAGGACCGAGGATGAGTCCCCCCTTGGGAAATAGATCCAACCGCCTCCGCACTTCCCGCTCCACGTCCTCAACTGTGCCGAAGGCGATCTCCTTCTGTACATCCATGCTTCCCTGGAATACGATCCGGTCTCCGAAGTTTTCTGCCAGGCCGGCAATGTCGTTTTCCCGGGTGGTAGGCTGGACCACATCGTACACATCGAGTCCCAATTGTATCATTCTGGGCAGAAACATCCACACGGTACCGCACATGTGCATCATGGTCCGGGCGCCCCGGGAATGAACCATATCGAAATACTTACCGTACTTAGGAGCAAAGTGTTTATCGAATATATCGAAACTGATCATCTGGGAAATCTGATTTCCAAGATCATCCCCGACGTGCATGAAATCGATAAGACCCTCCGCCTCCTTAAGCATCCTTTCATGCTGGTGATAGTAGAAATCAAACCTGGCCTGCATGATCGCGAGAAACACCTCGTTGTCGTCAATAAGGTCCATGAGTACCTGTTCCATACCCCGGGCACGGGAGATGCCGTTGATGAAATCCAGATCTCCTGCCGTACCGGCACACACGGCGCACCCGGCCTCCCGTATATGCTTCGCCTGGGCTCTGATGGTGGAATAGTCGAACCATTCAGCCTTCGGAAAATGGGACCGGTCCAGGTCTTTCAGCTCCAGTACCCCTTTATAAGGCTGGTATACCGATTCCAGGTATTTACCCCCTTCGAATTCCTTGTAAATGTACCGTTCCCCGAAGTATCCCTCCACACTCCCGTCGGGATACGTTTTCAGCTCAGGACCGATATATTCAGGTTCCACATACCGAAAATCATCTCCAAGGACCACCAGCATCTGTTCATCGTTTTTCAGTCCGAAGTATTCTTTAATCTGCCGGTTCACTTCCGGAGTCCCCTCGTGTTTTACGGGTATCCTGTCGAACCCTTTCCGTTCACAGCAGCGTATTACCCGTTCCCTGGATGTCATTATCGCCTCCCATATAGTACTGCCCCGGGCTGCGGCTTACTCCCAGCCGTTACATCCCGAAGATCGATTTCGTCATGTCCACCCACCTTTTCAAGCGGTTTATATCACCGTTTACCGTATACAGGTCCCGGAACAGCAGCTCCACGTTACAGTTTTTCGCGGCATCGTAGGTCTCCTGCATATCCTCCTTTACCAGGTCCCAGTCCGGATGATCTGCGCTTAAGAATGCCGGAGTGGGCTTCCGGGAGTACACATAATTCTTTCCCAGTTTTTCCGCCATACCTTTGAAGTCCGCCCAACCGGATATGGAAACAGACCGCAGATTGGGCATGCCTTCAGCTATCATCTCGAACCTGTCATCCACGGCTTCACAGCAGCCGTAGTAGACCAGGCCGAACATACCGCTCAGCTCCGCCAGGTATGGAAGGATGAACTCCCTGTACATCTCCGGAGAGATAATGGTTGATTCCTGGGACTCCGGCCAGCCCCACAGGTCTTTCAATGTGACCCCTTCTTCCTTGTCCGGACCGGGCAGCTCCGATACATACCCGTAGTCCCTGGGACCCGCCATCTGGTTGTCCGTGTTGGGAACCAGGAGCTGCTCCCGTTCCATGTAGGTAAAAAGCCGTTTCCTGTCTTCCACCATGTAACGCATCAGCTTGTGCATGGTCTCCGTCTCATCATAAAGCCAGTACAGGAGGTGATCGTTCCCGATAAACCGGAATATCTGCCAGGTAAGGCCGAAAAAGAACATCCCTGCCCATTCATCGTCCCCATGGTTCACCAGGAAAGGATCGAAGTTACCCACTTTCACAGGAAGAATATCTCCCATCATATCTTCCAGAAAATTTTTCCGCTTTCCCGTGGCCTCCCGGTTCACACGGATGTCCCGCTCTTTCAGTTTATTGACATCTTCAGGAGTCCTGACGGGAAAACTGAAAGAATAACCTAACGAGGTTTCCCCTGTGCTGGTGGTGGCGGGTTTGGTATCCACGTCCACGCCAAAACCGCCGATTTCGATATCCCAGGCAATCCGGTAATACGGCTCAACTACGATATCGTCTCCCAGTTCTTCCGCCTGGCGTATGGTTCTCCGCATGTTCCGCTCCACCGCCCTAAGATAAGGATCTTCGCAGAGCATCATATCTTCGGTGATAAATCCTTCAATCGGAGATGTTTCGATCATGATGACCGGCCTCTCGGCTTTAAGGTCGTGTACCGCGGTCCAGAGCCGTTTCCGCTCTTCCATTACGGGCAGGGACGCAAGCTCCATCCATTTTTTCGCACACTCCCGGATGATCTTCCTATCCTTATCGGATGCCATATTATCCTCCAGATACCCTATTATAGAGAGAACTGTTCCCGGGCAACATCCCTTTTTTGGGGAATATGATGCACTTTTTGTAATTATCGTATACTCTTTCCCCATGAACACCGGCAGGTCCTACTCACACAGCAGGTACCTCACGTACAGTGAGCGGGACAGGCGGTGGGAGATCTACGCCACCTGTGCCGGGGAATCTCACATCATGCCCGGATCTCCTCACCCTCTTGTACCGGGAGATCACCCCAAACAATACCTTAAGAACTGGGCTCAAAAAGGAAGGTCCCTCCACGAATTCCAGGTGCTCTATATAAGTTCCGGTAAGGGGGTGTTCACTTCCCGGATAACCGGTGAAATTCCAATAAAAAAAGGAACCGTGTTTTTTCTCTACCCCGGGATATCTCACTGGTATGCTCCGGATAAGGAAACAGGGTGGCACGAATACTGGATAGGATTTACCGGCAGTTATCCGGAACGTCTCCTTACCGCAGGATTCCTCGATCCTGAAGACCCGGTATTTCATGTCGGCCTTCATGCCACCCTTATAGAAGATTTCCAGGAAGCGCTGGAAACTGCAGACCGTCAGCTCCCGGGGTTCCAGGTCAGGCTTGGCGCCCTTGTTATGAACATTATAGCCCGGACGTTGAGTTACTCCTGGCAGAAGCACCAGGAGTCGGAAACTGAAATAATCATCGAAAAAGCACGGGCCATCCTGGAAGACAACATAAAACGTAATATCGATATTCACGACGTATCTGCAGAATTAGGCATCGACTACTACAAGTTTCGCCACGTGTTCAAGGAATACACCGGTCTTTCACCGTACCAGTATTTCCTGCAGCTGAAGATCAACAAGGCGAAACTTCTCCTGGAGGACGACGGCAGGTCGATCAAGGAGATCGCTTTTGAACTCAACTTCGAAAACCCCTACTATTTTTCCAGGATGTTCAAGAAGAAGACCGACCTGTCCCCCCAGGCCTGGCGGGAAGGACGGAATTGTTCGAACTGAATTGAGCCCTGATAACGGTGTGAATGTGAAGCGATACAAATGGCGGATTTTTGCATTGCCAAAATCTTCTACATCCTCCCACTTGTCCTCATTACAGATAACCACACAAATTGTGCCGCCTGTTTTCATCGCGAGGATCGGTAATGTCCGAAAAATGATCTTTGATTGGTGATTGTAACATAATACCCGCCCTCCCGGGTATTTCTGAGAAGATTTTTTCATAAAACCTTAATAAAACCTGGTGGTTCATTATGGCACGCTTTTACCTGAATGCGTTTGCCTCGGCAGCGGGCTGTACTTCGAAAAGCAGCAGTGTGGCATCAATGTGTCATGGTCCTGCATAAGTATTGCAAGGATGCTTGAAGAGGAATAATACTGAAGTATTAATGAAAAAGGTTAGAGAATTCAGAAAGTGTGATAAGAATAATACTTATAAGAGTTGAAAAAAGGGGTAGTACTGGAAATCCCGTTTTACGCGGTAGCTTTTTATCAAAGTTAGTACGGGACAATGTAAACAAACCATTAAAAAAAGGATGTGTAAAAAATGAATACAAAACGGTTTCTCTTCATTTCCTGCATGTTTATTCTTGTTGTGTCATCACTTCTCCATGCTGCCGACTTCACATTGGATGTACTTATTAAACGAGGATCGACGACGGTCCGGGACGCCTACAGTGAAGGTCCGTATGGAAGTGATCAATGGAAAATAGGGGGATATTGGAGGAGGACATACCCTGGAAAAAACACCTCCGGAACTCCCATATCCGAACATTATACAGAACCGGTAATCAGAGATAGAACAGACTCCGACAGATCAGAGTCGCATCCGGAGAAGGTAACGTATCGTCCTCCGGAATATTATATGGCACGTGTGGAAACCTCGGACGAAGCGGGACCTGAAGTAGTCGATGGAGCGCTGGCGGAAGCCGCATCATACACACACAGTGCTCTTAGCGGGACTGCGGAAACCGAAGGAACACTTGTAGACCTGGGTCTGGAAGGTCAAAGCGCGGTTGATGACAGCGAAACACGTGTAACTGATAATGAATCTGATCGGGAAGGTAATCGTGACCGTAGTAATGAAGAAACCGATACGAGTTACGCATTAACACCGGGAGACCCGGTCAATGTATCGAATGGCGCATTCGTAACTGCCGAAACCGATGTTTCCTATCCTTTCATAAATACAAAAGCAGCAGTTAACCGAAACTATAATGATGCATCCCTTGTTACCGGGTCTGTTGGCAAGAAGTGGTTCTTTAACCATGATATGAGTATCATACGCTCGAAAAAGCCGTTTGCCTGGGAAGAGGTGGAGTACCTTAAGGCCCGCAAAACTGAGATTGAAGGCTACCGGAGCACGGCGGAACGTGAATACGCATCCGCTATTGATAGCATTGATACAGCTATTTCGTCGTCGGGTGAGGTCTTAACAGTTATCAACAGTACTATATACGCTTTAGAACGGTTTGATGTAGAGAGTGTTCCGGACAGTGTACGGGACAAAGTGGCCGCACGAATTGCGAGTGAAATCCGAAGCGCCCAATCGAAAAGACAGACCGTCTACGGATACCTGTCGGAGTTGAATGCCCGAAAAGATGCGATAGACGATACGTACCTGGAAGAGGTAAAGCCTGCGATTGAAACCTCTCTCGAAGAGATAACCGCTATGATCGAACAGTCGAAGAAGGAAGCTGAGTTGTCCGATCACATGGGTGAGCTGAACAGGTACAGCGCTTTCGACGAGGTATCCGGGTCCCTCCTCCATATGGGGAACGAATATGTAGTGTTTGTAGATGAAAGGGGAACAGCCTATGTGTACCGGTTTGATGAAGAACCTGACTATGCGTCCGGGGTGTATTACAGCAATGGATTACAAAACTATTTTCCAGGCGGTTCCACGTTAACAAGCGAACGGCCGAACGATGATACGTTGGTTCTTACAGCAGAAGGGACGTTTGTGTTGGTGAAGAAAGACAAAACGGAAGCGTACTTTTCAGTGTATGGCAGGCCTCAGAGCATCACTGATCCTAACGGGAACACGATATCGTATCTCTATGACGATGATTACTCGCTTCAGGCGATACGAGATGATTTTTTAAGGGAAGTGCGTTTCACCTGGGATGGAGGAAGAATCAGTACTATTGAAGATCCGAAGAACCATGTTGTGTCGTACGGATATTCCCCTGGGGGGTTACTTTCTTCCGTTACCGACGCGGAAGGTGATACGATCGAGTATACCTATTCCGGGAATCTGCTCACCGAAATTATCAAACCGGACGGCAGTAAACGGGAATATACCTATGAGTATAATGATGATTACGGATGGGTCACGAGTGAGACGACAGACGAGGAGGGGAATACCGAACGGTTTGAGTTCTTCCCTGAAGAGCGGAAGACGAAGTATATCAATGCATCGGGGGTGGAAGAGGTATATCAATTCAATGAAAAAGCGTTAACGACCCGTATAGACTACCCGGACGGCTCGTTTATCGAAATGGAGTACGACGAAAACAACAACCTGATCATGAAGAAGGACGAGCTCGGGAACGTGTGGGAGTATGCGTATGATGACCTGAGAAACATGACCGAACGGGTAGACCCGGAAGGAAACACGGAAGCATGGACCTACAATGAAGGTAGTAAGGTGACATCCTACACAGACACGCTGGGGAATACCACCTGGTATGACTATGATGTGAAAGGAAACCTTCTTGCCATTGATTACCCTGACGGGACCAGGGACAGGTATGAGTACAACCGGCGCGGACTTATCACATCCCTTACCGACAGGAATGGGAACACCACGAACTATTCGTATGATGAGTATGGAAACGTAGCCTCAATTCTTGACGCGGAAGGGAACCGAAGCACGATAACATCTGATGTTTTAGGGAACATGCTAACCTTCACCGGCCCTGAAGGAAACACTACCGCTTATGAATACAACAACGACAACACGGTAACATCTGTAACCGATGCCCTGGGGAATGCCGAAGAATACGAGTACAGCAACAGGAAAGACGTAGTCGCAGTCACGGACGGAAACGGCAACCGGACCCTATTCGAATACGATAAACGCCATCTGCTTGTTACCGTAACGAATCCCCTTGGAGAAACGGTGGAATACACCTACCGTGGAGACGGGAAGATGACGGGGAAAAGCATAGGAGGGGATAATCACGCAGAATATGAATACGACCTGCGGGGACGGCTCAGAAAGAAGACCCAGGTGGAAACCGGGACGTCAACGGGCTACGAGTACGATGCGGCCGGGCAGTTGACTGCCGTCATCGATCCGAACGGCAACCGCACCGTGTACGGCTATACCGCACTGGGGCAGGTTGCGTGGGTCAAAGACCCTGAGGGGAATACCCGGTTTATCGGGTATAACGGAAACGGTAAGATCACTTCTGTCACCGACCGGCTGGGAAACACCACCGGCTATGAGTATGATGAACTCAATCGGCTGGTACGTGTTACCGATCCCCTGTACAATGAAACAGGGTACACCTATGATGCAGCGGGCAACCTGGTAGCTGTGACCGACAGAAACGGAAATGTGACCGGGTATGAGTATGATGCTCTTAACCGGCTGGAAAAGGTCATCGATCCGGCAGGTTTCGCTGAGAGGTGGGAGTATGATCCCCGGGGGCTGCTGCGTAAGAGAACCGACAAGAAAGGGAACGCCACGGGCTATGAGTACGACAGCCTGGGAAAGCTGGTTCGCTCGGTCGATCCGCTTCATGGAGTGAAGGAATACTCATACGATCCCGTGGGAAATCTTTTGACACGACGCGATGAGAACGGGAACACCACCGTTTACCGGTACGACGCTCTTAACAGGGTCGTCAGGAGGCTTGACGCCTACGGAGCCGAAACCAGCTATGAGTACAACTACTTAGGCCGGGTAGCCGGGATCACCGATGCCATGGGAAATGAGAGGTCATTTGAATACGATGCGCTTGGCAGGATCATCAAAGAGACCGACCCCCTGGATGCGGTCAAAACGTATGAGTATGACTTAAACGGTAACCTCCTGGTCCTTCGGGATGAGCTTTCCCGGCCTCAAGCCTACTCCTACGATTCTCTGAACAGGCTGGTGAAAGAGACCAACGCCTTAGGTGAAGAGATTCACTATTCCTATGATGCGGTAGGGAACCTGGTAGAAGAGATCGATGCAGCCGGTAATCCTTACACCTACGAGTATGACAAACTCAACCGGATGGTGAGAGAAATAAACCGGCTGGGAAGTGATCAGACGTACTCATACGGTCCTTCCGGCAACCTGTTGGGCAAAACCGACTTCAACGGCGAGTCGTCCGTGTATGAGTACGATGCTCTTGACCGGCTGACCCGGGTGCTGTATTCAGACGGTACGGAGAAGAGCTTTGCCTATGATCCTGCCGGCAACATCGTGGGAGCTGAGAATGACACAATAGCCCTGGAATACGAATATGATGCGCTTAACCGGTTGATCGAGGCCCACGATCTGGGCATGGAAAAGAGCATCGGCTACGGCTACGATCCGGCCGGCAATCGCACCCGGATGGCCTGGCTGGAGGATGAAAGGGTCACCACCTATACCTATGGCAAGATAAATGAGCTGCTTTCATTAGCAGATCCTGAAGGTATGACCACTAACTTTGAATACGATCCCCTGGGGCGGGAGGTAAAAAAGAGCCTGCCCAACGGAGTGGTGACAGAGACCGCCTACGATCCGGCA